>RPQN01000375.1 GCA_003819715.1 Ignavibacteriota bacterium | reverse complement strand
CTGCCCTGATTTTGTACGCTGATCCCGGATAGCCGCAAAAAGGGCATCCTGTAATGCGGAAATTTCTTCTTCTTCCGCAGCCTGGTTGAGCAATCCGGCAATCCGTTTTTCATCGCCCTTCTTTACAATTGAAGAAAGCGCTTTACAGGCTGCCAGCCTGACACCGGGATCGGAATTCCCGGTTTCTGCATAGATGAGGCCGGCATAACGGTCATCCTTTCTTTTGGCAATCATATCGATTAATGCAGCGCGTGCAGCGCCGGAAAACTGAGGGATCGCTGAAGCTGCTGCAGCAGCGACCTCTTCCCCTCCGATCGTCAGTAAAGAAGTTACGGCCGCAGCTATGATAGCCTCATCTCCCGTTACCATTGTGCCCAGAATCGGTTCAATAGCCTCAGCCTTACCCAGTCTGGCCGCTGCATGAATAGCTGCCAGTGTGACCCGTTTGTCTGCTGAATTCATAAGTTCTTTGGCCAGCGGGAAAGTCTGAATATCCCCCTTACCGGCCAGGAGGGTGATCAGTTCGGCTTTCAATTCACTGTTTTTTGTTTTTCCGGCCATTTTCCGGATGGAGGCAGTGATTTCCGGAAAAGCCAGATCGTCCAGCAAGGATTCGGAAGCCATCCTGAAGGCTTTGTCGGTCGACTTAAGTGCTCTCATCAGGTCGGGAATTGCTTTCTGACCTGCTGCGTGCGCCAGGATTTGCAGAGCTGCCGACTTTGTATGGACCGGGACCGCTTTATCCTGAATGATCGCCCGGCATTTTTTTGCTGCAAAAGCTGCGTTGCCGTTTTCAGCCGCTTTTTTCAGGAAAAGCAGAAAAGATCCGGTTGCATCCGGAAGATCATAGGTGTACCCTGCTTTTGCCGCTTCCGAAGACAAAAAGGTGGCGTTTTGGAGGTCTCCGGTTTCAGCAAGTGCCCGGAGCAAAGCTTTCTTCAGCATTACATCGGATGTTGCAGCCAGTTCCGTCAGTTTGGGAATCGCCGCAAGATACCGTGTAACTCCAAGGGACTGGGCAATGATGGTCTGTTGAGGAGGATCTGCATAATGAAGCGCCATGACCAGCGCAATGTTTGATTCATTGGTGTTGATCCGGACCAGAACCCGGGCTGCGGGATCACAAAGCCGCTTGTCGGGCAGGTAACCGCTGACAAACGGTACAGCCTCATTACCTGCAACATATTGCAATTCCTGCAAGAGAAAATCCTTAACCTCCCCGTCTTTTGCATTTTCAAGGGCTTTACAGAATGCCCGGGAGCTTCTTTTCATCCCATCGCTGTCCCTTTCCCGTGAAACATATTTCGCAAGTCCACTGAGGGCATACCGGAAGACGGCATCGTTACCCTTTCCCGGCGGGACCAGGTTCATGGCAATCCCTGCAATGGCATCTTCCCCCAGCGAGGCCAGTTCAGCCATCAATGTATCAAGACCGGCGGAGTCCCCGGGCGGAAGTTTCATCAACAGATCTGCAACTTTTGTTTCCGTGGTGCGGAAATCTGCTTTCTGCGTTTGTGACCATGCGCCGGATG
>RPQN01000374.1 GCA_003819715.1 Ignavibacteriota bacterium | reverse complement strand
AAAGCTGCGGGTACAGACCTTTACAAGATAACCAAGGAAATATCTGGTTTTATTGGGCAATTCTTTGACTCTCATGAGGAAATAAAAAAAGAAGTCAAAAAACAAGAACTTGACCCGCCCAAAACAAAATCAATGAAAGCACAGGCATTAGAGAATGTGTTTCACCAGATTGAATTGGAACGGCAGTCAGTAGAATTGCGCGAGTTTTTGATCTACCACACAGACCCAGCACTTGGTGCAGTTTGGTCGCGGTTTGAGGAAGAATATAAAAAACTGAACGAGGAAAACGAAAAGCAAATTGAACTTGACCGCCAATTGGAGATGCAGCGCAAATGGCAACGCAAAGAAACAATAAGCAATCTGCAAGACAAAGCCCTAATAATAGCGGCGGTTCTCCTAGTTACTATATACCTCCACCTCCTGTTGTGGTCGATAAAACAAATGACAACGGACAAATAGTTTTTTTGATTTCACTGATTGCGGTGATGCTGATTCTGCCGCTGTTCTTATACTTGATGGCTTCAATGTACTTTGATATGCTTGTTGTACTACAAGAAAACAAACAACAGCAGGCCATTATTCGCCGCCTTATTATTCAATTGGAGGAAAAGAAATGATTCCCATAGTCGCATCACTGTTGGGTAGTCTTGCCCAGAACGGGTTGGGCCTGCTGTCAAGCGCCATCCAAGCCAAAGGCAAACAAGTTGTTGAAAACACTTTGGGCGTAAAAATTCCTGACAACCCTACCCCTGAAGATGTCAGCAAGCTACGCCAGCTTCAGTTTGAACATGAAGAACGCCTAATGGAATTGGGCATTGAAAAAGCCAAAATGGAACTGGCTGAACTTGACCTGTTGGCAAAAGCCGCCCAGAGTGACGCAGACAACGTGACCGACCGCTGGACAGCGGATATGGCTTCTGACTCTTGGCTTTCAAAAAATATTCGACCCATGAGCCTTATAGCTATCTTTACGGGCTATTTTGTGTTTGCCATGATGTCAGCTTTTGGTCATAACGCCAATGAATCTTATGTCACCCTTTTGGGGGGCTGGGGACAGTTAATTATGGGGGCTTATTTTGCTGGCAGAACGGTAGAAAAGTTAGCAGAAATGAGGAAAAAATGAGTTTAAGCACTGAACAAGCCGCATTCTTACTTGATGCCTGCAAGCTGATCCAGTACGCCACAGATCAAGGTTTTATGGTCACTGGCGGGGAACTATCCCGCACACCAGAACAACAGGCTATTTACTTTAAAACTGGTCGATCCAAGACCATGAAGTCAATCCACCTAAAACGCTGCGCCATTGACCTGAACTTTTTTAAAGATGGAAAGATTATTTGGGACAAGGCCACCATTGAACCGTTGGGAATTTACTGGGAAAGCCTGCACCCTAAGAATCGCTGGGGTGGACATTTTTCTAATCTGGTGGATTGCCCACACTTTGAACGCAATGTCTAATCAGCAAAAAGATGCAATAGCAAAATAATGCCGCCGATGCCAATGATTGCGCCAATGAACATAACTGCAATGGTGATGATTACTTCTTCCATCGGTCGCATATCTCCTGTACGGTTT
>RPQN01000373.1 GCA_003819715.1 Ignavibacteriota bacterium | reverse complement strand
CGGGTGGTACTTTCGGCCAGGCCGAAAGATTCGGTCTCTCCCTAGCCGAAGATATTCTATCTCTCCAATCATGGACTAATCGCATAAATATAAAAATAAAAGTTTACACTAAAAGATTAGAATGGGTGCCGAAGATTTCGATAATTGATCTGGGGGAGGCGCAAATCCTAACCATACCCGGTGAATCCTTAAGCTCATTCGGGAACCAAGTTAATGCTCTGCTCCACGATAGATATAAGATGTTTTTTAGTTTGACAGATGGTTATATAGGCTATATTGTTCCGAAAAGCGAATGGGGAAAATGCACAAGTACCTGGACCTCTTCATGTTATGAGGAAACCCATTCCGAAAAGGTGCTTGCGGATGAACTGTTGAAAGAATATCGCACTTTACGATAAAAACACGCTTCGAAATATATTGAAAAAGGTTAGTGCGATACAGTAAACACCGCCCAACCAGCGCGTTATGCCGACGTGGCCTTTGGCTTGGTGTCTTCGTTGGTATGTTCTTTGGTGGGGGATAATGTATACTAGTCCTAGTCCTGCACAGCCGGCCAAACCGCTGAAGCGCACGCCGTTGGGCGGCCCATTATGAAACAAATATTATTTCATACTGTCTAATGATTTTAGGTAGTATTCTTCATTTACCCGAAAAATATTTTGGAATATATAAAGGGATAACGATCATGGGACAAGTGTTTCTTAAGACTATTCTTTGCCTAACCCTGTCCATCGGATGGTTGGTTTCGGTTAACGGTCCCGTTTCGGCCGATACGCAATGGAGCTTGACGGACCCTGCCCAGCGTCTGGGATTTGCTCCGCCCGGACCGACGGATCCGGCAGAGTTGGAGGCCTTCTTCGATGAGATCACGGTGAGGCAAATGGAAAGCTACCATATTCCTGGTGGTGTCATCGCCGTGGTCAAAGACGGCGAACAGTTTTTCTGCAAGGGATATGGATATGCCAACCTGGAGAAGCGCATTCCTTTCCAACCGGAAAAATCGCTCGTGCGTATCGCCTCCATCACAAAACTCTTCACCTGGACGGCGGTGATGCAGCAGGTGGAGCAGGGCAAGCTGGACTTGAATGCTGACGTCAACACCTATCTGACCGCCTTTAAAATTCCCAGCACCTTTCCGGAACCGATCACGCTCCTGGATCTGATGGCGCACACGGCCGGGTTTGAGGATCAAAACATCGGTATTTTCGCGCGCAGCAAGCAGGAAATTCCGTCGCTGGGCGAGTATCTGGAAAAACACATGCCGGCGCGTGTACGCCCGCCGGGAAAAATTTCCGCTTACTCCAACTACGGTGCGAATCTAGCCGGGTATATCGTTACCCAGATCTCCGGCATGCCCTACGAGCAATACGTCCAAGAGAACATTCTCGATCCGCTGTCCATGAACCGGACGACCGCCTGGGAACCGATTCCGGATCATCTGATAGGGGATCTGGCCGTGGATTATCAATACGTGAACGGCGGGTACGAGCCAATTCCCTTCTCCTACGATGGCACCGCGCCCGACGGGTCCATCAGCGCCACGGCCACTGACATGGATCACTTTATGATCGCGCACCTCCAAAACGGGCGCTACGAGGGCGCCCAAATCCTCGGGGCGGACACGGCAACGCTGATGCACAGCCAGTCCT
>RPQN01000370.1 GCA_003819715.1 Ignavibacteriota bacterium | reverse complement strand
CAGGAAGTGCCGAAGGTAGTAGTAGGGCTCCAGGTCGGAGAGTTTCGCGGTCTCGATGATCGAATACAGGACGGCGCTTGAAAAGGCGCCACGGGGACCTCCGGAGATGACCCAGTTCTTGCGGCCGACCGTAAAGGGCCGGATGGCTCGCTCGGCCTCGTTATTGTCGGGCGTGAGATAAGATGAGTCGAGGTAACGGACGAGTCGGGGCCACATACCGCGCGTATACGTTATTGCCTTCCCCAGGAGGGTCTGCGGCGGGACCTCGGTGGCCTTCGTCGAAAGGAATGCGTCGATCCGCTCTAGGATGGGCGTCGCAGCCTCCCTCCGGGCGGCGAGAAAGGCAGCCTCGTCCTTCGATCCGCCTTCCCCGAAGAAGGTCTTTCGCTGATCGCGCTCGATATCGTAGAGCATCCGGATCAGGGTGAGCATCTCGGTCGACGAGCTCTGATCGTGACTGGTCTTATAGTCGTCGACGAACTTCCGCCGGGCATGCGCCCAGCATCCGACGTGGACGATCCCGTCCTTCTCTCCGATCGCGGTATAGCCCTCGTAGCCGTCAGTCTGCAGGAAGCCCCGGTATTCCGCGAGGAACTCCTTGATAAACGAAGCGTTGCGCGTTCGTGAGTACTGATACAGCGCGACCCTGTGCCCATTTGTCCCGCCCGTCGTGACCCACATGTACGATTTCGTCGTGTTAGCCCTGCCCGGTTCGTCCATGACTTGGAAATAGGTCTCGTCGTTATGCAGGTAGGGGCTCGCGAGCAGCTCGGCTTTCATGAGCTGGATAAGGCCCCCGAGCTTCTGTGCCACGGCTATGGCCCAGTTGGCCATGTCCTGGCGGCTTATTCCCAGTCCATGCCGAGCGAAAATCTTCTCCTGACGGTAGAACGGAAGGCCGTCGCAGAACTTCCCGATGAGCACCGCCGTAAGGAGCGAGGGAGTCGCGATGCTCCGAGGAAGGATTCGCGGCGGCAGGGCCGCCACGCGGATCTCGGACCCATTTTCGCCTTCACCGGCCACCGCGCCTATGGCCCGCACGACGTACTTCGGCCGGATCGTCCGGATCACGATGTACTTCTGCGGAACCTCGTGGACTTGCTCAGATGTCTCTTCGCCGATCCGGATGAGCTCGCGGCCTTCGCCGACTGACTTCTCTTCCTCGCTCAGGTCGATGACGACGTCGATTCGCTTTAGGCTCGGCGATATCGGCTTCCGGCCGCGCTTACGTCTCGCGTAGGTCGTCTTCGTGATCCGCACCAGCTCGACGGCGGGTTCTTCGCCGTCATCCCGGCTATACAGCTCCGCCTCGTCGAACAGAAGTCCCTGCCTCCCATCCTCGCCAGTGAGTTTCTCGGAGCTGGGGCCGTAGCGGCGCAGCTTCATGATCCTGATCTCTTCGGCTTGTAGGAGGTTCTGCCGCTTCAGTTCTTGATTCTCGGCCCGAAGGAGCTTGAGTTCTCCAAGAACATCTTCGATCGTATCGCGGGAGTGCATCATGATTCCGCTGATCGCGTCGTTGCTCATGCAGCATTATAACACAGTCTTATATCGTAGCTCTTTGTGCTCGCGCCAAAAATCGATCCCGCGCAGGAGCATCGCCACTTCGTCCTTCGTAATCTCCCGCGCCGTTTCCTCGTCGTCGGGCCAGGGGAAACGATCTTTCTCAAGTCGCTTCAGCCATAGGCAAAAACCGTTACGGTCCCAATATACGGCCTTAAGGACTGATCGCTGACGGTTCGCGAATAGGAACAGGCTGCCCGACAGGGGGCTCTGTCCCATCGTCCCTTCGACGATTGCCGCGAGTCCGTTTAT
>RPQN01000369.1 GCA_003819715.1 Ignavibacteriota bacterium | reverse complement strand
CCTTTAGAATGGAATTGGTTAGTTGGCGAATACCCACATAACACAGAAGCTAAGAACATACACTTTACAGAAGGTGGTTGTTATTTTGAGAAGTATGAGGATTGTGATTACTCATCAGACTGGTTCAATGTTTATACGAATACTGTTAAGATTCAATTATGAAAGCTTTTGTAACTGGTTGCGATAATAACTTCACAGACATACTTGATTGGTTTTTAGATGGCTACCATAAGCATATTAAGATTCCATTATACATAGCTAACTTCGGCTTCTTAAAACAATATCCTAATTCATTCCTAGTTGCATCTGATGGTAGAACTTGGTTTTATAAACCTAAAGCAATAGAAAAAGTACCAGCAGATAAAATCATTTGGATAGACTGCGACATAGAAATCAAAGCAGATATATCTGATATGTTTGATATGCTAGATGACTGCGATTACCTTATGAGCAAAGACCATGCAGTTAGATCAGATAGATGGCAAACAGGAATAGTCGGCATAAACAATAAACAAGTTCTAAAAAAATGGTTTGATAGATGTGAGATGAGACAAGAGAGATCAGATCAAGAAGCTTTTGCTAAAGTACAACATGAGTTTAAGATAAACAGAATACCAAATGAATATCATGGTTTAAGATTAGGCAAGAATAATGATATAGCCAAGACAATTCATTGGACAGGAGAAGATGGAAAAAACATTATTAGAGAAAAGATTCGTAAGCAAGAACAGGAATCCAAGCATAATCTCCGTACCAATTAAATACGTTAAGTATTCAAATCAGTTTGAGAATTGGTTACACTTAAAGGTTAGATCAGAACGAGATAACTTATATCTGAATGACAATCTAGCAAATCGGCGATTAAAAACATTACCTGATATTGATAACCTATTTAACCCATTAATAGTCTGGGCTAGTGATAACTTAATTTGTATCTTTGGTAATAAGCGATTAAAGACAGCTATTGATAAAGGATATACGCATATTGATTGTTTAGTTTATAGAGACTTTGACAAGGCAGTAGAAATAGGAACATCTATTTGGAATACATTTAAACAATATGGTCTATCTAAAGTTGATTATTTATTAACAAATGATAATCAAGCTATACTAAACATAGATAGATATATGGTGGAAGAAAAACAGTTCATAGATATTTACGCAACACATCAACAAGTATTAATCCAAGAAGCTTTAAAATCTAATCAAGATATAATGGAAACTGGTTGTGGTTATTATTCTACACCATTGTTAGTTGAGATAGCTAAGTCTAAAGGAATTAAGTTAATAGGATTTGTGCAGGATATAAACTGGGCTAGAAGATTTGACTATTTAATCGGTTCACATTATCAGCAAATACAAATAGACTTTAAGCAAGAGATACCATTAACACAAAGATTTGGAATGTGCTTTTTAGACCATGAACAATTTGTAAGAGATAGAATTAAACATCTTAACAACATATTAGAACATACTAACACAGTAGTAGTACATGATGCTGATAGAGTTAAATCATTTGCCTTGCTACACAAACCATACACTATTGAAATGCACGAACACTTAAAACCTAACACAGCAGTAATTAGAAATGTTTAACCCATACGAATACTTTAAAGGCAAGAATGTTTTACTAATAGGTAATGGTGAGAAAATAGGAACTATTGATTATACTAAATTTAATTCAGTAGTTAGAATGAATCTTGGAGTTCAAGACAAACCTTGTGATGTATGGATTAACAACCTAGTATACGAGGGTCATAATATGCTTAAAGAGATTCCACAGATACGTTGCATTGTAAGATTAAACTTTGAAAAAGAAGGAACAAGAGCAGATCGTATGCCAGAAT
>RPQN01000368.1 GCA_003819715.1 Ignavibacteriota bacterium | reverse complement strand
CAATTCTTACTTAACGTTTGGTTTCAAAGGGTATGTTTTTGTTCGCGATGTGAATGTCTATGATGATGTACAATCAAATGATCCCTATTTGTTTCAACGCGATAAGACAGGAGAGTATCGGGAAGTCCGTCAGGGTGGGTTGGTGAGTTTCGGAACGCAGCTTGAACGCCTCGGCAGTGTGACCATTGAAGGAAGAGTGGAACGGCACAAGGTGTATAATATTTACAACCAGGATTTTACGATCAACGACCGGCCGTTTTCGAACCAGGAATACAACATCTCATCCATCCGGTTTGGAACGAATGTCGATACCCAGGATAAATTCCCCTACCCGACGGACGGCATCGTCATTCATTTCTCCTATGAATCCGCATTAATAAAACTGGTCAATGCCGTCGGATTCACGAAAATGTTTTTCTCGTATGAAAAATATCAGACCATCGTCAAGAACCATACACTCCATCCGCGGGTGATGATCGGTGTTGCGGATGAAACCCTCCCGATCAGCGAACAATTTTCGATTGGCGGGCAGGATAATTTCTTCGGATTCCGGGAAGACAATGCCCGGGGGAAGCAGCTGCTCGTCGCGAGCATGGAATATCAGTATAAACTTCCGTTTTCAATATTTTTTGATGCCTATTTTAAGGCACGGTATGATTTGGGGGCGGTCTGGACGAAGACGGAAGAAATGCACCTGGAGGATTTCAAGCATGGGCTTGGTGTTACCCTCGGATTGAATACACCGATCGGCCCTGCGGATTTTTCTCTCGGCCGGAGTTTCTATCTTCGAAAAGACCTCTCGAACCGTCCGGTCAGCTTCGGTCCTTTTGTTCTGTACTTCAGTATCGGTTATCCGATTGCCGGGGTGGTGCGTAATTAATTTGCTCGGAATACTCAGGAATCCCAATGGTATTCATATTCCAGCGTCAGGTAACAATTCATTCTTCCATATCGTATTTCTTTAGAAGAAGATGAGTTATAACGGCAACGAAATGAACGGCTGATAGAGAACGAGAAACCCTATGACAAATCCTTTCTCAAAATTATCACAGCGTTCCGTCAGAATCCTCTACACGCTCATAACACTGGTTGTGTTGAGTCTCTGCCTTTTCAATTTTTCCGTCCAGATGTTTGAACGGGTGACCGGCAATGATCAATGCCGGTGGGTCGATAAGGACAGTACAAAACTTCTTATAAAAGATATCGTACGGAACGGCGTGAGCGAACATGCTGGGATCAAAGACGGCGATGTCCTGTTGAAGATTAACGGCCGGCACTTTAAAAATGCGAATGATGCACAGTCGATGATTAATAAGCTTGCCGGCTCGTACACGGAGTATACGATTGAACGGAATGGCGCTCAATTTAATGTCCGAATTCTCATCCTCAAGTACATTAATCTTGGCTATTTAAGCCAGTTCCTTTTTGGGCTGGGGTTTTTGCTTGTCGGGTATGTGGTCGTCATCGTCAAGCCGCAGGGGAAAATCCAGCGGATGTTCGCCCGCTACTGTATTTGTTCCATGCTTTTTTTCGGCTTCGCTGCATTTAATTTAGATCCCCGGAACGATCCTACCTGGCGATTCGCAGTGCTCGGAGTGTCATTCGTCATCATTTCAATTCTCGCACCTCCGCCGCTGGTGCGTTTTTTCCTGTTTTTCCCCGCGAAGCGAAAATGGAGCGAGAGCCGGGGATTTGCCATTTTGTTATACAGCGTCAGTCTCCTGCTGATTGTCGGATTAACCCTGAATAGCTTGAGCCGGGAACGCCCATGGTTGTCCCTGGTATTCTTTTTTACCCGGTATGCATTTTTCTTCAGCGGCTTTGTCGTTTTTATTCAGAGCTATTTTCATTTTG
>RPQN01000367.1 GCA_003819715.1 Ignavibacteriota bacterium | reverse complement strand
TCTTTTTTAATCGCATTGGCTGTCTGGGCAATTACAGGCATGTTTTTGCGGAACTTTTTTATGGCAGTGGTAGCTTCAAGGCCGTTCATTTCAGGCATCTGTATATCCATCAGTACGAGATCAATATCGGTATTATTCCGGCATATTTCAACAGCCTCCCTGCCATCAGCGGCCCGCATCACATCTGCCTTGGTCTGTTTCAGGAAGCCCTCCAGAAACTTATAACTGAACTTATCATCTTCTGCAATCAGGAACTTTTTACCCTCCCAGCTGTATTTTGTTTTGGGATGATTGTTTTCCGGTCTTTCTTCTTCTTTTCTGGTCACCGATACAAACGGTATTGCAAAATAGAATACAGATCCCACATCCGGTGTGGATTCAGCCCACATCCTTCCACCCAACAGTTCCACGAGTCCCCTTGATATTGCCAGTCCCAGTCCGGAACCACCGTATTTTCTCGAAGGGGAACTGTCAGCCTGCATAAACCGTTCGAAAATGATCTGCAGTTTGTCCCCTGAAATACCTATGCCGGTATCCTTTACATAAAACTGCAGCATATGGTTTTCAGCCAGATCATAGCCAAACTCAATGTATCCTTTATGGGTAAACTTGATCGCATTGCCCACAAGGTTCATCAGTATCTGCCTGAGGCGGATCGGATCAGTCCTTATATAGGATTTCTCATCGGGAAACGCCTTCTTTGTAATAATTTTCACCTTTGATTTGTCCTTTTTCAGCCTGCTGGTTAAAAAGGTAGAATGTACCACATTCAGCAGGTTATTCAGTGAAATATCATCCTGCACAATATTTACCTGTCCCGATTCTATTTTGGCAAAATCGATGATATCATCGATGAGGTTGATCAGCATTTTGCCATTGCTGTTTATGATCTCCAGGTATTTTTTCCGGTTGGTGGTGCTCAGCGAATTGTCATTCAGCATTTCTGCAAAGCCAAGGATCCCGTTCATCGGGGTACGGATTTCATGAGACATGTTGGCAAGAAATGCGGTTTTAAGCTTATCGGATTCCTCTGCCTTGTCCTTTGCCTTCACCAGTTCATATTCAAGCTGGCTTCGATGCAGGGCAACGGAGACCTGGTGAACAAACGTTTCAATAATATGCTTGAATTTAATGATGCTCTTATTCAGTGTAAGTATGGTAATGTGCCCAAGCCGTTTGTTATCTCTGGCTAGAATGATATTATATGCTTTGTGAACCCGCAGGTGTTCCTTAATGCTTTTGAATTGTGGGGCGGTGAAACCTCCGAATCCGTTCTCAAAATGCTCTTCCTTCAGAGTAATAACGGTGCCTGCATGATCAAAAAGGTTAGGAATACCTGGCAGGGGAAAGGAAATACCTTTGAACGGCTTACCCAAAATCTTTTCCAGTTTTTCCTCAAAAGGAGCAATACCCGACACGCTTTCAATAACAATACGCCGCTGTTCCTCCTGGTAGGATGTCATGATTACCACGGCACTCTCAAGAAATGTTCCCAGTTTTTCAGTTATATAATTGTAAATCTGGTCCCTGGAGGAAAGGCTGAGCAATTCAAGTGCAGAATTGCTCAAAAAGATCAGGTTGTCATGATATACTCTTTCTTTCAGTTCTGCCATTTTCCGGTCCGAGATATCCCTGGAATTCATAATAATTCCTTTTATGGCGGGATTGTCCAACTGGTTTGAAAAAATACTTTCCACGTAAATCCACCGCTTGTTCTTATGGAGGCTCCGGAATTCCTTCTTGATCTGTTTACCGGGCGATGCGAGGGCCTCCTTAACCGTTAATTTCACGCTGTTCACATCATCCGGATGAACTGTATCGTAAATAGATTGACTTAACAATTCATCATTGCTGAATTCCGATAT
>RPQN01000366.1 GCA_003819715.1 Ignavibacteriota bacterium | reverse complement strand
TTAAAGAAAAGTAAAAAAGAAAGAAAAGAAGCCGTTATGCGGGCTCTGGAATGGGTCGGACTTTCAAGCAAAGCAAACTCAAGGCCCAATCAATTATCCGGAGGTGAAAGCCAGAGAGTTGCGGTTGCGAGAGCTATGGTAAAATTACCGAAGATAGTGCTTGCGGATGAGCCTACTGCAAATCTCGATGCCGCAAATTCACATAACATACTTAAGACTATGCAGAACCTGAATCTTGAACTGAAAACCACATTCGTTTTTGCAACCCACGATGAAAAAGTTATCGGATATCTGCGTAGAAAAGTGGTTCTTAATGATGGAAAAGTTGTCGATGATATCAATCTTAATTAAACACCTTAGATACAAATGCTTATAATAAAATTAGCTTTCAGAAATATTATACATTCAGGATTGAGAACCTGGCTGAACGTCATCGTACTTTCAGTAGCATTTGTATTAATAATTCTGATAGAAGGTCTGTATGATGGGATGTCGGAACAGGTTAAAGATGCCGAGATAGACTCCAATGTCGGGGGAGGTCAGTTCTGGCAGAAGGATTATGATCCCTTTGATTCATTTTCATTGGAAAGGTCTCATTCGGAAATCCCCGCCGGCCTGGAACAAGAGATCAGGAATGGAAATGCATCGGCTGTATTAATTGTTGCTGCTTCCATATTTCCAAGGAATCTATCCCAATCGGTTAGTCTTAAAGGCATTGATCCTGATCAGAAAATAGTAAATCTTCCGGTTTCCATTCTGAACGAAGAACCGGATGCCAATGTCATTCCGGGGCTTATCGGTTCTCGAATGTCAAATAGTACCGGACTGCGCGCCGGTGATTATGTCAGTGCCAGATGGCGGAATATCAATGGAACGTTTGACGCGGGAGATATTAAGATCGTGCAGGTAATCGATATACCTCTTCCGTCGATCGACAAAGGCCAAATATGGATCCCTCTGGAAAAACTCCGCACCATGGTACAAATTCCCGGACAGGCAACCGTCATTACATTAAGAAAAAATATAAGTAGAATTCCGGCGGGCAGCGGGGACTGGATTTTCAGAGATCATAATTACCTGCTTAAAGACCTTAATGACAACATCAGCCGGAAAAGATTATATTCAAATTTTATTTTCAGCCTTCTTCTGGGAATGGCCCTCCTTGCCGTTTTTGATACTCAGGTACTTTCGATTTTCAGACGACGCAAGGAAATAGGAACTCTGATGGCGCTGGGTATGACACGATGGAGTATAATTGGCCTGTTTACGATTGAAGGGTTCCTGTTAGGTATTCTCGCGTTTATTGCGGGTTCGATCTACGGTTATCCGATTTTGGCATATCTGGCAAACGAAGGCCTCGTTCTGCCGAGTATGATTGAACGGACGCAATTTGCAATCCTCTTAGTCCTTTACCCGAAATATGGACTGCAGCTTTATATCGTTACCGGCCTGATCCTGTTTTTATCCGTGATCATCGTCAGTTTTCTGCCTGCGCATAAAATAACGAAGCTGAAACCGACCGATGCTCTAAAAGGGAAATTCTCATGATACAATTCTTGATCAAGGGTCTTATGAGAGATCGTCATAGAAGTGTGTTTCCCGTGCTCATCGTTTCATTCGGAATATTATTGACGACTGTTCTGTATTCTTTTATCAGGGGGGAATTAAACGACCTCATTGATTCAAATGCCAGATTCGATACAGGACATCTCAAGATAATGACGCGTTCGTACAATTCAATGGCAAGCCAGATGCCGAACGACCTTGCGCTTGTCGGAACAGAAAAAATTCTCTTGTCGTTACGGAATACATCTCCTGAATATGACTGGACTGCAAGAATAAAATTTGCAGGGCTTCTTGATGTGCCGGATACACTTGGGGAAACAAAGGCGCAGAATTC
>RPQN01000365.1 GCA_003819715.1 Ignavibacteriota bacterium | reverse complement strand
TCAATCACCACAACACCATTCATAAACCCCTATCCTTCCTTAACAACATCGAGGACCCGAGCCTTAATCGCGTCTATATCACCTTCAATCCGACAGGCCGCCGCATTGATATGACCCCCGCCGCCGAATTTTCTGGCTATTTTTTCCACATCAACCTTGCCCTTGGAACGCAGGCTCAACTTAAATTGCTTCTCACCCATCTGCGTATAAAGCATCGCAATGTTAATCCCTTTAACCGTCCGCGGAATATCTACGAAGCCATCGGTAAGTTCCATCGTCGCGCCCGTATCGAGAAGATCCTTTTGAGTCACCACAAGCGATGCAGTCTTGGTTTCCATATCCAGCGTCAGTGTTTCCAGAGTCCTGACCAGCAACTGTAATTTGGCCGGCGGATCGCTTTCATATATATTTTCCGATATCCACTGCGGATCCGCTCCGCCTTCTACCAGGTCGGCCGCTGACCTCAGGGTCTCCTGATGTGTGGTAGAATAACGGAAACCGCCCGTATCGGTCAAAATCGCCGCGTACAGATTCGTGCAGATTTCCTTCGTCATCTTTACATGCATCCTCCGCATCAGGCGGTGAAGCAATTCAACGGTGGAACTCGCCTTCGCGTCTACGAATCTCAAACGGCAAAAGCCTTCATTGGATATATGATGATCAATATTAATAAGTGTCTTAATTTTGGCAACGTCAGCAGCTATCTTTCCCACCCGCTCCAATTCGGAACTGTCCAAAACAAAGCCGATATCATAATATTCGGCTTGTCCCAGGTTGTGAACAATGTGATCGGCGCCGGGCAGGAACCGGTAATGCGCGGGCGTTGGGTCCTGGTTGCAAATCACAACCTCCTTGCCCAAATCCTTCAGCATCAGATACAGAGCCAACTCCGAGCCCAGAGCATCTCCATCCAACCGGACGTGGGCGGTAATTAGAAATTTCTTTCCCTGAGAGACTGCGGCAAGTATTTCTTTAATCATGCTTCTCTTCCTGTGTGGCAATCTCGGCCAGTAACTTCTCAATGCGGTTGCCGTAGCCAAAGGACTTATCGTGCACAAAATGAATGTCCGGCACAAACCGCAACTGCAGACGATGACCCAGTTCCCGGCGCACAAACCCCTTGGCTTTGCTCAAGCCTTCCTGAATCTCCGCATTTAATTCGTCTTTGCCTAGTTCGACAAAATAAATCTTGGCATTGCGCAAATCGTCCGTGACCTTGACCGCTGTAATCGTTACGTTGTGCAGACGGGGATCCTTGACAACTTTGAGCAGAATGTCGGACATCTCCGCCATAATCAGCTCGCCCACTCTGTCCGCCCGTTTAAAATTCATCGTATTTGCCTGTTTCCCAATCGGCCGTTTCGAGAAAATCTGAAACCACCATAATTTCTATTTTCGAGTTTAATACTTCCGCCGCATGGAGATCACCGATAAACCGGAGAAGATGGTCGACCTTGCCATTGATGTAACGGGACTCATTGCCAACCAGTGCGAACCCGATCTGCGCGTACTGATGTCGATCCAGGTCGCCCACCTGCGCGATAGAAATGTTAAACTCATTTTGAGCGCGTTTTAAAATTTTATTCAAAACGCTTCTTTTTTCCTTCAAAGAACCGGATTCCGGAATCCGCAATTGAATGATACCGTAACCGATGACCATAATTATCTCTCTATAGATGCGCCTTACAGTTTTCTTTCCAACGTCTCCATAATATACGACTCAATCACGTCTCCAACATGGATATCGTTATATCCTTCAATCCCGATACCGCAGTCAAATCCGGCCAGCACTTCCCGGGCATCATCTTTAAAACGCTTCAGAGAAAGAATTTTGCCGTCGAAAACAACCACACTATCACGCACCAGTTTGATGTTTGCCGTCCGGGTGATTTTGCCATCTG
>RPQN01000364.1 GCA_003819715.1 Ignavibacteriota bacterium | reverse complement strand
TTCTTCAAGCAAAGAAGAAGGATCCGTGATCACCATTGAATTCGAATTGAACCGGAACGTGGATGAAGCCGCAAACGATGTCCGCGACAGAGTCTCGCGCATTCGCGGGAACCTTCCCCGGGAGATCGACGATCCTATCATTTCGAAAGTGGATGCGAACGCGCAGGCCGTGGTCTGGCTTGCATTGTCCAGTCAGACCCATTCAGGATTGGAATTGACCGATATCGCCGATCGAGTACTGAAAGAAAAAATTCAGAGACTGCCGGGAGTCGGATCGGTGATTCTCGGCGGTGAGCGCCGCTACGCCATGAGGGTCTGGCTCGATCCCCAGAGGATGGCCGCCCATGGACTGACGACACAGGACGTCGAAGCCGCCATCCGGCAGGAGAATGCTGAAATTCCCGGCGGGAGAATCGAAGGAATGGGGAGGGAATTCGCCGTCCGCACGCACGGAGAACTTGACACTCCGGACGAGTTTGCCGCGATTACCGTCGCCCAAAAAGGAAACGATGTGGTCCATCTTCATGATATCGCCGACGTGACGGTGGGTCCTGCAGACGAACGAACTGCCGTCCGGTATAACGGACATCAGGCAATCGGACTCGGCATCGTCAAGCAATCGAAGGCGAGCACCGTTGATGTCGCAGCAGCCGTCCGGAATAATGTTCCCGATCTGATCCGGCTGCTCCCTGAAGGGATGAGGCTGGACATTGCGTACGATTCATCGACATTCATCACGGAGTCCATCAACGAGGTACAACAGACCCTTCTCATTGCACTTTGTCTGGTCGTCCTGGTGGTGCTGGCATTTTTGAAAAGCTTTCGAGCAACGGCCATACCCACTCTCGCAATCCCGGTATCCATCGTCGGAGCATTAACGGCTGCATATTTTCTCGGATTTACACTCAATATTTTAACGCTGCTCGGATTGGTGCTTGCCATCGGCCTGGTCGTCGATGATGCCATTGTTGTTCTTGAAAACATTTTCAGGCATATGGAACTTGGGAAAACAAGGAGAAAAGCTGCGTTTGACGGAAGCAAAGAGATCGCTTTTGCAGTGGTGGCGACCACGATTGCATTGGTTGCAGTCTTTATTCCCCTCGCGTTTCTCACGGGTTCGGTGGGCCGGTTATTTAATGAATTCGGAATAACTGTTGCGGTCGCAGTGCTGATATCAGGATTTGTCGCTCTGACACTCACGCCCATGCTGGCCTCAAAAATTCTGCGTCCGCTCCATGGAGTGAGCAATAACTGGGCGGCCCGATCGTTCGATGCATTTTTTGAATGGTTAAATACATTTTACAATCGAACCCTTCGTTTCGTCCTGCGGCACAGGATCATGGCGATGAGCGCTGCAGGGCTCACCATCGTTCTGAGCCTGATTATTTTCAGATTTCTCCCGAATGAACTGGTTCCCACGGAAGACCGGAGCATCGGATTCGGTATCGTTATTGCGCCGGAAGGTGCAACACTCGCGTATACCGACAGCTACATGCGCCAGGTCGAGGAGCGGCTGCTTCGTTTGCCGGAACATCAGGGAATATTTACGGCCACCGGTGTTGGATTCGGGGGTCCGGGATCTGTGACGAACGGATTTCTTTTCCTCGCACTAAAGCCCCGGTCCGAACGGAATAAATCGCAGCAGCAAATTATTCAGGAGCTTTTCCCGCAGCTTATTTCCATTCCGGGCGTTCTTGCGTTTGTCATTAATCCGCCCAGCATCGGCGGCAGCGTCAATTCCAGTCCGGTGGAATATGTCCTCGAAGGCGACAATTACGACGACTTGAATAAGGCCACTGAAACCATGATGGGTGAAGCAGCAAAACTTGGGTATTTCATTAATATGAATACGGACCTTCATCTGAACAAACCGCAGCTGGACGTGAACATCGACCGGGCGAGGGCTGCGACGTTGGGG
>RPQN01000363.1 GCA_003819715.1 Ignavibacteriota bacterium | reverse complement strand
TCCATTCTTGCCGCCAAAACCGACTGGAGATATGATGGCTATGAAATGAACCGGTTGACGAATTATTGCGGCGCATGGATCAGGCATGGCGGATGGTATCCTGACCGGAAAATCCGCTTGTTCGACAAGCGCAAGGGGAAATGGAACGGAGTGAACCCGCACGATCGTTACGCCTTGAATGATCCCCTGGCATCTCCAGGAAGATTACATGGAGATATTCTCCATTTCAGTTATTATTCCATTTCCGGCCATCTCAAACAGGTTGATTATTTCACTGAGATATCGGCACGTGTATTGTTCGAGCAGGGAAGAAAGGCATCTCTCCTCCGCATTACCGTTTCTCCCCTCTTTCGATTTATTCGAGATTATATCATCAAGGGCGGATTTTTGGACGGATATTACGGATTTATCATTTGTAAAATCTCTTCGTATGCCGTATTTTTGAAGTATGTAAAATTACGTGAGCGTTGGAAACAATAATGGAGGAAACCATGGCGGCAGATAAGAACGCATCGCTTTTATTTAGTCTAGTGATGACCTTCCAGGCGGCGGCGATGCAGCAGATGGGAAAACTGAAGAATCCCATTTCGGATAAAATCGAACGGGATCTCCAGCAAGCACAGCTCTCGATCGATATACTCGATATGCTGGAAGAAAAAACGCGTGGAAATTTATCTGAAGATGAATCCAAACTCCTGAAAGGCATCCTGCAGGAATTAAAGCTCAACTATGTCGATGAAATTGCGAAGGAACCGGTCGCCGCTGAAAAGAAATAGGGTGCCTTATGAGATTTGGAATAGCTGGGAATCTGGAAAAAAAAGAATTGCCGGAAGTCGTTGAACGGCTGATGGTGCGGTTCAACAACGAACATGTGCAGTACGTCCTGCACGCCGATATGGCAAAAGGGCTGCGCGGAAAAATCGACAAAAGCCTTCTGCGTCAGGCGCCCGTGGTATCCGAGCAAAAGCTTCCTGGAACCTGTGACATCCTCATTTCACTGGGAGGGGACGGAACCATCCTCCGAATGGCGCGTCTCGTCAGCGGCCAATCGACTCCGATCCTGGGTATTAATCTCGGTAAACTCGGATTTCTTGCAGAAGTTTCAATTGAAGAGCTGGACGAATGCCTCTCGGAGATCATTCGAGGCGAATACACGGTGGAAAACCGCATGATGCTGCAGGCGCGGATCGGAAAATCAAAAATAAATGTCCATGCGTTAAATGATATCGTCCTTCACCAGACCGGCTCATCGCGGACGTTCAGCGTCAAAACCTTTGTGAACGGTGAGTTCCTGTCAAAATTTATCGGCGATGGAATTATCATCGCGACGCCTACAGGATCGACGGCATATGCGCTTTCGAACGGCGGCCCGATTGTCACTCCCACGAATCAATTGATCCTCATCAGTCCTATTTGTCCGCATACCCTGACGGCGCGAACGGTGGTGGTTTCAGAAGAATCCATCATCACTCTTAAAATTGAAACTGCGACCGGAAAAATTCATTTTGCGTCCGACGGACAGCAGCAGGCATTATTGATGCCGCCGGTAGAAATAAACATCGAACGGTCGCCGCGTGCGACCAGGCTGGTGAAGCGGAAGAACAGGAGTTATTATGATGTGCTCAGAAGAAAATTGAATTGGGGAAAAGATGCGCGGAACGCATAACGCCCGATATTCTATTGCCACTTCTAAAAAGTATTCTTGAGTTTTGTTTTAATGCTTATCAATAAAGGCACTAATTCGGCTTCGCTCCTTCATCAATCCATTTTTTCACACCGTTGATTTGGTTCTTCGTTAAGGGCTGGCTGCGCAGGGGCATCTGAGGTACAAGCCGGCCGTCCAGGTACATCACGAGCGGGCTGTTATTCCCATTCCTGGGTATCACGATCGGCGGCGTATAATCTATAAGCGCATGCCAGCTGACGCCATATTCGAGATCGAGATTTGCCGCCGGTTG
>RPQN01000362.1 GCA_003819715.1 Ignavibacteriota bacterium | reverse complement strand
AGTCCCAGTTCAAGAAAAAGGAACCTTTTATTTTCGAGATCAGCTTTATTGGATTTTCTTGATTCCATTTAAAATACTACAGTATGCAAAAATATTGAAAACTTAAAATTAATTTAATATTTTTGCCCCCGTATATGAAGCAGCAATTTTAATGCCGGAACGGGGAATTAGCTCAGTTGGCTAGAGCGATTGCATGGCATGCAATAGGTCAGGGGTTCGACTCCCCTATTCTCCACAAATAAAAAGAGGCCACCTCTCTATAGAGACGGCCTCTTTTTTATAGCAATAAGTCACCGGCCAGGGCTATTTTGATTTTGCCAGTTTCAACCTGCCCCTGAAATAAAACAACATCAGCAGCAACGCTGCACCAAGTCCGGAGGCAAGCAGGATCAGAATTTTATTCCTGCCCTGCTCTTTTTTGAACTCGCGGTTGAGGTTATCTATATACATATCGGCCATTTTATTGTTTGATTCCGATTCAATCAAATCCTTCCTTTTCAGGGCTTCTTCGTTAAGCATCGTCAGTATTTCCTGCGTTTTTTCCATTTCAAGGTCCATTTCATTTTCGGATATGGGTATCTCGATACTGACCGCCGTCAGGCCTGTTGAGTCAAGACGTGTTTGTGCCCGGGCAGCCTCTTCAAAATTCTTTGACGCCTCAAATGATGAAACAAGTGCCTTGAGGTTTTTTGCCGAAAGCGACACGTTGCTAAGGCTGTCAGACAGTTGAAGGCTCCTGTTGTAGCATTTAAGGGCTTCTTCCTGATTGCCTGATCTCCTGTAGGCATTGCCCATATTGAATAAAGTCACGGCCTCGCCATAGCCGTATCCGGATTCTTTTTTTGTGGCAAGCGATCGTTCATAATAGGAAATGGCCTCGTTGTATTTATTACTGATATATAATAGGTTTCCGAGGTTATTCAACGCCATTGCCGCCTCTTTTCTGTTGCCCGACTCATAAAGGTTCCCCATTGATACCTTAAAGAATTTCTCAGCTTCGGCATAGTTCCCCATCTCATAATGGGCAACTCCAAGTTTATTATAGACAGGGCCAAGTGCTTCCTCCATATCAAGGTCCTGAATTATGCTTACAGTCTTTTCGTACGATAATATTGAACTTGTAAGTATCTTTTGCTTATAATATACATCTCCGAGATTATTCATTACGTCTTTAAGTCCGGGTGAATCTTCCAGGGTCTCTTTGAGAGCTCTGGACTGCTCGTAATAATCGATAGCCTTATTATAGTCGTATGTTGTCTCGTAAACATTTGCCAGCTCGGACATTACAGAGGAAGCGCCTGCCTGGTCACCGGTCTTCTGCTTAAGCTCAAGCGATTTCTGGTAACTGTTTATGGAATTCTGGAATTCCCCGGCCGAGTAATAAACATTTGCCATTTGCCCGTGAACGAAAGAGACATCTTCAGGCTGACCATATTTTTCATCTATTGCCAGAGCCTTATTAAAATAGTTCAATGCAAGTTCATCATCATTCACTCCCTTGAAAGCATCGGCAATTTTTCGGTAAACGGCAGAGCGTGCAAGCATGTCTGAACCTTTTTCAGCCGCCTGCAGTTCAGAGGAATATCTGTCAAATATTACCTTTCTTATGCTGTCGCGCACCGACTGGTCAGAACGTTCCTGTAGAAACCGGCTGTATGCTTCATCCTGGGCTGAAGGCGATGCTGATGGCACTGATGTATTCCCGGCGCGCTGTATTTGCTGCTCCTGTTGTTTTGCAAGTTCCACTTTTCTTTTTACTTCAGCCAATTCATTAATGCCAAGCGTGGCCTCGATACTCTGCATTTTCAGCCTCGGTTCATCCTCATACGGCATAAGTACAGAGGCTTTCTCATATTCAAACATTGCAGAAGCATAATTCTTTTCCGCAAGAAACCGGTCGCCATTGGCAATGTGTTCCCTGTACCTTGCCTGAGCGTTATCCGGCTGGGTAACCTGCAGGGTCTTTTTATTACCT
>RPQN01000361.1 GCA_003819715.1 Ignavibacteriota bacterium | reverse complement strand
GTCGCCGAGGTCCCGACCCAGCCGGAGCTCCCCGGGGTGGGCGAAATCGGCGCGGTTTTGGGTCCAGACGAAATAGAGCAGGGAGCCGGGCCGGTGGCCCTGCGGGCGTCCGTACGACGGAAGTGAAACAAGGATTCGAAAAGCCCGATTTGAAAAAAGAAGACCCGCAGCCTCTTCGGAATGGTGAAGACGACCTGGCGACGCGGCACGGCCAGCAGAAGCGCCTTCATTTCTTGAAATGGTTCTATTTAATATTCTAATATATTAGCCATTCTTTATGTTTCGCAATAATTAGATCTCTGTTCTCCTTTATTTCGCCCCTTATCTCATCCATGATTGATAGAAATACTTTCCTGAATATAGACCCGTGATATAAATATTCGCCAAAAGGCTGCCGGAAAATCCTGACCGACTCTTTCCCTGATCCCAACTTTCTGAAGGAAATTATTTTCTCTCCATTGGGTAACAATACTTCAAGCTCTATTTCATATTCCGTATAAAACTTTTCTTGAGGCAATACAAACGGGAGCAATTGAATAGCCAGAAGGCCCGCAGAAGCTAATCCGATGGTGGAAGTTGAAACAGTGGAACCTGTTGAGGTTAAATCATTTGAGGATCGTTTCAAGACAAATGGCAGGGCCAGCGGCGCGGCCGTCCCGAGCAAGTTTAAGACATTTCTAAAAGTCACCCATCCTTTGTTATTTTGCAGAATGAACTTCTTCAATTTAAAGTTAAGAATTATATCTACGTCTTGATTCCTAAAAGGAAAATTATAAATATAGTCAAACATCGAAGCATCAATAAAGTATTGCCTGACCATATCTGATAAAAACTCGCTTTCCTTTCCTTTCGGAAATTCTCCTTGATAGGTTACGAGAGGAATCATCAGAATCGTTTGACGAGACTTTATATCAACACCTTGATGACCTTGAAGCGAGACTATTTCTAATCCCGCCCTTAGCGGAATTTTGTCAGGATCATCCACACGCTGATCTTTGTACATTAATACGGGTGACTTCATGGTGCAGCTAACAAGAATGCCTAAAACTAAGAATAATGGAATATGTGTTGAGGAAAATCTGGATTTCTCAATACGCATAGCCCTTCCTTTAAAAGTTTAATTCATAGGCCCGGCAGAAGACCCCTTTATATTGGAAAATAGCAAAATTAGAATCGGACATGGATCGGAGTTTATTTGGAAGGCCTGCCGTATTTCTTCAGGTCAGCTCTCCAGCTATGGCCCATTATTGGGGATCGTCAAAAGTCGACTCATCGATCTTATGGACAACACTCCGGTGGGGCGTATTCTTGAGCGTCTCAGGCTTCTTCCGCGCCTCCTCTGCAACATGCCTAAATCCGTCCAGGTACGCGTCCGGTTCCTCCTTCGAAGATGATGCGGTGGGCCCGATGGTGAAGGGCTGCAGGACCAAGAAAAGATACGGGCTCGGCCAGAGATGAAAGCCAAAGTCCGTCAGGCGAAAACTGTTATTGTGCGTGGTCACCTCGGTTCTCTTGTTAAGCCCATCGGGACTATATCGTTGGCCGGACGGCACTGTCAATAATCGCAAAAACAGCGCCCGAAGATCCAATCCGGACAAGAAACCCCGCCGCCGCGGCGAAAAGACGTTCGACGCCCGCTCCCCCTGATCACAAAATACTCAACAACGAGCCGCTCCTCCCTAAGGTCGGGACACCGGATTCGAGCGACCGTTTCGATCTGTCCTCTTGAGGCGGCAACGGATCATGAGGGCGAACCCCTTGCGGGGATTGCCGCGGTCGAGATACATGGCCGGAGAAGAGCCTCAAGAAACGGGCCAACATCACGGATCGGACCGCGTCTCCCTGGAAAAACGGGATGGGCCCCGGCTCCGAAGCGCCATCAGGTCGAGAATATTTCAATCGGTGTCGACGCTCGCCCGGGAGAATGGAAACGATAGAGGCCGCGCGACCTCCCCGGCCGTGTCCGAAGCCGCCGCCGG
>RPQN01000360.1 GCA_003819715.1 Ignavibacteriota bacterium | reverse complement strand
CTCTTGCTTTCTCATCTATCTCAACTAACTTAGCGGCCTTAGTCTCTTCTGCTACTATTTCAGCTTGACGATATTTTTCTTTTATGGCTGCTATCTCTGACTCTGATAAGTCTTTTGCTGCAAGCTCAGCAGTTCTTTGAGCATCAAGTGTATCTAATGTAGTTTTAAAAAATGCCTCATTTGCTGCAATCTCTTCCTCCTTAGTGCCTTTAAATCTTTCAAGTTCAAAGGCTTCCTTAGATAGTTTAGTCTCTGCTGTAAGTTGTGCAGCTGCTAAAATCTTTTGTTGATTCTCAATCTTTTTTACTGTGATTTGGTCATCAATTTCTTTTAACTTTTTAGCAGTCTCATCCTCAAGCAATGCTCTCTCCTCTGAGCCTACCTCAAGTGAGTCCATCTTTATCTTTGCCTCTGCTTCAAGTAGTTCCTTTTGTGCCTCAAATTTAGCAATGTCATCCTGAGCATTGAGTTCTTTTCTTTTTAGCCTTGCAATCAATTCTTCATTTTCTGCTTTCTCTATATCCGCAGCATTTTTATCTCTTGCTTTCTTAAGGTCATTATCAATTTTTGCAAGAGCTGCTTTTTGATCAACTTCCTTTTTATAGATTTTAGCAAGATTATCAAACAAATATTTTCTCTCAGCTTCAAGTTGTGTTATGCGTAATTCTCTAAGCTCTTGCTCTGACTTACCTGCATTCTCTGCCTCTTGCAAAGCTACCTCATTCTTTTTACGTAGGTCAGCAAGAGCCTCAGAATATTTATTCTTTACCTCTTTATTAGTGTTGCCCACACTTGTTACGTTAGCTTTAGATACTGCTGCATTTCCTTTGTTAGTTATCTCTAACTCCTGTCTTTTAAAGTCCTGGATAATCAAGTTCTTTAACTGCTGAGCCTTAGCAAGTGCAGTGCTATCACCTAATTGCTGAGCCTCTTTAATCTGTTGCTCTACCTTAGCAAGTGCCTCCTTCTGTTGGATGTCAAGCATTGCCTTAGCACGCTCAGACTCTCCCTTGATTTGCTTAGCCTGTAGTAATTCAATCTGCTTATCTAAGCTGACATTGAGATTCCTTATAGCGTTAATCTTGTTTATCTCATTCTGCACTTGTTGATTAGCGAGGTCTGCTTGAGTTTTAGTCAAGTCAGCTAATCTCTTCTTATCCTCTTCTGTAAGTTCCTTCTTTAAGTTTAATGAGTCAATCTCAGCTTGATTGATAGCCATGTCTCCCTCTATCTGTTCCCTCTTAAGGTCAAATATACTTTGACTTGTATCTATCTGGATTCCTAACTTTTCCTCAATAGCAGCTATCTCCTCATCACTTAAGTCCTTAGTAAGGTTATATAGTTCCTGCCTTGCTTGACTCTCTGCCTTAAGGCTCTCTCTATTTTTCTCACTTGCCGCTTTAACTGCCTCAGCATTTTCCTCTGCTGCATTATCTGTTAAACCCATCCAATCAGTCAAGTCCTTAAAGCCTTGTACTAATAAATCAATAGGATACATTAAAGCATTTAATACATCATCAAGTTTTCCTATGCTTTTTAAGAATATTCCAATGGCTACCACTATAGCAACTATGACAGCCGCAATTATAAAAATAGGGTTAGCTAATATACTTGCACCCATTTTAGCAAAGGCTACACCTAAGATAGAAACTGTTGCAACTAAGCTCTTTATGCCTGATGATATTTCTGTTGGGTTTATCTTACCCATAGCTTTACTAAGAACTTGAGCCTTCTGCTGTGCCTCCTCAAAGTCTAAGCTCATCAATGAGTCTTTAACTCCTGCAATAGAGTTACTCATTTGCTCAAACTTAGAGCCTGATGCAAAAGCATTTACTGCATCATTAGCATCTGCAAGCTGGTCTTTAAGCTCACCTGCTCTTGCTGCAAGTTGTGCTATCTGTTCGGGGTCAGTGGCATCTGCAATAGCTCCTTTAAGTTCTCTGAGCTCTGCCTTGATAGCACCTATCCCCGTTATCTTGAGGGGTAT
>RPQN01000359.1 GCA_003819715.1 Ignavibacteriota bacterium | reverse complement strand
GCAGGGTGACGGTAACGAATTCGGTGAGCTCTTTTGTCTGGCACGGCGGAGAATTTCATCGTGTGCTGCTGCGGTATACCAACAGCCACCTGATGAACATTCCGGACGATAACAATGCGACGTATACGGAAGACATCGATACCGACGGATTTCATATTGATTACGTGAATTCCAGTTATCCGCAATTCTCCATCATTGATCGCTGTTATTTTGTTACGGGGAAGGATGACGCTATCGATCATCACGCTTCAAGGTTGAAAGTCTCCAATTGCTGGCTGGAAGATTTTGTCCATGAAGGCGTTGCGGCATCGGGCGGAGATACGATCAAGGTATTCAATACGGTTGCGCTCAATAACGATCAGGGATTTGAAGCGGGCAATAGCGACGGCGGTGTCACCAAGGGGCCGTATGTTTTTGTCGATCACTGCGTCGCGGTGGGGAACCGTATTGCAGGGTTGCGCGTCGGTGACGGCTACTCCGGAACGAATTATAAGGATATGATGACCGTGACCAATACTATCTCGTATCACAACGGAGAAAATGTCTGGAATTATCTGTATGGAACCGGTGCTCCTGTTGCCGGCGCACTCAATATTTCCTATACCATGACAAACGATTCCGAATATAATGCGCTGCCATATTGTATGGGCGGGGTGCCGCAGTTCGATCCCACTTATTATCTGCTCCCCGGTTCTCCCGGAATAAACCGGGGAATGCGTGGTACCAATATGGGGAGAGCAGATTCGACGGCACAGATCATGGGATCTCTGGTGATCAATGAAATAATGTACAATGCCCCTTCAGGGATGGATTCAAAAGACTGGATTGAATTGTACAATCCTCAATCCACCGGTCAGGATATTTCGGGGTGGGTGATCTTTGATGAAGATTCCACTCACTCGTTTACCGTTCCCGTCGGTGTTATTGTTCCGGCGAACGGATTCTGGCTGTTCTCGTGCGATACCGCTTCATTTAAATCGGTTTATCCGATGGTGCAGAATTATTCTGGAAATATTTCATTTGGATTCGGAGGGACGGATCAGGTCCGGCTGTGCACGCCCGATGGCCTGCTCGCCGACAGTGTCGCCTACACAAATCACGCTCCCTGGCAGACCGAGGCAGATGGTCATGGGTATAGTCTGATATTATTGGATCCTGCAAAATCGCATTCTCTTCCGGGGAATTGGAGCAGGTCGGGGCAATACGGAGGTTCACCAGGCATGCAAAATTTTACAACGGGTGTCCAGAATGAATCGGAACAAATTCGTCCCGCAAGATTTGCTCTGGAACAGAATTATCCCAATCCGTTTAATCCAACAACCAGCATCACGTTTTGCTTACCGGATAAAAAAACGGTAACATTAAAGATATACGATTTGCTTGGACGGGAAATGGCCATGCTTTTGCATGGGCAGCAATCGGCCGGAGTGCATACGGTCCAATGGAATGCTTCCGGTTTTCCCAGCGGGATTTATTTCTATCGATTGACGGCGGTACCCTTGACTGGAGGAGGATTAACCCCGGATGGATCTCGGAACGGGCAATCCAGTTCTTTTATTGAAACAAAGAAGCTTGTTTTATTGAAATAAGGAACATCGTGAAGGCGGTTTTGACGAAACCGGATGATGCGAGCAGCAGCTTTTGTCCGCAGGCAGTTCGTTGTTGCGTTAACTAAGCACCGTTTCCATTCATTACGAAAAGAAGTAGTTCATAATGCTTAAGAAAAGATCCAAAAATCGAATATATGTCAGTTCAATCGGAGCGAGTATTCTGCTTGTTTTGTTCCTGTTTAATATAAAAGTTCCGCATAGTATTCATACGTATTTTGAAGTGCAGCCTGTTCAGAAATGGATACTGGCGAAAGGCTCGGAAGGACAGATAATATCCTCTGTGATCAACTTCAAATCCGGATCGTCCAATAACGTCTCCGTGGTCCAGTTTGAACGTGGAGAAATTATGAATTATAATTTCATCCCTTCCCTGGAATCGAAAT
>RPQN01000358.1 GCA_003819715.1 Ignavibacteriota bacterium | reverse complement strand
TCGGCGGACATCGACCCGTTTTCATTGAAACAGGAAATCACGCGTTTTCGGGAAAAGGATTGGGGCGGATTCAATGTCACCGTTCCGCATAAAGAAGCGATCATGCCCCTGCTCGACGTTATCGCCCCGGAAGCACGGGCCATTGGCGCCGTGAATACCGTTGTCAATCGCAATGGCAAACTCCTGGGATATAATACAGACGTGATTGGCGTCGAACGATCTCTCTCACCCGAACGTGAAAAAATAGAAGGACACATGTGTACCATTCTGGGTTCCGGGGGAGTTGCGCGATCAGTGGCATACGTTTTAGCTCACAAAATAAAAGTAAAGAGTATTACTTTTTCTGCCTTGTTTCCAAAACAAGCACAGGCGATTATCAATGGCCTCGGTGAAACCAGTGTGCAATTTAACATTCTTCATTGTACGGATGCGGCTCTAGAGACACCCATTAAGAATTCCTCGCTTCTTGTCAATGCCACCGCCGTTGGAATGTATCCACAAGTCCAGGATTCCCCTTTTCCCAATAACCAATGGTTGTCGAATAAGCATATTGTATTCGATCTCATTTATCGGCCTTTGACAACGCGTCTGCAGCGCGACGCACAGGCAGCCGGCGCGAAAACTATCGACGGATTGGGCATGTTTATTCATCAGGGGGCGGCGGCGTTCGAGCTCTGGACAGGAAAGGAGATGCCTCTGGGACCGGTCAGGAAAGTGCTGGAAGACAAATTAACCGAGTCATGATTTTTTCCATTTACTTGAAAATTCGTTGACTCTCTTACACTTTTTTAGTAACTTATATGCAGTCCAAAAACGATTGTATTTAGATTGAGGTATAGAATGTACGCAATAGTAGAAATCGCCGGAACACAAGTAAAGGTTTCCGCATCCGATAAAGTATTCGTGCCGAAAATGCAGTCGGAAGTCGGTTCGACGGTAAAATTTGACAAGGTGATACTGACGGGCGATGAAAAGAAAGCCACCGTCGGGAGTCCCTTCATCAAAGGAGCATTTGTCGAAGCGAAAGTACTGAGGCATCTGAAAGACGAGACCGTGATCGTGTTCAAGAAGAAGAAGCGGAAGGGATACAGAGTCCGCAATGGACACCGGCAGCAATACACGGAAATTGAAATAACAAATCTAGCGTAAAACTGGAGAGATGGTATGGCTCATAAAAAAGGCGGTGGAAGTTCAAGGAACGGCCGCGACAGTAATGCCCAGCGTCTCGGGGTAAAGCGGTTCGGCGGTCAGCTCGTGCTCGCCGGAAACATCCTCGTGCGTCAGCGCGGCACAAAATTTCATCCCGGCATCAATGTCGGTATCGGCAGCGATGATACCCTCTTCGCTCTTGCCACAGGTGTCGTTAAATTTGAGCGCGTCGGCAAGACCCGTCAACGCGTAAGTATTTTACAACCCGTTTAAATTCATAGAACTCGTAGACACAAAGCCCCCGACTGGGGGCTTTTTTTTTGGAAAAGATTTTTTTATATATGGGAAAACGAGCGAGGAACTGAAGAATCTAAATCAATGTTTAACACCATCACCATGTCATTTTATTTCAGGAGGGTTCTATGAAAATTACTGTTATTGGTGCGGGAAACGTCGGTGCGTCCTCAGCTCAACGCCTCGTTGATAAAGGACTGGCCAACGAAGTCGTTCTGGTGGACGTCGTTGAAGGGATGCCGCAGGGGAAAGCACTTGATATCGCGGAATCTGCGCCGGTTGGAGGAACGGATACCAAAATCATAGGAACAAATTCCTATGAACCGACTGCTGATTCGGACATCGTTCTTATCACCGCAGGAATTGCCCGGAAACCCGGGATGAGCCGAGACGATTTGCAGAATACCAATGCAAATATCGTTAAAGTATGCACGGAACAATCCGTTAAGCTCTCGCCGAAATCGATTATCATCGTTGTCTCCAATCCGTTGGATGTCATGACGTATGTTGCCCTGAAAGTAAGCGGATTCGATCGTCATCGCGTCATCGGCATGGC
>RPQN01000357.1 GCA_003819715.1 Ignavibacteriota bacterium | reverse complement strand
CAGAGAGGAGATGGAGATTGATTAACCAAAATGTTGTGGATATTTTGCTCGTCGAAGATAATCCGCGTGATACCGAGTTGACCATCCGGGCGCTGAATAAGCATAATAATACCAGCCGGATCGTCGTCCTGGAGGACGGAGCGGAGGCACTCGATTTCATTTTCTGCAAAGGGAAGTTCAGCGATCGGGTGATCACCAATCAGCCAAAAGTCATATTACTCGATTTGAAATTGCCCAAAGTGGATGGACTTGAAGCACTCAGGAAAATCAAATCCGATCAACGCACAAAAATGATCCCGGTGGTGATGGTCACGTCGTCCAAACAGGAATCCGATATGAAGGCGGCTTACGAATACGGCGCCAACAGTTATGTCGTCAAACCGGTCGATTTCAATACCTTCGTCGAAGCGATGAGCCATCTTGTCCTGTATTGGCTCCTGGTGAATCAATCATCAAAGTAATGCAATTACTCATGCGCGGTTCGGCGCGGAGCATCTCAAGAAGAATTCATCATCTCTCTGAGTCGTTTCGCTTCATCAAGAGAAATGAGATTGTCACACCCGGTAAAAGAGAAGTGGTTCATGAAAGGTAAATCTGCAGGTCTTTGGTTCCTCGGGCTTTGTGCCGTTCTTGCAATTCTCCTGCTGTCTCGTCTTATCACTCCGATGATCGGCGGGATACTCTTTGCAATAAGTTTGGGGTTCCTGGGAGGAATATCCAGGGGATTCCGCAAACCCTGAGACGGCAGAATCATGGTTCGAAGAAGATATGGTATTCCATCTGAGTTATCTTTCCCAAACCGTATGATTTGATCGAGAGAAAGGAAAAGCGATGAAGGAGTCAGTGCTGACAGACAAAAATCAGGTACCTTCCGATGAAATCGTGTTTTCATTCATCGGCAGGAGAAAGCTCCTGTGGAATTCGTTGTTTCAGTATATTCGCGAGCAACACCCGGATATTGCTCATGAGTGGCGTTATTACAATGACGGGAACAGCTGGCTCATGAAAGTCACAAGGAAAGCAAAGACCGTATTTTGGCTGAGCGTTATCAAGGGAACGTTTCGTATCACGTTTTATTTCACCGATAAAGCTCAACAAACCATAGGTCAGTGCGGTATTTCAAAAGAATTGAAGGATCAATTTAAAACCGGAAAAAAATATAATAAAATTCGAGGCATCACTATTCTTTTTAAGTATAAAAAAGATTGTGTTGACGCTCAAGAACTCATTGGAATTAAATTACTCCAGAAATGAACCGGTGCAGAGGCAGGCGCGAGAGATTGTCCCGGGAACATGAAGGCCCTTCATAACGGGGCGGTCCGCATGCCTTTCATCCTGTCACGATAAAAACAGGTCCGCTAACTTGTTCTCTCCATAACGAAATTGACGAATTGGAGAAGTGAATGCTTCACCGGGGAATCGGGGAAGGGGGAAAGAGAGGCCTTCGCAAACGAGCCATATTCCTCTGCTTTCCGGATTGAATATTCCAGTCCGCCGTTTTCACGGACATAGCTCAGTACCCAATCGATCTCTTTTTGGTGTGCGCCTCTCTTGACATGCCGCAGCGCCTGTTGTGCATCGCGGCGGCTGCTCTGCTGAAGGGCATAAATCAACGGAAGCGTGATTTTCTTTTCTTTAATGTCGCTGCCGGTGGATTTTCCAAGAATATTTTTCCGCCCGAGATAGTCCAGTAAATCATCGCGTATCTGAAATGCCAGCCCGACATTCTCGCCGTATGCTTTCAATAAATTCCGTTTTTCCTGGTCCGTCGTCGTACTGGCCGCCCCGATATCGGTGCAGGCGGAGAAAAGAGAGCCGGTCTTGTCGCTGATAATCTGGATGTAGGTTTCCTCGTTTATATTGAGCTGCCGGCTTTTTTGAATCTGGAGCAATTCACCCTCGCTCATCCGCTTGACGGCATGGGAGGTTGAATCCAAAAAATAGTGGTCTCCGTGTTCGAGGGAAAGCAGCAATCCGCGGGAGAGCAGGTAATCACCCATCAGGACGGCAATCTTATTTT
>RPQN01000356.1 GCA_003819715.1 Ignavibacteriota bacterium | reverse complement strand
TGACTTTTAAAATGGTCGTACCTCTTGAACGCGATACACGGTAACCCCATCCCCATGGCAATTTTTTCGATTTCACGCTCTGAAAGTTTAAAGACATAATTGCCCACTGATTCCCACGAGAAGCGGTTCTTCCAGATTTTATTTATCAGTCGGGGATTGATCCGATCACATACGTTTTTCACCATCAGCAGCAACGACATTTTTGAGAGAATATCGATTGGTTCCGTGACCAGGACGACGGCGGATTTGCTGACACGGATCATTTCATACAATCCCAGGTAGGCCCGCGGGAAATGGTGAAATGCTTCCTTGCAGATGACGTAATCAAAGGAGTTGTCGCTGTACGTCAGCCGTTCGACATTTTGTTTACTGTAATCGCCAATGAGTCCGTCTGATTTTGCTTCCCGGAGCATGGCATCGGACAGGTCGGACGCCGTGACACACTGCTTCCGCTGCAGCAAGAAATTGGCTTCCAGGCCGTTATAATCTCCAACGGTTAGCCACGTTTTATTCGAATCAAAGAACGGCGTCAGGAATTCCAGCGGCTCCGTGATCAGCTTGTACGACGCACAATTCTGATTTTTGATGTGAAACAGCGCCTGCTCTTTTTCACTCACCATATTCTTAATATTGGTCTCTTGCGATTGATAATTTGAATCGACAAGGTTTATTTTCTCTGCCATGCGATATTCTCTCGTTCCCGGATGTTGATAAAAATTTTATTACTCTAAAACAGTCTTCTTGAAATTCTTTGAAGGAACACTCCCAGGGAGATAATCAGTGAACGAAATGGGATGCGGTCCGTTTATCCGGCCGCCGTCCTGTAAACCTCGAGTGTTTTACGTGCTGTCTGTTCCCACGAAAATAATTCCATTCTCTTCAACCCCCGGGTTCGCAGATCGTCTGCGAGTGTCTTGTTTTCGAGTATCTCTCTCAATCTTTCGACGAGGCTCGGAACATATTCCGGATCGAAATAGAGCGCCGCGCTGCCGCCCACCTCGCGCACCGAACTCCGATCGCTTAAGAGCGCGGGACATCCGCAGGCAAATGCCTCCAGAACCGGTATGCCGAACCCTTCATATAATGAGGGGAAAACAAATGCCCGTGCTTTCGAATAGAGTGTCGCCAGCGTCCGGTCGTTTACGTCCCTCTGAATAATTTTGCCGGACAATTGAAGCTGGTCAATCTGCTTTCGTTCCGGTTCAGTCCATGTGCCGCCTCCCGCGCAAATCAAATAACAATCGGGGGAGGTCTGTGACAGCTCTTTCATCGCGTTTAAGAGAAACGGAAAGTTTTTATAGGTGTTTCTTTTCCCAACGTACAGAATATACTTGTCCGGCAGCTGATCGTGTGCGTCTTCAATTGCCGTCAATGAGAGTGTCGTTGCAAGCGGGATGACTTCAATTTTCGATGCCGGGATGTTGAGCAGAGTGACAATATCTTTTTTCGTGTTCTCAGATATGGCGATGATTCGGTGCGCCTTTGCAGATACCGTCCGCTTATGCTTTGCGGTAAAATCGAATGGACTGAACATGTGCGGATACCATTCATGCGACATGTCATAAATGGTCAGCACAAACGGTATGGTGCCGATCAAATCGAGAAAATACGGATCGTAGTACGTCGGATGGAAGATGTCAATGTGGGTGAAGTCGTGAAAATGACGTCTGACATACTTTCGATTTAATGCTTTAATAATTTCATTCCGCCCTCTGAACCGACGGGATGGAGAGAATGGTTTTATCCGGATGGAATCAAACTCCGGCAGGTAGCGATTATTCGAATACCCAATAAGGAGCGATGGGTCAGTCTCTTTAAAGGACGAAAACTGCCTTATCAGTTCGCAGTAATACCGGGATATGCCGCCGAACTCTTGAAAAGAAAACACCTGCGGGTCAAAGAGGATCTTCATCCGGTGTGCCCGTCCTTCTTGATTTTTGACTGCACGATCATTGCAGAATCACTTTTTGTATGAGTGCCCATCCACCATGCGATCATGGAATGCATGCCCAGAAGCGACAGCTTGAGAACAAGGGGAAAGAGGCCGGTGTTCAGCTTCCGGTCCGTCAGCAGGTGATA
>RPQN01000355.1 GCA_003819715.1 Ignavibacteriota bacterium | reverse complement strand
TTCCATCTTCGGTCATCCCATAGGCCCTGACGGGGATCTCTGGTCCATCCATCATGAATTCGCCATAAACAGGAATGCCCGGATGCAGATACAGGGCGGCATGCAAAGGCATGGAGAAACAACAATATATACAACTTTGCATACAGATGAACAACTCGAGCAAAACCATCCGCCATTTCCATATGGAACAGTGGAGAAAACCTCGTTTGGCGGCATCAATGTGGAATTGAGAGTATTGAACAGTTGTCGGGCGATCATAGACTGGCAAGGTCATTGGATAGAAAATTCGGGTCATTCCAAAGGCATAAAAAATTCCGATAGCCGGTTTGCCGTAACTATGGTTATGGATTGGGGAAGAGTTTTGGGGAAGTGAGGCGTTGATCGTGAGGCCGGCTGCGCAAGACGAAAGGCGAAAAGTAAATTCTGTCGAATTTTATTCGATTTACGCTTCACGACTCACGATTTTGGTTTGTTTTTTGCATTAATAATATTGAATTTCAAGAATTTTCGTGTTAAAGTATTAATAAATATATGTTTGTGTTATTTAACAATGTTCGGAAATTGATCATATTTCTAAATTATGTCTGATATTTGAGACAGTGGAATTTCAAAAAATGAGCTATTATTCCGGAAATTGCATTTTGACTCACCCTGCGCTGACAACTGTTTTCCGGTTCATCATTCATCCGGGAGTCAACGCATGAAATATAGGAAAATCGCGACCAAAATTCCTGATCCAATAATCAACCTGATTGTAAGGGAACGCAAACCCGCAAAATTCATCTCGGACTTAGTTCTGCTGGCATTTTCATATTACCTGTCGTTTCTCCTGAGATTCGATTTTTCCATTCCGGACAACCAGAACGGTGTTTTTCTTTATTCTCTCCCGGCGGCCGTTCTCATACCGCTGGTATTTTTCATCCTCTTCGATTTCTACAACAGCGTCTGGAGCTTCTGGAGCCTGCGCGAACTGAAGCAATTGATCGTTGTGTACAGCCTTTCTGTTCTGGTCATTCTCATTTTAGCTATATCGGCGTGGATAGGCTTGGACCTGCCTCTCGTTCCCCGCTCCATTTTTGTTCTACATTGTGCGATCGGCCTGTTATTGCTTGGCGGCCTGCGGATGGGTTACCGTATGTTTATGGAACGGTCGCCGTTACCGGCGCACACGGCAAAACGGATTATCATCGTGGGCGCGGGCCAATCTTCGGAAATGCTGATACGGCAGATACACAAGGATCCCAGACTGCATTATAAGGTCGTTGGCCTGATCGATGACGACGAGTCAAAGCATCACAAAAAGATACACGGTGTTTGCGTGCTTGGACCGCGTGACATCATTCCTCAGGCGGTCAGGGCGAAGGCGGTTGACGAGGTCATCATCTCCGTGCCCTCGGCCACGTCAAAACAGATGCAGGCCATAGTGCGGCAGTGCGAGCTCAGCGGAGTGCCTTTCCGCACCTTGCCCGGCCCCAAGGAATTGATGGACGGGCAGGTGGTGTTCAACCGCGTGCGCAAGGTCAAGATCGACGACCTCCTGGGCCGCGAACAGAGCGTCATGGATGAGGACCGCGTGCGGTCCCTGCTCGAAGGCAAGCGGGTGATGGTCACGGGCGCGGCAGGAGCGATAGGGTCGGAGCTGTGCCGTCAGATCATGAAATTCAAACCCGCTTCATTGCTTGCAGTTGATAAGGACGAAAACGGTAGCTTCTACCTGGGGCTTCAGCTATCAGGATACGACGGATTCAAGTACGTGGTGGTGAACGCGGCCAACGCGAGAAAGATGGCCTATCTGTTCGAAAAGCACAAACCGCAGGTGGTGTTCCATGCGGCTGCGTACAAGCATGTACCGTGCATGGAGGCCGCGCCGGACGAGAGCGTAATGAACAATCTCGGAGTCACCAAAACCGTGGCGGACCTTTCGGTGAAGTTCGGCGTCGAAAAATTCGTACAGATCTCGACCGATAAAGCAGTTTATCCCACCAACATCATGGGAGCTTCGAAGCGGCTGTGCGAGTTGTACGTTCAGAAGATCTCGCGCAACGGCAGAAAGGGATTCATGTCGGTGCGTTTCGGGAACGTGATCGGAAGCC
>RPQN01000354.1 GCA_003819715.1 Ignavibacteriota bacterium | reverse complement strand
TCGCCCTTCAAGTTATTTTGCAGCGTTGCCTTGGAATCATAAATGGAAGAGCGATCGTCGTGGATGAAATCGGTCGAGACCACTTCATCCGTGCAGTAACCCAGAATGCCCTTCAAATACGTTTCAGATGCTTTCTTCAGCAAGCCGTCGATTTCTTCAATCGAACTATCGCGTGTTGAACGGAATGTCAAATCGACCACCGAGACATCAGGAGTCGGGATGCGGAACGACATACCGGTCATCTTTCCTTTCACCGCCGGGAGAACTTCGCCGACTGCTTTCGCAGCACCCGTGGTGGATGGGATGATATTAATCGAAGCAGCACGGCCGCCTCTCCAATCCTTCTTCGAAGGACCGTCCACGGTCTTTTGTGTCGCTGTAATGGAATGGATGGTGGTCATCAAACCGGTTTCAATGCCGACCCCTTCCTTTAATATGACGTGCACCAGGGGAGCCAGGCAGTTTGTCGTGCATGAGGCATTTGAAATAATGTTATGCTTTGCAGCATCATACTCGTTGTCGTTCACCCCCATCACGATGGTTTTCACTTCGCCTTTCGCCGGTGCGGAAATCAAAACCTTCTTTGCGCCTGCGGCAAGGTGGCCTTTTGCTTTTTCAGAATCCGTGAACAACCCGGTGGATTCGATCACAATTTCTACGCCCAGTTCCTTCCAGGGCAGTTGTGAAGGATCTTTTTGCGCCATCACACATTTAATCTTATGACCATTCACCACCAGGACGTCATCCGCTTCCAATGAAGGATTGCTTTTCTCACTGCTGAGTGTACCGCGGAAATGCCCGTGGATCGAGTCATATTTTAATTGGTAGGCAAAATACTTTGCATCGGTGCTGACATCCACGACTGCAACCACATCGAGTGTTTTGCCCAATACGCCTTTATCTGCCATGACATTGATGATCTGTCTGCCGATGCGACCAAAACCGTTAATTCCAACTTTCACTGCCATTGTAATTCCTCCAAGAAAATAGATAAGTATTCGATATCGATTTATGCAAAACTTAACTAAAATTTAGCGAGAAATCGGTTGAAATGCAAGAACGGGAAGTTGTAGGCGGGTATTCCTATTCTTCGCCTTCATCGTCTTTCGCCAGGCCGTACCGTTTCATTTTGGTGTAGAGATGGCTCCGCTGGATTTCCATCGCTTCTGCGGTTTTCGTCACATTCCATTTGTGAATTTCCAGCTGCTTTTTGATGAACATGGCTTCCGCCCGTTCTTTGAACTCCTGAAACGTTCCGCTCACCTCTAGTGATCCCGTCTGGTCGCCGCTCGAACCGCCAAACACATCGAGGACGTCAATATCGATCGACGAGCCGTGTGAAAGGATCACGAGGCGTTCCACCGCATTTTTTAATTCGCGCACGTTCCCGGGCCAGTCGCGCTGAAGGAGAACATTCATGGCATCGTCCGAGATCGTCTTGCGGGCAATGCCATTCCGTGTACAGACATCCTCGATGAACGATTGCACGAGCACCGGAATATCATCCCGATGTTCGCGCAGGGCCGGCGCGTGAACGGGGATAACGTTCAACCGGTGAAAGAGGTCATTGCGAAAATTTCCCTTGCCTATTTCCTCTTCCAGTTTCTTGTTGGTCGCTGAAAGAACGCGGACATCGACAGGGATCAGTTTGCTGCCGCCGACACGTTCGATGGTCCCCTCTTCCAATGCCCGCAGCACTTTCGCCTGGGCCTGGAGACTCATATCTCCAATTTCATCCAGGAACAGCGTGCCGCCGTCCGCCTGTTCAAATTTACCGATGCGGAGAGCCGTCGCTCCGGTAAACGAGCCCTTTTCATGGCCGAACAATTCCGATTCAATCATTTCCGACGGGATTGCCGCACAGTTGACTTCCACGAACTGTTTCGCGTTCCGTTTGCTGCCGCGGTGCAGCGCATGGGCGATCAATTCTTTTCCTGTTCCATTCTCGCCGGTGATGAGCACGCGGGCATCGGTCGGTGCGACCTGATGAATGACGGCGAGAATTTCCTTCATCTTCGCGCTCTCGCCCAGAATGCGCCGCTTCCCCTCCACATGTTCCTGCAGTTTCTCGTACTCTTCCGATATTTTTGCCTGTTGAATGGCATTGCGGACGGTCACCAGGAGTTTATCGCGGTCCAGCGGTTTAGAAAGTAAATCGAAAGCACCCAGCTTGGTCGCTTCC
>RPQN01000353.1 GCA_003819715.1 Ignavibacteriota bacterium | reverse complement strand
TACCTTTTTTTGTTTCAATCGCTTAATAACTTTCTTTTTGAGTCGGGAATTTTACTTCTTGTATATCCTTGACATATTCTTTGACACTCCGACGTATTGATTCGGCCAGATGCGCATACCGACGAACAAATCGCGGATGAAAATCTTCATATAATCCCAGCATATCGGTCACAACCAAAATTTGTCCGTCGCAATGCATGCCGGCGCCAATACCGATGGTTGGAATCGTTAATGACTTTGTAACCTTTGCCGCAAGGGATGCCGGTACTTTCTCCAGTACAATGCTGAAAGCGCCTGCCTCTTCAAGAATTTTTGCATCCTTCAGCATTTGCTTCGCTTCAGCAGCTGTTTCACCACGCGGAGTGAAACCGCCGAATTGGTGGATAGACTGCGGGGTTAATCCGAGCTGTCCGATGACTGGAATACCCGCCCGTACCGTCATATGTACTAAATCCGCAATTCGTTCACCGCCTTCAAATTTTACCCCGCCTGCTCCTGTTTCCTTCATGATACGACCGGCATTCCGGAACCCCTCCTCATGACTCGCTTGAAATGACATAAAGGGCATATCGACAATGACCATCGATCGGTCCACTCCACGCACGACAGTTTTCGCATGATAAATCATTTCATCGAGAGTGACGGGCAGGGTTGTCTCCTGACCTTGAAATACCATACCGAGCGAATCACCGACAAGGATTAAATCGATTCCTGCCTGATCCAGTAACCGTGCGGTCAGAAAATCGTACGCTGTCAAACATGCAATACGCTTTCCGTCTTTTTTCATCGCAGCGATTACTTTTGTCGTAACTTTTTTGGGACCTGACGTCGTAGATGCGTTTTTCATATTGTCACCTTTTGTTCTTCATTCATCAATGGGATAACTTCAGGTTCGATCGACCAAACGTTCCGGAATCCCTGGAGAATCGCCGCGGCGGTCTCCTCAAACTCCACGTCCCGATCGAGAACTGCCGATAGGTGAGTTGTCTTTTCGTCCAGTTCTTTCCGCATTTCAACATCTTGTCCCTCCCGATCGAGGAATAAGAAATCTACCAACCGTTTATGATCCGGTCCGAGCAAGATAGAACCATGCTGTAATACGACTTCCTCGCCTTTTCCGGCAGCGTAGCGGCGTTGAGCACTTCCCACCAGCTTCTTTCCCTGGCACTTAATTTCGTATCTCCCGGTACTGGAAAAACATGCAATAGCAGATTTTGTCCTGTAGAGCGAGGGAAAGTTCGGTTGGTTTTTCTCGATGACGGCCGGGGCACCAAGTACCTTCAATCCTGCTACTAACGCCCGGCTGATTTCATCATATACCGCAAAGACATTTTTTTCCTTCACCCTCATCACGATGCTGTAGGTGAGTTCTTCCGAATGAAGGATGGCGCGTCCACCTGTTGGCCGCCGGACGACTCCGATCCCGGCTTCAGAGACTTTTACAAGATCAATTTCATTCCTCGATTGATTCCATCCGAGTGAAAGTGCTGGCGGTTGCCAGCCATACACTCTGATTGTGGGATATCCCGTACCATCGACGAGCGCACGGGCAAGAGCCATATCATACTCCATATTAAAAACACCGGAACGAAAGCCGGTGTTTTCAAATCGCCAATTCATATTTTCCTCAGTGCCGTCCTGGACCCGGCATAATGCCGCGTTTACTATTTGCGATAAAATTCAGAATATTTTGAATTTCCGGAATCTGCTCCAGTTCCTCTTTGATACGTGCAACGGCTTGTGAAACATTTAAATTGGATTGATATATCAGCATATATGTTTTATCAATCAGGTCGATTGTATGTGGATCAAAACCACGCCTGCGCAAACCGATTGCATTCGACCCTTCGAAAACCATGGGTTCCCTTCCTGCTCGAACATATGGAGGAACATCCTTCGGAACCCGAAGTCCTCCTCCGATCATAGTATGCTCTCCTATGTTTACAAATTGATGGACCGGAGTCAAACCCCCAAGAATCGCCCAGGAGCCCATATGAACATGTCCTGCAAGTGCGGCGCTATTCGCCATTATGCAATTGTCACCTATAACACAATCATGCGCCACATGTGTATTTGCCATGAACATACAATTATTTCCAATAACAGTCTTTCCGGTTTCGATTGTTCCGCGATTAAGAGTCACATATTCCCTGATGTCGCATTGATCGCCAACTTCAAGAGTCG
>RPQN01000352.1 GCA_003819715.1 Ignavibacteriota bacterium | reverse complement strand
AGGATTTCTCTTTACCACTCATGTAACCCCTGAACCCCCGCCCGCCGCCGCAACGACTTCACCATCGACCGCTGCGGCAGCAGCGCCTCCGGCATCGTCGACCGCCAAGCCGGATGTGCGTCAAACGGATCAGGCTCCTTCAGGCAACACCGAGGTATTAAGAAATACTGCACCGGCTTCCACGGCGGTGCAGCCGGCCGCTGTTCCGGTCGTTGCCGATAAACAACAAACGGAGCTCTATCCTCCATTTACAGGGACCTGGCTGATCACTTCTGTGGGCGAGACTCGTGACGGTACCGCGCAGCGAAATATTATGCAGCAGCAGTATTCCTGCGAATTTTCCGGAACAGATGCTTCCGGAACGCGGTATAAGAATGACGGTAAATCAAACGAGGATTATTTCGGATACGGAAAAGATATTCTTGCGCCCGCGAATGGAACGGTTGTTGAAGTGATCGACGGGATACGAGAGAATTCTCCAGGGATTCGCAATCCGTATGCACAAATCGGCAATGCCATCGTTATCCAGCACTCCAGCAAAGAGTTTTCGGTCCTTGCGTTTTTGAAACAAGGGAGCATTCGTGTGAAAGCAGGAGAGAAGGTGACCCGGGGCCAGCTCCTTGCGCAGTGCGGTATTTCAGGCAATGCAACGGAACCGGTTCTCCATTATCATCTTCAGGATTCACCGTACCTGCAAACTGCAAAACGGATCAAATTTTATTTTGAACGGGCAATGATAACGAACGAGGGGAAGAAACAGCTTCATTCGGTCTATCTGCCGGCTGCGGGCGAGATGATCAGTCCGGAGTAACGGTCCTTCTTTATTTCAACAACGTTTACACCATCGATGGAGCTCACTTCGTCATCATGGAAGCGGACGATCATGGTCGAGCTACATCTGTGCCGCCATTTTCAATCCCGGTTTTATTTTACCGTCAATAATTGCCGACATATACCCGAGATGGAGCGGCTTGGGAATAAAATAGTCCACCCCCATCCGTAACCCGGCCCGCATAATTCGCGCATCGCCCGGTTTCGTCATGATAAGGAACGGGATCTGATTCAATCGGTTATCGGAACGGGTTTTTTGAAAGAACTCAAATCCGTCGGTGTCTAATTGTGGAAAGACCGCCTCACTCAGGATGAGGTCAGGAATGTGCGTGTTCATAAATCGAAGTGCACCGTTTGGATGCCGTTCAATTTTAACATCATACCCGTGATTGATCAGGGCCCGGGCCACATAAATGGAGTTATCATAATCATCGTCCACGATCAGAATCATTGCTTTCGGCATCTTGATTTTATGTCCTGCGGAAAATTTCTTTTCAGCGGCCGCCTGTTCTTCCTCGGTAATCCCGTATTTATTCCGCATGACCTCCAGAACTTCCTGTTCATTGTCGGTGACCACGCCGTCAATCCACACGATGCGCAAGGCATCGACATAGGCGTCGATCTTGATCTCAACTTCGATCCTGCAGTGCATATCAAATGAAATCGAATGCTCCAAACGAGCGCGATGAAGCATTTCGGACTCTTCAGGGGTAATGACGCCGTCCGACCAGCATTCCTTTAAAAGTTCGCGGTACAATGCCGTATGTCCGGCTTTTTCACGCTGGCGCAACACCGGCGCCGGCGCCCGTATCGGTGTCGGTGCTGGCGGCAGCGGCGGAATATCATGGTTCTCCTCAATTACATCCTCAGAATGAGGGACCGGCTTTTCAAACGGAACAGGATTCCATTCCGAAGTGAACGATTCAAGCGTCTGCGGCTTGGGCAACTCTCTTTCAGCTGCATCGGACTGCATCAGCGTCCGTATTCGGTCCGACAATGCTTTCGCGTTAAAATTCTTTGGATCAATATGATAAATCTTTGACAGTGCGTTCAATGCATTGGGGTATTTTTTATCTCCGATGAATTTTTCGACCGTCGCGAATAATTGTGAGATCGCTTCCATCCGGTTTTCGCCCGTCTGGCCAATCTCGCCGAACACCTTCGAACTAGTTTCATTTTCCTTTTGAATCAGGTACTGCGTCCGCTCAAGAAATGCATGCGTGTACATGTTTTTCGGATCTAATGCATTTGCCTTCTCAATCAACGCGATGGCTTCCTGATACCGTTTCTCCCGTACGAGTTTGTCCGCCGCACGAAGATACTCGCCGGTGAGTTCCTTCACCGGATCGTTGAAGGTCGGTTTTTTTGTAAACATGGTTTTTTCAACCTTCAAAATATCCGGGAAGGAAAATTTTTCCTTAAAATTCTTGTATTT
>RPQN01000351.1 GCA_003819715.1 Ignavibacteriota bacterium | reverse complement strand
TCGTTTGTGTTTGGACTGCCGTCACGTCATGCGATAACGCAAAGTTCTCAGCCGATGCATAAGTCTTCATGAATGTGGTTGCGTATCCGTTTTCTTGGCAGTTCATCATGCGAAACAATATTCGGGAGCGCTTTTCCAATAATTTCTTCCGGTGAAGAAAATTTCATTTCATCGAGATAGTGCGACATGCCGCTTCTCAGATCATCAATGACGCGGAAACCGTAATGCATCACGACCGTACAAAACTCCACCACTCCGGCTCCCACGGCCATAAATTCAACAGCGTCGCTCCACGTACCGGCCCCGCCCGTGCCCAGAATGGGGATATCCACGTGGCGTGCAATCTCCGCGATCGTACGGAGAGTGATCGGTTTAATCGCCGGACCGGTCATGCCGCTGTAGGTGGATCTGCCTCCGAGATCCGGATACGGGGTAAATGTTTTGACGTTGATGCCCATCAGTGCTTGAATGGAATTCGATGCGGTCAATGCATCACAACCGCTTCGTTTCACCGCGTTTGCGACTTCGACAATATCGGTGACATGCGGTGTAATTTTTATCGAAATCGGGACGCGCGTCGACGCTTCTTTGACCCAGCGTGCGGTCAATTCTGTTGCACTCACGCTTTGCGCCAGCATCTTTCCGGGATCCTCGCCAATATTTCCCTGGGGGCATGAAAAACTGCACTCGATCAGATCAACGCCCGCTTTTTCCAGCCGTTCGACCAGCCGCTGCCAATCTTCTTTCCTGCCTGCCATGATGCTTGCCGCGACCATTTTTTCCGGAAATTCCTTTTTCAATAGCTTCACGCGGGTTTCCACGTTATCGATATGGTGTTCGGAGATGAGATCGATATTCCCCATTCCAAACAATCGCTGTCCTTCATGTTCGAAGGTGGACATCATGGGATAACACAGATCGACCGTGGTTCCTTCGATGGAAGTCGTTTTAAGAATTGCTCCCGCCCAGCCCATCTGGAATCCACGCCGCACCATTTCAAGATCGTCGGTGGAAGGCGCTGCGGCAAGGATGAAGGGGTTCTCGAAGTGAATTCCGAGAAAATCGTACGAGAGGTCGCGCGAGGGATAAATCTCCATTTCTTTAAATTTCTTAAATTCCACGGGCTTCCTCCTGCTTTCCGGATAAGAATTCGTGAATCGCCTGAGCGGCATGGCTGCCCTGCGCAACCGACTGGACAATGGTTCCTTCACCAGCAATCATATCTCCGCCGGCAAACACGTTCTCCATCGAGGTCTGAAAATTCTCATTCACATTGATATATCCCTGTTCCCGATCAATTCCATTCAACCAATCGGCGGCAATAGATTGTCCGATGGCAATGATGATATGATCGGCATTGATGATAAATTCGGAGCCCTGAATATCGACAGGGATGGGACGGCCCGACTTGTCCTTCCGTTTATTTAACCGTGTGCGCCGGCACTTCAAGCCTTCGACTTTTTTCCTGCCGACCACTGCCGCCGGATTGACCAGAAAACGAATCTCGACCCCCTGTCGGCGCGCTTCTTCTAGTTCCGCTTTCCAGACGCGCATTTCTTTTTCACTGCGGCGATACACCAAAATCACATTCTCTGCACCCAGCCGTTTTGCCGTTGCCGCCGCATCGAGCGAAACATTGCCGCCGCCGATAACGACAACCCTCTTGCCGATTTTGAACTTCTTTGAATATGCCTTCGCCGATTCCAGAAATTCCAAAACGGGCAGTACACCTTTCAGCTTCTCCCCGGGAATGCCAACCGGCCGATCCTTCCCCAGTCCGACCGCCAGGTACACGGCATCGTACGTTTTCCGGATATGCGTGAATTCTTTTCCGGTGATTTTTTTCTTTTTCATGGAAAAATGGTTCAAGAGGAATTTTGTATCCGATTCCAATTCCTTCGTTGAAAGGCGGTACGCGGGAATACTGCTCCGAGGCACGCCGCCGGGTTTGCTTTTCTCAAATACATCGACGGTATAGCCGAATTTCGAAAGTTCAAACGCACAACCGAGCCCGGACGGCCCGGCACCGATGACCGCAACCTTCTTCGCCGATTTTTTGATTGGCTTGACCTGCGAATACCCTGCCCGCGCCTCTTCCTGTGTTGCAAAAAAGTGCAGCTCACGAATTTTAATGGGTTCATCCTGTTTGCTTCGGGTACACACCGATTGACAGAATGTTTCTTCCGGGCAGATCTTGCCGCAGACATTGACCAGGGCATTGGAAGTCCTGGCAACTTCGGCCGCTCCAATAATATTCCCGCTCCGAATCATACCGATGAACAATGGAACCTG
>RPQN01000350.1 GCA_003819715.1 Ignavibacteriota bacterium | reverse complement strand
TAACCAGCGACTTCTCTGGCTGGGAATAATCTTCATCGCCATATTCGTGACGGTCCATGTTGTCAGGAATCATTATGCCTCTATAATAGAGAGAAGGCGGGAGATTGGCATTCTGCAATCGATGGGCTGGCAGAGAAATCGAATCACCCGTCTTCTGGTCTCTGAATTTTTTCTTCACGCCCTCCTGGGAGGAATTTTAGGAGTGTACCTTGCCGTTGTCGTACAAATCCTGGTGCCGGCCCAAAGACCGTCATGCCATATTCTGTGTTCCATTGATTCATTGGGCAACACGCTTGCCGGGGTCGGTTTAGTACTGTTCGTTGCCGCTGTCTCTGCTGTCAGTTTTGCTTATTGTTTTGTCCGTCTCCGGCCGATTAATAACCTCAAAAATGCGTGAATATTATGATAAGAGAAAACGATCTGACAACACCGGCGCTTCTTCAGTGTCGAAATCTATCAAAAACTTTTCATCTGGGGCTCAGGAAACTTGAAGTACTGCGTCATATCGATTTCCAGATTTACCCGGGCGAAACGGTTCTGCTCTTTGGCAAATGCGGTCATGGCAAATCTGTCCTGCTGTCCCTGCTTTGCGGACTGGATCAGCCGACCACGGGGGATATCAATTTTGACGGAACATGGTTTCATTCATGCACACAAAACCAGCTGGCCTATCTCCGGCGCACTCAGATCGGGATCATATTTCAAAATTTAAACCTGCTGCCGAAGTGGACCGCCCTTGAAAATGTTGCCGCCGGTCTGGAAGATGTTGTCTCATCCACAAAGACAAGGTATTCGCTCGCACAGAATCTCCTGGAAGAGATGGGAATGGGCAGCCGGCTGGATCATTTGCCCATCGAGCTCAGCATGGGTGAACAGCAGCGGGTGGCGATTGCCCGGACGCTGATCCGAGAGCCGAAACTCATTCTCGCCGATGAGCCAACAGGAGATCTCGACGCGGTCACCGCCGGGCAGATTTTGCACATTTTTCACTCGTACCTGAAGAAAACAAATTCCACGCTGCTGGTTGCCACGCATGGAATATATCCGGATACGAAATGCGACCGGATTCTCAATCTCAACCATGGTTCATTATCTCAACTCGTGTATCAGAATACAGAACCTCTCTGGAAGGTTGTATAGCGGAGTAATTATCTTTTTCTTTTTGTCATTAAACTAAAAGGAGCACGACATGAAACAAATTGTATGTTTGATCATTCTTTTCCTATCCCTCGACTCTCTGTTATTCCTGGACGAAGCCCGGGCTGATCGTCCAACTCTGAAATATAACGGCACCGCATTTGTCAAGATTAAAACGTCCGATGGAAAAACCATTTATATCGATCCGTACGCTGTGACGGAAACGGACTCTGCAGATATCGTTCTCATCACGCACGAACATTCCGATCATAATGAAATAACCCGTGTCACTCAAAAATCATCTTGCCGGCTCATCCGTGTTGCCGACGCGCTTCAGCAAGGGGTGTATCAGAGCTTTGTTATAGGCCGGATCACCATTCAGGCCGTTCCGGCTTATAATACGTATCACCTGAAATCGGACGGTGTTGGATTTATCGTGGAGTTTGACGGCATAAAAGTATATCACGCCGGCGGGACGGGAAATATTCCGGAAATGGCCGACCTTGCCGGTCGGAATATTTCCTATACTCTTCTGCCGATTACGGCCGGCCCGGAAGCATTAACCCAGGCGGCGGCAGTCATCAATGCGCGCCACGACATTCCGATACACACGACCGACGCAGGACTCATCGATCGTTTTACATCCCCCCATAAGCTCGTTCTCGCTCCCGATCAGACCATCGAATTGACGAATGACACGGCATCATCCACCGCTCGTGTTCGACGTGTTCCTCAGGAGTATCCGACCATTCAATCAGCCGTCGATGCGGCACAACCGGCGGATACGGTGATTGTTTCAGAAGGGACGTACCGCGAAAATATTAAATATCATGGCAAAGGGATAGTCGTGACGAGCAAATTCTATCTCACCAAAAACTGGCAGACCGTTTTTCAGACGATCATCGACGGAAGTTCCGCGCCGAATAAAGACACCGCGAGCACCGTTCAGTTCCTCTGGAAAGAAGACTCGACGGCAGTGCTCGATGGATTTACCATTCGCGGCGGGACCGGGACAAAATATATGTTTCCCTTCGGCACAGGATCGACGGCATATCAGGAGGGTGCAGGAATTGTGCTTCATTACAGCTCGGCCGTCATCAAACATAATTTCATCATCAACAACACGGTCACACCGGCGAGTGCCGGTTCTCGGAACGGCGGC
>RPQN01000349.1 GCA_003819715.1 Ignavibacteriota bacterium | reverse complement strand
TATCTCGAAAAAACCCATGCGTATTATACGAAGACACAGGTTCCGCTGATCGAGAAACTGTTCAACGAATTACTGCGACACCGGCCGGCAGGCGGCAGGAATCTGGTCCTTCTGAAGAAATTCTTCCTGGAGTATAAAAAAGAACTTCTGGAACATCTCGAGCGAGAAGAGAAAACGACTTTTCCCTATATAAAAAAAGTATACCGCTTATTTCATACCACCCATCCCTCCGGGAAGGATAAGCGTGCGTTGTCGAAGTATTCGATGCATGTCTACGAAGAAGAACACTATGATGTAGATGAGAAACTGTATGATCTCAAGAACATCCTCATCAAATACGTTCATGGCACGAACATGCAATCGGTGTATCATGAAGTCATTTTCGAATTATTCCGGCTTGAAAAAGACATTCAAGACCATACGAGGATCGAAAATAATATTTTGCTGCCGCTCGTTGCTGAAATGGAAGATACGTTGTTCTATCCTGAAGAGCATTCCAGGCGGACCGTTGGGAAAAAAGCGCTCGCGACATCCGATCCGCATCCTCTCCAACCGGATCGTCAGCCGGACGCCGGCGGCGGAGAGAAGAAATTTAAAATTACCGCTGCACCATCCGAAACAAGAGCCAATCATGGGCTCACATCGCGTGAACTCGCCGTCCTGCAGCTGGTCGGCTGCGGGATGTTGAATAAGCAGATTGCCGATAAGCTTGAAATATCGCAGCACACCGTCATTTCACACAGAAAAAATATTACCCGAAAGCTCCAGATTAAAACGGTCGCGGGATTAACCATCTACGCGCTCATCAATGGATTGATCTCGCCGAGGAATATCACCTGATCATTCCTCTGTAATCTTCTTCGTTTCTCCCATTCTACCGGACTTTCTAGCCGCATCCCAATAAATAGGGATTGTATTACCCTCTCTCAATGTCTATGTTACCCGGGCAAGAGAGAACAAGAACATCCATCTGAGGATACATGAGTATGCGAAGACCTGCAGGGATAAACGCTCCGAAGGCATCATGGCGATGGGAACATTTCATGATTCTGTTATCTTTCATTGGTGTTTGGGGAATTCCCAATGCCCATGCCAATGAAAGGAAATTCACTTACGTCTATGAAACATCCGTCTTGCCGCCGGGTGCACGCGAGATTGAACTCTGGAATACCTACCGTTCCGATAAAGGATATTTTTACCGGAGACTGGATCAAAGAGTGGAATACGAATTCGGTGTTATCAACAACCTGATGGGGTCAATCTACCTGAATTCGAGCTGGTACGCGCAGGATTCCACCGGGGTAAAAATGAACGGAGCCGATATGACAGGTCAGGCCATTAGTATTTCTTCTGAATGGAAATACAAGTTGATGGACCGTGTTGCCGATCTGTTCGGACTTGCCCTGTACGGCGAAGCGACCCTGGGGTTACATGAGGATGAATTGGAAGGAAAAATCCTGTTCGACAAACAATTCAGGAGCATCCTTCTTGCCTTTAATGGAGTCGTTGAACAGGAGTGGGAGACGGAAATGGATAATGGAATCGCCCAAACAGAAGAGGAGTTATCACTTGAATTTGATCTGGGTGCTTCCTATCAGGCGACTCCGTCATTCTCGTTTGGATTTGAAATGCGGAATCATAATGTCATAAAAGACGGCGACATAGAACATTCAGCTTTTTTTGCGGGACCGGTTGTATCATACGCGGCAGAGAACTGGTGGGCAACATTCACCGTTTTGCCGCAAATCGCATCTTTGAAAGGATCCACCACCGGGAATCTCGATCTCCATGAATATGAAAAAGTCGAAGCACGATTACTTTTCTCATTCCACCTATAATATGATGAAACGGGCTCTTCAGTTCTTTATTTTTATGCTGCCGGTAATTATTCTTTTGTCGTGTTCAGGCGCCATCCCTCAGCCGACAATCAAGCAAGCGGACCAGGCGTCACAACGATGGCCCGGTACGAACAGCGAAACACTTGCGCAAGGAAGACAATTATATATATCAAAGTGTTCAGGGTGCCATAGTGTGAAAGTCCCTTCGCTCTATTCGGAAGCGCAATGGGACACCTTATTGAGAACCATGGGAACATCCGCAAAACTCAACAAGGATGAGTACGATAAAATTCTTCACTATGTCTTGACCATGTCGAATGAAAAATGAGTCTATCTTGAATCCTCTCTTCGATCATAACATTTCAGGAACGAATGCCGTAAAAATGGACCGTTGGTCGCTGTTCATGTTCGTCATTCTCCTTTTCTCACAGGAAACATACGGGCAGCAATTTAACGAGGCCATCGAGGATAATTCCTTTCTTATCGAAGAAGCATTCAATCAGGAAGACCGGGTCGTCCAGCATATTTTCAACGG
>RPQN01000348.1 GCA_003819715.1 Ignavibacteriota bacterium | reverse complement strand
ATTAAAGTCAAAGAAATTGCTACGGGCTTTGCTCATTTTTATTTAAGCCGGTACCATCTTTAAGTCTAATAACTTTCTGTTCCTCTACGGTATGTTAGTCTCGGGTTCTCTGCATTTAATTTTTAGTCGGACAGATCGCCACGATATAAAAATAATAATGAATTCTTATCCAAAATATATTTTTTGACCAGTGAACAAAAACGTGAGATAAATACATCGTTTTGGCAAATGACCCTAAAAAACGGTCAGAAATCCGTATTGTAGAGAAGGAAAATCATTGAGCCGGTCGGTGCAATTAAGAGAGTGACTATTGTAAAGTATGCAATGTTTTTATATTTTTGCACCCGCTGCAGCAAGCTCTGTTCAACATATTAAACTGGCTGCCGCAAATTAGGGAAGACGTTTTTTGGAGCGATGGGTGAGAGGCTTAAACCAGCAGTTTGCTAAACTGCCGTACGGGTAACCGTACCGGGGGTTCGAATCCCCCTCTCTCCGCCAGTTTCATAATCCTTTTTTAGCCAATATCTAATTTGCAAAATTCCCAAAAGAAAAACAGTTATACAAAACTTCATAACACACAAAATATTATTCGAATAGCTGCTGCGATAGGGAGGTTGCAATACATGAACCCCGTATCAAAACTCATTTTGGGAGGCCATTCGTTTATTGGGCAATTGGGCAATGACCCCATGGCTGATTTCGACATGCAGACCGCTATTGTTTCAGCCTGCCTCGATTCAGGTATCACAACGTTTGATACAACGTATCAGCCGGAACGAATGGCACTGGGTAAAATTATGGAACGTCTAGGCCGCCGGAATGAAGCTCATATTATTGCCTGGAATTTCTTTATTGATTTCGGTCCTGGGGAAAACGTTGGCGGGCCTGAATCTTACAAGCCTCATCATATCTATGCCCTGCTCGAACAGCTCCAAACCAACCACATAGACAGCCTTGTAGTCCATGGCGTGAATGACCCTAACGAAGATGCTCGCCAATTCAAACTCACGACTCAATGGCTTAACCAGGGCCTTATTGGGCGTATAGGTATTTGGGCGCCCAGTCTCGGTAATATAGACCTTTTAAAAAATATTCCTTCTTTAACTTTTATGGTCCGGCCTTACAACGTTTTAACCGATGAAGCCCCGCCCATATTCACCGCCGCAAAAAATGCCGGCCTTGAAACAATAGCATGCTCACCTTTTGTCCGCGGCTGGCAGCTTGACAAGATGGCGCAGGCGTCCGGCGGCATTATGCACAAACAGCGTATTGCAGATGCGATGCTGAGGTATTCACTCCACAGTCCCAGTGTCGACCGCCTTATCGTTTCGATGCGTTCATCTGAATTGGTACGAATGAATATCGAGAGTGCTAATCAAGGTCCTCTTACAGAAGATGCGCGTTTAGAACTAATCAGACTTACTAGAAAAGCCCGGTAAAGGCCCAGGAGGGCACGTTAAAAAAGGAGCGGGAAAGCCTGTTGTAAGCTTTCCCGCATTTATATCAGACTTATAAACGTTTTTATTCTTCAGCCTGCTTGCTCGACCCGCCTTTGGCTTCGGCAATCGGCAAAGTATCTATCAGTTCAAGAAAAACCATCTTAGAGCAATCACCGAGACGGGTTCCGTACATACGGCGCCTGCGGCCAAGAGAATCTTCCTTGGTCATTCTGATCGTCTCTGGCAGTTTTATGATCCGTGTATAACCACCTTTACGCTCAGAATAACGTTTTGACAGTCTTGAAAAAACCTTTTGTACGGCCGGTTTGTTGACGCCGAGAACCTGCAGGGCAAGCCTGCGCGAATGCAAATCGCCTTTTTTGCCCCAAGTTATTACTTTCTCGGCAAGCGGTTTTGCAGCCTTTGCCTTTTGAAGAGTTGTGCGAATGCGTTCATGCTGCAAAAGGTTCAACACCAGGTTACGCACCATAGCCTGCCAGTGCTCCATTGTGCGGCCGAGATGGTTGCTATTATTACGATGACGCACGGTTTACTCCTGCCCTTCTTTCTTCTCCGAATCCTCAAGCGTAACAATAACTTCTTCCGGGAGTTCCATTCCGAAAGAAAGTCCCATATCCGCAAGTTTGCGCTTGAGTTCCACGAGTGATGTTTTCCCAAAGTTGCGAACGGCGAGCATCTCCTGCTCGGTATGGCGCACCAAATCACTGATAACCCTGATTCCTTCGGCGCTGAGACAATTTTCTGCACGAACTGACGGGTCGAGTACCTGTACGGGCAGTGAGATTTTATCTCTCAATTCTCTGAGTTTCCGGGCTTCGGGGCTTTCCAGCGACGGCTGTTCTCTGCCGGTCATAGGGAGTTCCGGCCCCATCTCGTAGAATCGCACAAACGGGTTGATATGTTTGCGTAGAATCAGCGACGCT
>RPQN01000347.1 GCA_003819715.1 Ignavibacteriota bacterium | reverse complement strand
ATTTGGTGAAGTCGGGTATTGCGTCATGCAGGAAGAAATGGGACGGGGTGATTTAGCAACGTCCACGTTCATCGGCGCCCATCAATCCATCGGTGCAAATGCCATCTATATCGGCGGTTCAGAAGCATTAAAGAAAAAATATCTCGTCCCGTTGGCGGAAGGGAAGTATATCGGCGGGTTTGCGTTAACGGAAGCAAACGCCGGATCGGATTCATTTAATCTCAAGACCAAAGCAGTGCTGGAAGGCAATGAATGGGTGATCAACGGCGAAAAAATCTGGATCACCAACGGCGGGATCGCCGACGTCCTTTCGGTGTTCGCACGCACGGCGCGAGGAATATCAGCATTTGTGGTCGAAACAAAAACTCCCGGATTTTCAGCCGGCCCGAAGGAAAAGAAAATGGGCATCCGGGGCAGTATGACCAATGCGTTGACATTCGACAATGTCCATATTCCGAAAGAGAATATCATCGGCGAGGATGGACGCGGATTTCTTATTGCCATGAAAACGCTGGATGCAGGAAGATTGGGACTGGGCGCGGCCTGCCTGGGTGCGATGAAAGAATTGTTGGAACTGAGCACGAAATACGCAAAGGAACGGAAACAATTCGATGCACCGCTGTCGAATTTTCAGGCGATTCAATTTATGCTCGCAGATATGGCCATGATTATCTATAACCTGGATTCCATCGTTTACCGGACGGCACAGGAATACGATAATAAAAAATCGGTATCGCGTCAGGCGGCCTTTGTGAAATTGTATGCCTCCGAGCAGTTGTGCGTGGTTGCAGATATGGCAGTCCAGATCCATGGCGGTATGGGATATTCGCGCGAACTTCCGATAGAACGGTATTATCGCGATGCCCGTATCAATAAAATATTCGAAGGGACAAGTGAAGTCCAGCGCGGTATTATTGCGCGGGACATCTTGAAGAAAAACGGGAAAGTCTAGTGCCGTTTCCATCATATAATCTTGTGTCATTAATGATTCAACTGAAAATGGAAACGAGCACTAATGCCTTTTCTATATAGGCTTGTTGAAAAAACACAAGATTTCATTTTAGAGGTGGCATGAGGATTCATTTCTTGACTTTTTGCCAAAAGTCTGATACTTTAATAGAGATAGTGATCCCGCTGAGATCCGGCGGGATTTTTATTGGACAGGTAGCTCAGTTGGTAGAGCAATGGACTGAAAATCCATGTGTCGGGGGTTCAATTCCCTCCCTGTCCACGTAAAATCACCATTTCTACCTCTAAGTGTTAGGCACTGCTAACAGTGTGCTAACACTTTTTTTATGTACTGGAGGTCAGTATGGCATCCCTCATCCAACGGTCCAACGGTTTCTTTTATCTTGTTACCTATCTCAATGGGAAACGAATCTGGCAATCGACCGGATCAAAAACAAAACCTGGAGCAATCCGATTTCTAAAGAGCAGGAAAAGAAAAAATAAAAAGCCAAATAATATTACTCTGAGTCAATTCAAAACACAGTATGCCGCGTTCGCTGTTACAAATCTGGCTCCTTCTACCGTCACTCTATATTCGGGAGCTGTCAATTCATTCTTAAAATATTGCGGTGATCGTAATCTCTCCGATTACACTCCTCAGTTGATTGAGCAATACAAAGTCTCTCACCTAAAAAAGGTATCTCCAACAAAGGTCAATATCGATTTCCGGTCTCTGAAATCCGTGTTTGGAACGGCAGTGAATTGGGGACTGCTTCAGGACAATCCATTCAAAAGATGCAAACAACTGCGACTTCCTCAGATGAGACCTATTTATCTTACTCCTGAAAATTTTCAGAAATTGCTTTCTGTTATTCAATATGATTGGTATCGGGATTTAGTTCGCTTTGCTGTATCAACAATGATGAGGGTAGGGGAGATAGTGAATCTGAAGTGGTCATCTATTGATTTGGAGCGACGACTTATCAATGTGGAAAACACGCAAGAGTATCATACGAAAACTCGAAAAAGTAGGGTAGTGCCTATGAATGAATGGGTTTATCATTTTCTTATAATTAAAAAGAGAGACAATGATAAGGTCTTTACCTTTCCCGATGGTAAATCGTTAACAGTTGGATATGTGTCGAGTAAATTTACAAAATTTGTGAGAAGAGCACCGATCGACCAGAAGATTCATTTTCATAGCCTCAGACATACCGGAGCCACCTGGTTGGTTCAAAGAGATGTACCAATTTTTACAGTTCAACATATTCTCGGTCATTCTTCCATAGCCACAACTCAGATTTACTCCCATTTAGGTGTGGATGATATGAGAAGGTCAATTGGCCAGCTAAACAATCTCATAATATCTTCGACAAATTGATTATTCGAAAGGGAATTGCATTGAGAAACATTAATCTTGATGATATCCTCTTCCCGGTGCAAAGACGCGAAATATATTACTCTT
>RPQN01000346.1 GCA_003819715.1 Ignavibacteriota bacterium | reverse complement strand
GCATCAGGAACGGACGTTCGGAATCACGTTTCGGCAGCGTAATATAACTGTCGACCGCATCCATTAATTCCATAATGCACTTGAATGCAGGATCGTCACCCTTCACATCGGGGCGAAGCGCTGCTTCCATTGCTTTCAGTGCCGATCCGCGAATGATAGGAATCTCATCGCCGGGAAAATCGTTTTTCTTTAAAAGGTCGCGGACTTCGAGTTCGACGAGATCCAGAAGTTCCGGATCATCGACGGCATCCACCTTATTCATGAACACGACCATCTTCGGCACGTTCACCTGGTGCGCAAGCAGAATATGTTCGCGCGTTTGCGGCATCGGACCATCTGTTGCAGCAACCACCAAAATCGCACCGTCCATTTGTGCGGCACCGGTGATCATATTTTTAATATAATCGGCGTGACCCGGGCAATCCACGTGCGCATAATGGCGCTTCTCTGTGGAATATTCCACGTGTGCCGTGTTAATCGTTATACCGCGCGCTTTTTCTTCCGGGGCATTGTCAATTGAATCAAATGTTCGAATCTGGGAGAGACCCTTTTTGGCAAGCACCATAGTGATGGCAGCCGTCAGAGTGGTCTTTCCGTGGTCAACGTGGCCGATGGTGCCGACGTTCACGTGCGGCTTACTTCGGTCAAATTTTTCCTTTGCCATTTGTAGATCTCCTTTAATTAGATAAATATGCTGATTTTAAATTAACCCTACGCGGCTGCGTTACTCTTTCCGCGGACTTTTTCAACAATTTCTTCTGCAATATTTTTCGGCACCGGTTCGTAATGCGAAAACTGCATCGTATAGAGCGACCTGCCCTGTGTCATCGAACGAAGCTGGGTCGCATACCCGAACATTTCCGATAACGGGACATGCGCTTTAATCACCTGGGCGTCTTTTCGGGGAGTCATCCCTTCAATTTTGCCGCGCCGAGAATTGAGGTCGCCCATCACATCGCCGAGATATTCTTCGGGAGTCACGACTTCAACGGCCATCACCGGCTCCAACAGTACCGGGCCCGCTTTTTTTGCAGCGCTTTGAAACGCCATGGAACCTGCTATCTTAAACGCCATCTCGGAGGAGTCCACCGCATGGAACGAGCCATCGAACAATCGCACTTTGATGTCTTCCATGGGATATCCTGCAAGGACACCGTTTCTCATTGCTTCAACGATCCCCTGTTCGGTCGGCTTTATATATTCCTTCGGTACGGCGCCGCCGACGATATCATTTTCAAACTCAAATCCTTTTCCTTTTTCATTCGGCTCGACATCGATCCAGACATGTCCGAATTGGCCGCGTCCGCCGGATTGGCGCACAAATTTGCCTTCAGCGGTCACTTTCTTGCTGATCGTTTCTTTGTAGGCGACCTGCGGCTTCCCGACATTCGCCTCAACCTTGAACTCGCGCCTCATCCGGTCGATAATAATTTCCAGATGAAGTTCGCCCATGCCGCTGATAATCGTCTGGCCGGTTTCCTCGTTCGTTGAAATACGGAACGTCGGATCTTCTTCCGCAAGGCGCTGCATTGCCTCGCCCATTTTTTCCAAATCCACTTTCGTTTTCGGTTCAATCGCCACATCAATGACCGGATCCGGGAATTCCATCCGCTCGAGAATAATCGGATCTTCCTCCGTCGAAAGCGTATCACCGGTACGCGTATTCTTCAAACCGATGGCGGCGACAATATCACCTGCGTAGGCTTCCTGCACTTCTTCACGATGATTCGCATGCATGCGGAGAATACGGGCAATACGTTCTTTCCGGTCGGTAATAATATTATGGACATACGAGCCTGCCGAGAGGGTTCCGGAATAGACCCGGAAATAGGTCAGCCTTCCGACAAACGGATCGCTCATAATTTTAAATGCCAGCGCGGTGAATGCTCCATCATCGCTCACTTTTCGGACGACATCGTCATGCTTATGGGGATGATGTCCATGAATTTCGCCGTTATTAATGTCCTTGGGCGACGGCAGGAAATCGACGACCGCGTCCATCAGATCCTGAACACCCTTATTTTTGAATGACGAACCGCACAGCACGGGAATAATTCCACCCTTTAATGTGGACCGGCGCAGGACCTGAAGAACTTCTGCCGGAGAGATTTCATTGCCGTTTAAATATTTTTCGAGCAGTGTATCATCTTCATCTGCGACCGCTTCCAGCATTTTGATCCGGTATTCGTTCGCCCGGGGTCTCAATTTCTCCGGGATCGTAATTTCATCCCATGTTGCCCCCTGCGTATCTTCATGATACATTCTTGCTTTCATCGTTATAAGATCGATGATGCCGGCAAACATATCACCTTCACCGACCGGCAGCTGAATGGGGACCGCATTTGCTTTCAGGCGGGATTTCATCATCGCGACGACGCCGAGGAAATCTGCACCAGCTCGATCCATTTTATTGACGAACGCAATTCGCGGAACG
>RPQN01000345.1 GCA_003819715.1 Ignavibacteriota bacterium | reverse complement strand
CTTATTCTGATATTGATATGTCAATCTGTGTGCCATCGATTATTTCCCCATTTTCGAAGAATTTTCAAGCATATCCTTCCCTGTCTTGTATTATATCGAGATTGTTGACTCATTTTGAGAAGGTCATTTTTTTAATATAATCGCAACTTTATGCCAACTTTACGACTATAAATTATTTCAACGCTTCATAATGATACAATTCAAAAGGATGCTAATCATTTAACAAGTCTAGACGATTGTAGCGCTTATTTTCTGGTGAAAACAGCTATGGAAGAGCTATTAATTGGGGGGCTAGATAGATTTACAGAGTTTCGGCAAAGTCTATTATGTTAGTGGTGCCGGTTCAACTCGTTTGATCGGTTTGCGCTTATTTGTTGGTTTTGGTTTGTTTGTCATGATCAGTCCTTGCGTATTTTCTCAATTCTGTCCAACCCTTATCGATGGTTCTTATGCGTCCCTGTTGGGTAAAGTGAGATTTTCCGAAGGCATCTTCGTAGGTAATCACAGTTATGAAAAGAATTGGTTTCTTACGAGTTATGTAAGCTATAGCGTCCTCGTTCTTCCATGCTTCACCGCCGTAAAAGTAAGATTTAGCAGTGCCAGTTGTTTTTTTGCTTCCAATAAACCATCCTGTTTCTGGTTTATTAAATGTATAGATGTCGATAGTGTCTTGATTAAAATCAGATTCGAACATAATAATAGACCATGTATTAACCTTATAAGCTGGCGTTGCTCCAACATTGGTAATTTCGTATTCATTGTATGGTATTTCCCCGGTTCTAAGATTTTGAATTTCTCCGACACTGTCGGCGAACAAAAATGGCTGGATTGCGGTTCTGGAAATTTCGGTAGTCAAAAAGATGTTCTTTTCGGTGAGTCTCAATCCCCTGTCTGCTCGTTCACTACTCTGCCTTGTCAGCGCGAGAGAACTGTCTGTCTGTTTGAGGGTCGAAGAATCTTTTATCCTTTGCGATCTATAAGACTCTTTAGAAATGGAGTCGGCGGCTCTATAGGATTGCTCTGCGAATTTAAGGTTGTTGACGGAATCTTGATGTTGAATAATGCTGAAAACAACAAATCCAATAAATGTCAGAAGGCCTATAACAGCAAGAGAAGTTTGAACCCAAAAAGTAGGCTTTTCAAATCTACTTTCTTCGACAATGAGAGTTTTTTCGGGAATAAAAATTATCTCTACTTTCTGCTGACCCTTATATCCCTTAATGGCGGTGTTATTTTCATCGTAGGCAGGTTCTACCCTATCATAGAAAACAGACGGAGGAAGATTGGAATCACTTTCTTTCTTCTTGTTTTTTTGTCTTTTTATTTTTGCCATTTTTATTTTTTAAAAATAATTGAAGAGTCCAGAAAATCGTTAATTGCTAACCAATGTATTATCAGTCAACCTTCCATCACATACATGTTACATTTAAGACTCTCTTGATTCTCGTGAATATGCTTATAATTGAAACGAAATACAAATTCATCGGTGAATCTTTCAAGAGGTTGCGGGAAACCTAATGATAATCCCGAATATTCCGCGTTCCTGGATATTCCAAAAAGAATCTCTTACCAGATGACTCATGATCCATTATTAAGTACAAAACAAAATCCCGATCATTTTTCAATGACCGGGATTCAATTGAGAGATGACACATCATGCTCACAGGTTCATACAAGAACAGAACTAATATTAAGCGACATACGTCGAAGAGGAAGTATCTCCGCCTCTCCCCGTCCAATTTGTATGGAAAAATTCACCGCGGGGTTTGTCAATCCGTTCATACGTATGTGCGCCGAAATAATCGCGCTGGGCTTGCAGCAGATTTGCCGGCAGCCGTTTCTGGCGGAATCCGTCGTAGAAGGATAACGCCGAGCTCATCGATGGCATCGGGATTCCCGCCTCTGCAGCCGTCGCGACGACTTTTCGCCATGACTCCTGACAGTTCGTCATGATTTTCTTGAAATACGGATCGAGCAAAAGATTGGCCAGTTCCGGGTTCTTATCATATGCATCCTTGATTTTTCCAAGGAAGGTGCTGCGGATAATACATCCACCGCGCCAGAGCAGGGCAATTCCTCCGTAATGAAGATCCCATTTATATTCCTTCGCCGCTTCTTTCATCAGCATGTATCCCTGTGCATACGACGTCAGCTTCGATGCATACATCGCTTTTCTGATATCTTCCACAAACTTTTTCTTGTTCCCGATTTTTTTCTTCTTCGCAGGTCCCTTTAAAATTTTTGAGGCGATGACCCGTTCATCCTTGATCGCGGAGAGGCAGCGTGCAAACACCGCTTCCGAAACCATTGTCATGGGGATGCCAAGATCAAGCGCCGAAACGCTGGTCCATTTTCCGGTTCCCTTCTGGCCTGCCGTATCAAGTATCAAATCGACCACATATTTTTTCTTTTCATCTTTGTAGTTCAGGATGTCCCGCGTAATTTCGATGAGATAGGAGTTCAGTTCTCCTTCATTCCACTCTTGAAACACTTCATACAT
>RPQN01000344.1 GCA_003819715.1 Ignavibacteriota bacterium | reverse complement strand
TGATTGACGACGCTGCCGCGCTGCAGGAGGCAGGGGCGATCATGATCGTGCTGGAAATGGTGCCCGACCGGCTCGCGCGATTGATATCCCAGCGACTCGCCATTCCAACGATCGGCATCGGTGCCGGCCAGCATTGCGACGGACAAATCCTCGTGGTATCCGATATGCTCGGCTTATATGAGGAATTTCATCCCCGGTTCGTAAGGTATTACGCGCATCTGGCAGACACCATTCGTGAAAGCGTCGGCGGCTATGTGAAGGATGTCAAAGAGGAAAAATTTCCGAATCAAAAAGAAAGTTATTGAACCGGCCGGCTCTTCGTTGAGCATCGGGACGTAAATCCAACACCAGATTCCGCCATGAAATTGAACATGAACATGAACAATCTGAACCAGTAATGAGATCAAAACGAAAAATGAATATCCTCGTTTCGAATGACGACGGGATCGATGCACCCGGTATCTATGCGCTCGTTCTCGAAATGAAAAAAATAGGCACTGTGACCGTGGTCGCGCCGGATAAACAGCAGAGTGCTGTCGGTCATGCGATCACCATGAATTATCCGCTGCGGGTAAAAGAATTTAAAAAGGACGGCAAATTTTTCGGATATGCCGTGCAGGGCACCCCTGCCGATTGTGTCAAGCTTGCGGTACGGGCGATATTGAAACACGAACCGGATTTGGTCGTCTCCGGAATCAATCATGGTTCCAATACCGCGATCAGCATCATCTATTCCGGCACGGTCTCAGCAGCAACCGAAGGAACCATTCTGGGTATCCCATCCATCGCCGTATCGTTAACGACTTATGCACCCGCGGAGTTCAGGTATGCGGCACGGGTTGCCAGAAAACTCGCCTTGCTCATCGGCAAACGCGGACTTCCTCCGAGCACACTGCTCAATGTGAACGTTCCGCCCCTGAAAGCAAAAGATATAAAGGGCGTGCTGATTACGAGGCAGGGCAAAGCGGTGTGGAATGATACGTTCGACCACCGGCGTGATCCGAATAATCGTGAATACTACTGGCTCACCGGCGGATTGGAAGCCATAGATCAGGATCTCGAATTTGATGAGGCGGCGGTGCGCAGCAAATATATTTCTGTTACTCCCATTCACTACGATCTTACAGATTATAAAATGTTTGAAACGATGAAGAAGTGGAACATTGAAAAGATTAAGTAATAAATAAAAAGTGGAAGATAGAGGCGAGAGAGTGCTGAACAGGAAACTCCGAGAATTCACGGTACGCTTCAGAATGCATTTCATAATTTTATCGATCGTCATGTATTTTGCATTGGTCCTATGTCAACGCCATTAATGAAACAATATCAGCAAGTGAAGGCAAAGTATCCGGATACGGTACTGCTCTTCAGAATGGGCGATTTCTTTGAGACATTCGATGAGGATGCAAAAATCACTTCCAAAGTTCTGGGTATCGTGCTGACGAAACGGGGGAATGGCGCCGCGGGGGCAACTCCGCTCGCGGGATTTCCTCATCACGCACTCGATGCATACCTTCCCAAACTGCTTCGCGCCGGGTATCGGGTCGCCATCTGTGAACAGCTGGAAGATCCAAAATTTGCCAAGGGGATTGTCAAGCGTGACGTCGTGGAAGTCCTTTCGCCGGGGGTCGCATTTTCCGATAAAGTGCTGGAACAAAAACAGAATAATTATCTGGCCGCGGTGTCTCTGCCTTCTGCCTTATCCACAAGCGAAGACCGGATCGGATTTGCGTTCATTGATGTCTCCACCGGTGAATTTGGACTCAGTGAATTTCCCTTGAAACTGCTGGTGGAACAAATGAACAGTGTGCAGCCGCAGGAATTGCTTGTGCAGAAACGAGACCTTGATACAATAAAAACTCTGCTGGGCGAGCGCATGCGTGTTCTATACACAAAAGTGGACGATTGGGTGTTCAATGCAGATTATGCGTACGAGATCCTCATCACGCATTTTAAGACACAGTCCCTGAAAGGGTTCGGTATCGAAGAAATGCGCATCGGGACCATCGCGGCCGGCGCCGTGATGAATTATTTGCAGGAGACACAGAAGGCGAATATTCCCCACATCAAAAAAATAGTTCCGCATGATGTGAGTGAATATATGATCCTGGATGCTTCAACAAAACGGAATCTCGAAATTACTTCCAGTATTGCCGGTCAGCCGGACGGCACGCTGTATTCCATCATCGACCGCACCCTGACGCCCATGGGCGGAAGAATGCTCAAGCAGTGGATCAACCATCCGCTCAAACGGCTGGATCCCATCCGGCGGCGGCTCGATGCGGTGCAGGAACTCGTGACCAGTGAATCATGCCGGCATCGTATTCGGGAGGTACTGGAGCATATCGGAGACCTGGAACGGCTCATTGCAAAAATTGCCACCGGGAGAGCGAATCCGCGTGAAGTCAATCAATTGAAATCGATGCTGGAACAGATCCCGGTTCTTCAATCTCTGATTTCAAATCTCAAGAGCCGGACGCTGACCGATCTGACGGCGAATCTCGATTCA
>RPQN01000343.1 GCA_003819715.1 Ignavibacteriota bacterium | reverse complement strand
CTGCCGGCAATTCGTAAGTGATCGTGGTCGCCGGATTGAACGGATTGGGATAATTTTGAAAAAGTTTGAATGCGGTCGGCTGCGCTGCACCATGATCGGCGACTGCTGTAATAATCTCACCGGTAAGACTATTGAGATAGGCTTCCAAATTTGTAAAGCCGTCGGGCCGGAGCGTATTTCTATCTGCAGCATTATTGGGATCGAAGCCGTGCGCAAGTTCCCATTCATCCGGCATGCCGTCATGGTCCGTATCCGGCGGCGGTACCGTTGAATGGAGTTCGGGCCAGCCGCCCGCATCGTTTGGTGTATCGATAATTCCGCTGATTATCGTCGAATCGCCTAAATTCCGTTTGGGATACGAGTAACCGCTGAATGTTGCTGTCCCCGTCCGTGTATCGTGAATGATTCGTCGATCTACCGTATCTCGAGCCGGCAGAGTTGCTCCGGCGTGATCCAGAACTGCATCGTATGCTTCCAATGCAGTTTGTGTAGCAAGAGATCCGAAGGGGAACGGCGAAATTGCTTTCGATTTGTTCTTTTGAGCCGTTGAGACACCGGTCTGGACGCCGTACGTCCAGTTATCGTTGGTCGCGTTGGCATTCCCTTCGACATAATTTCCATCCACGTAAAAATTCCCGGCGGGCACTGTATCCGGCCTCACGCTCGGGTCATAATAAAACGAAGTCAAGTCAAATATCCGATATCGTAATGCCCCCGATTTTGTCGCCGGACCGGGTTTGTAATAATTGTTGACAATATTTTGATTGCCGCCCTCACCGCCATATGCACTGTTGAATCCCCAATTATAAATCACATTGTTTCGGAAATCGACAATCTCCCTGTCGGGTTGTCTTGAATATCGACTGCCGCAAAATCTGGGATTTCGGCTGCTGTGATCTGCCAGCAGGTTGTGATGGAATGACGCATTCTTCCCGCCCCAGATTCCGCCGTAGCCATGGGGACCTTTCGGATGGGTAGAATTATACAGGCTCTCGCTGATCAGACACCATTGGATCGTCATATCGCTGTTATCATAAAAGGAGAGTGTCTCATCTGTACTCCAGCTGGCGGAACAGTGGTCAAGAATAATATTCTTTTTCCCGCTGGTACCGCCGACCGCGTCGCTCTCACTTGCCGCGCCCTGTTCGTTCCCCAGCCGGAAGCGGAGATATCGAATAATCACCTGATTCGCTTGAACGGTAAGCTGATATTTCCGAATGCATATCCCATCACCAGGGGCAGTCTGACCCGCAATCGTGATAGAATCATTGGTAATTTTCAAGGCAGAATTTAACACAATTGTTCCCGAGACGCGGAAGACCACCGTCCTGGCTCCTGAGGTCGTTATGGCAGCCCGGAGACTTCCACTTCCCGAGTCGTTCAGGTTGGTCACTTCGATTACTTTTCCGCCGCGTCCGCCGACAGTGTATTTACCGAATCCATCAGCCGTTGGAAATGCCGCCTGCTGGGCCATTCCCATCATCGTCGAGATCATCAGGATCAACAGGTTCAAAAGACTTGCTTTATAAAATATTTTCTTTGATTTCATGATTTATAGATTTCCATCACTTAAGCAGACGAAAAGACTGTTTCACCAATCACTTTACCAGCAGCATTTTCTTGACCAACCTCTGCCCGCCGGCCTCCATCACGCTGAAATACACGCCGGTGGACAATCGGGACGCATCGAAAACTACCCTCTGCACAATGCCTGCTTCCGCTTTTCCCTGAAACACCATTGCGACTTCCTGTCCCAGAAGATTGATGACCCGAACCACCGCCTGACCTTTTTGAGCCACGGTAAATTCTATCGTCGTTGAAGGATTGAATGGATTCGGATAATTCTCCAGCCGGTATTCTCCGACAACGCCAACCGGAGTATGAATGCCGGTTGTTTTGATATGACGAACGACGAGTGCAGGAACACTGTCCGTCGGATCCGCTGCATATGTATAGGGGACCTGAAGATTACAGACCGGTGATGTGATATAATTGCTCGAGCCAAAATGGTTGTCCAGCAGCTGCACCTGCCCGCCGATTGCAGAAAAATCATCGAACACGGCATTGCCCACATTGTCGAAATAATTCTTCTCTACCCGTACCCATGCGCCCATTCTCGTATTGATGGCATTTTGACAGTCTTTATAATAATTATTAAAAATATGCGCCTTGCCAAACCGAATAAGGGGGAGCCGCGACCCGCAATTGTAGAAATAGTTGTGATGGAATGTAATTCTTGCGACCGAATCAACTTTCGCCGAATCGTTGGACGCCATTAAGCACACTTTATAGTGGTCGTGAAATACACTCCATGCGACCGTAATAAATGAAGATTCGTTTTTAATGTCGAGCAGACCGTCGTACCAGTCTTTGTCCGCTTCGTCCCCCGCATCGCCGTCGCCGTCATTGTCACCGCGCTGGCTGTAAAATTCGCAATGATCGATAAAGATATTCTTTGATTTATCGTTTATCCCTATTGCGTCTTTCGGATGAACATGAGAGACGGATATATTCCTGAGTATGACATTT
>RPQN01000342.1 GCA_003819715.1 Ignavibacteriota bacterium | reverse complement strand
GGGATGCTTTCGGACTCCCAGCCGAGCGTTACGCCATGCAGACCAACATTCACCCAAAAGTAACCACGGAACGAAACATCGATACCTTCAGGCGCCAGATCAAGATGCTCGGGTTGAGCTACGACTGGGAACGGGAGGTCAATACCACAGATCCGCAATATTATAAATGGACACAATGGATATTTTTAAAAATTTATAATTCTTGGTTCGATCCGCGGGAACGAAAGGCCCGGCCGATTGACACGCTGGAGAAAGAACTTGCAGCGGATGGCACGAAGAACCTGAATGTCGAGCATCCATTCTCCGCGGACCAATGGAAACAGAAATCAAAAAAAGAGAGACATGATTTCCTTGCGCAATTTCGGCTCGCGTATATTGCTGAAATTCCGGTGAACTGGTGTGAAGCCCTTGGCACCGTGCTGGCGAATGAGGAAGTCGCTGAATGGACGGAGAAGGGATACTCCGTAGAGCGCAGACCCATGCGTCAATGGATGATGCGCATTACCGCGTATTCCGAACGTTTATTGGAAGATGCAAAGGAGCTCGATTGGCCGATTTCCACACTGGAACAGCAGCGAAACTGGATCGGCCGCTCCGAAGGTGCAGACGTCATTTTTGCAGTGAAAGGGAAATCGCAAACCATACGCGTTTTTACAACGCGTCCGGATACGTTATTTGGCGCAACCTATATGGTCCTTGCACCTGAACATCCTCTGGTCGATGTTATCGCATCTGCGGAGCAGCGGGAACTGATCGAAAAATACAGAAAAGAGACGGCGTTCAAGAGCGATCTGGAACGGGGAACGGAGAAGGAAAAAACGGGAGTCTTTACCGGGGGGTCTGCCATTAATCCGACCACCGGCAGGGAAATTCCAATATGGATTGCAGATTATGTGCTCATGGGATACGGCACCGGTGCGATCATGGCCGTACCCGGTCATGACAGCCGGGATATGGAATTTGCAAAGAAATTCAATCTGGAAATTATCAAAGTGGTCGATGGAGGACCGGATGCCGCGGAGTGTTTTGTCGAAGACGGCGTGGCGATCAACTCCGCCAATTCAGAAGTGTCGTTGAATGGATTGTCTACTCCTGAAGCGAAGAAAACCATTATCGCGTGGCTGGAAAAAAAGAAGCTGGGCAAGTTATCGATAACGTATAAACTTCGCGACTGGTTATTCTCCCGGCAGCGGTACTGGGGGGAACCGATCCCTATTATTTACCTTGAAGATGGAACGTTGAAAGCGATCGATGAGAATGAACTGCCGCTGGAATTGCCGAACCTCGAAAAATTCCAGCCGAGCGGGACAACCGAATCTCCGCTGGCCCTTGCTTCTGAATGGGTGAATATCATCGACCAGGAGACCGGGATGAAAGGCCGCCGCGAGACGAACACCATGCCTCAATGGGCCGGTTCCTGCTGGTACTATCTCCGGTTCATCGACCCGAACAATGAGAGCTTCTTTTGCAGTGCAGAAAAAGAAAAGTACTGGATGCCCATCGATTTATACGTCGGCGGTTCCGAACATGCAGTATTGCATTTAATGTATTCGAGATTCTGGCACAAAGTACTGAACGATCTGGGGTATGTCAGCACCAGGGAGCCATTCCTCAAACTGCGGCATCAGGGCATTATTCTGGGTGAGGATTCCCGTAAAATGTCCAAGTCGCGCGGAAACGTGGTGAACCCGGACGATGTCGTAAAAGAATACGGTGCAGATTCCATGAGGCTGTTTGAAATGTTCATGGGTCCACTGGAGGAGATGAAGCCGTGGAGCACCCGCGGGGTGGAAGGTGTCTTTCGATTCCTGAACCGGTTCTGGCGGTTGTTTATAAACGAGGATGGCGGACTCGATGCAACAATCAAAGCGGCCGAACCGACTGCGGATTTCGAACGGCTGTATCATCAAACGGTGAAAAAAGTCGGAGAAGACATCGAAAATCTCCGGTTCAATACGGCTATTTCCCAGATGATGATTTTCTTAAACGAGGCGATGAAACTGGAACAGCGGCCGCGGCATCTGATGGAAAATTTTGTCCTGTTGCTCGCGCCCTTTGCACCGCACATCGCCGAAGAGATATGGGAAAAACTCGGGCACCGGAAATCGATCGCGTATGAATCATGGCCGGTGTACGACGCCGCAAAATGTACCGAGTCGACGGTGGAAGTCGTTTTGCAAATTAATGGGAAGGTCCGCTCGAAAATTTCCGTCGCAAAGGATACGCCCAACGCAGAATTGGAACGACTGGCATTTGAAGAGGCGAACATCAAACGGTATACGGACGGAAAACGAATCATCAAGAAGATCATTATTCCGAATAAACTGGTGAACATCGTTATCGGAAATTAATCAAGGATGAATGCGTGATTCAACTTTCGGTTGCAATTATTACCTATAACGAAGAACGCAATATCGCCCGATGTCTTGATTCCATCAAAGATGTCGCTGATGAGATCGTCGTGGTGGATTCCTATTCTTCGGATAAGACGGTCGACCTCTGTCATTCTTATGGTGCAAAGGTATTCCAGCATAAATTTGAAGGACATATCGAGCAAAAAAATTATGCACTGACGAACACCGCATTTCATTATGTCCT
>RPQN01000341.1 GCA_003819715.1 Ignavibacteriota bacterium | reverse complement strand
GCGGAGCGATCGAATTATTGGTTACTGTCAAAGTATCGATTTTTATCGATTTAGCAATAACTTGGCCAAAATTGATATCAGCTTTACTAAGTACAATTCGTGGAGTCTCTAAATATCCGATTGTTGATTTGCCGCTGGTTTGTCGATACCAGGCTTCCGGCAATGCATCCATATATATTTTTACGTAATCAATAAATCCTGAAGGGACTTCTTCTCCCTTGGCTGTTACAATGATAAATGCAATGCGAAAATCCTTTTTGCTTTGTTCATAGGAAGGATTCCTTACACCATTCGCGTTTATTATATCTTGAATTGTAATAGTTCTTGTCTCAATAAATTGATGGGCATCTCCGCAAGCAGGCCCCCATATATTGTAATGGTCGTCTTCGGGCTTAGTCTCAAATACGTGTTCATATATAGGTGACACCTGATCTGGAGGAAGAAGTCCCATTAAATACAACGATAGATCAGAGAACTTCCTCGTAACATTGAGATCGTTAGCGTTGACACAGGTTTCTTGACCATTCTTAATAACCCAGTGATAATACGCCATTGGATCAGCAAAGCTGGTGTCCCCACTGAATAGATCTAGATTGTTCCTCCAATGCGCGGTTGCAATGGAGTTCGGCCATTGAATAAAAACAAGCCAATAATGCCCGATTTCATGTACTAATACTCCGTCAAGGAAGGTCGAATTAGGTGCCGGAAAGCCAATACTCCACATGGGAAATATATCAAATGCAATGAGTGCCTTTAGATTTAGTGCATTGGGATACGTACCATACCCTTCTCCGATACCGTCAATGTGTCGATTCAATGCCATCGACCAGTTGGATACCATCGGTTTGGTAGGGCACAGAACAATAAAATCATAATTTTGATCTGAAAAGGTTTCATTGAATTTGTTTAATATATTATCAAATACAACAGTCCATCTTGTATCTGTTCCCGTGTAGGATTGATCGATAACAAGAAAATCTCCGGCATTAGGTTCCTCGAGCACCACGTATCCAGATGGCGGACTTACAACTGAATCTGAATTTAAAACAACTATAGGATTACCAAGCACTAATGACGTCCCTTTAATTGTCTGTGCGGATATTACTTTCGGATACGAAAGCATTATGACAACTAAAAGTACCTTTTTCATTTCAAATCCTTTACTATTTGCGCCTAACGATTTCTATATTACAAAAAACGACGGCATATTCCTACAAGCGTAAAGCCGCGGACTTCGGCTTCCAGCTTGGTCTTTTATACGCTTCCTCCTAAGTTTGTTGCTCAGGAGGAGGCAATTATTTTGTTTTATCCTTTTGTATTGATTCTTCCATTTTTTCACCCATCTTTGGACCAGCAAGACCTTTTGTTTTTTGCAAGTATATTTTACCCAAAGAATCGTTGTGAACTATGTTTGAATAGTACTGAGCAGCACAAAAATTTATAAACTCGTCTTTCGGATAAATCCGTAATCCCTCTTTCAAAAAATACTCAGCTGAGTCTAATTTGGCTAGTCCGACATATGATTTATGTAAACCAATATAGGCTCCTTCCTTTGGTTCATTTCTAAGCATATCATGAAAAGCAATCTCTGCAGCTCGATAATCCCCTTTTTGAAGATAAGACCAACCTGGATGGGAACAACCAGCAAGTGCAACTAAAAGAAAAAGTCCAGGTATTATTCTCATTTTATTTTCCTATAATGCAGCCGCCTAACGATTTCTATATTATAAAAATATGAGGGGATATCCTTGCTTGATTTTAAACTTAACGAACGCTCCCTTAATCGTCTCATTCGCAATGCCTCCGGCATGGGCTTCCAGCTTGGTCCTTTATTTGCTTCCTCCTGAGCTTGTTGCTCAGGAAGTGGAGGCGCCAGTCACTTGTTCACGCAAATGATTAATCTCTTTCACTACCTCATTTGCCACAGAAAGTGGTGCACCCCAGTAATCGAAGATACCGCCTCGGGATGAATTTTGGCCGCAAATAACCATGACGCCAGTCCCAATTTTCGATTTGAGGTGTGTGGCAAGCCAGCCGACGAAACCAGAGTTATCCATGCCTTGCACGAAATGAAAGCCAAACACTATAAACTGTTCATGGGCAGGATTCTCGCTCGGAATAAAAGCACTCCACACATCTTCATCTCGAACAAATGCAAGTGCCGTTGTCAAAAGCTCCGTTGGGAATTTTGAAACCTCTGACTCAACAAACGCATACGGCGTATTGTAGACAACAAATTGGGAGTCTGCCAATACACGCATGAGACGTTTGTAGGTCTGTTCCTGTGACTCTTGGCTAACGTACATAATGACCTCATTTATGGTGTTCTTGCGGACCGTGTATAAGCCTCGCCGATGATAACTTTTGGCCCAGTCACGGCTTCGCCGAAAAATGTTCTAAACAGGCTGAGCCCCCATAACGGTAATCCCGTGTAATCGGGATTTCTTCTGCTATAGTTTATCATGCACACCAATAATTTAAATTTGTATCACACTTCGTATTTGGACACCATGAATAAAGTCTGCGTAATTATTGAAGCGCACTTTCGTGTGCATCATTCACACGCGGCCTCCGGCTGCTTGCCCCTATTCTTTTGGGGAGCGCCTGATTAG
>RPQN01000340.1 GCA_003819715.1 Ignavibacteriota bacterium | reverse complement strand
CTGCTCTCCAAAGAGAAGCAACAGAATTAACAATAGACCATGCATTTATTCTGTTGTTTGTGTTTGTTTTTATAATCCTTTGATTACCAACAATTATTCCAACAGTAGAGTTAAAAGCAATATCGTATAAATCTTGAGTAGTAGGTGATGAAATTGTAATCCAAGAAGTAGCATCTGTAACTGAATTAGTTACAATTCTACCATTATCACCTACTGAAACAAAAGGAGGCACAGTTAAATAACTAGCGTGCCTAAATGCAGGCATAAATTTTATTCTATTTAGTGGGTCACTTATGGTAAGTATAGATGTATAGGTATCTCCGTAATTAGTTGACCTATAAATAATTCCATCTGTCCCAGAGCCAGTGTCATTCAATCCTGATATTAGTTGAACTGGCCCTGAAGTAGTTTGATTGTTAGCGATTCCATAAAATCCACCATTAATTGCAATATTACTTACTAAAACAACTGATTTAAAATTAGACTTAACAACCAACTGATTACTAGCTTTAGCTGCATAGGGAGCAAAGGAAGTATCAATGTTAACGTATATGTTAGCATCAGTCTTTGTGATCTGCTCGTTACTTACAGGAATAGCAGCCTTTTGACTAAGCACACCTGTGTCAACACCATTCTGTAAATTGTTGAACGATATAGTTTCGTTACTAGCAGTTGCAGCCCATGTACTTGCCATTATCCTTCTGTTTCAGTTTCAGGAGTTGGTTCGGTTTCAGTAGTTTCTTCAGTAGTAGTCTTAGGCTCAGGAGTAGGCTCAGTAGTAGGTGGCACTGGAGGTACATAGTCACCTGTGATGGTTAGATTAAGCTCAGAAGCTACCCAATCCCATGCGTATGCATCAACTTCCCACTGAGCGTAAGCTTCACCTGTCATGTTTAAATTGCCTTGAGCTAGTTGCTGACCAACTGATAGGTCTACATTCTCAGAGAATAGTTGATAGTAGAATGTAGCACTTGTTCCTAGTGTAACATTAACAGCATAAGCATTTAAAATCTTTGCTTCTTTTACTTGTCCATTGTCCCAGATTGAGACAGCATTAATTAATTTCATAGCGTTTTTTTATTTGTCTAATTTCTTCTTCTAAATAAGCAATTTTTGCCGTATGCACTTCACGATAGGAAAGGTTAAGCAATCCATCCGAACCTTTATTTACTGCACTTGGTAATATGTTTTGCAAATCTTGAGCAAAGTATCCTAGCTCCTGCTTTCCGTTCTTAATGTATAGCTTGGCAACCACAGAGTCAATGCCTTTAGCTTGGTAGTCATCCTCTACTAATGTTTTGATTGTAGCATCGGATGATTCAAAGAAGGAACTAGCCGTAGAAGAACCTCTTGTTGTAGTGTTGCCGTTGTTTAGAATTACAAAGTTGTTAAATGCGTCATCACTACTATTAAATCTGTAACCAGCCGAGCCACAAATAAAATAAGAACTTACAGGAACTCTATAAATTCCATCAACCCATAAGTCACCGTTTACTCTAAGTTTATAGCCATTATTATCTGTCGTTCCAATCAGCACGCTTCCGCCTGAGGTAATGCGCATTCGTTCGGTGTTAGCACCTCCGCTTGGTCTTGTAGCAAATGATAAATAACCTGCAAATACACCACTTGTTGCACTTTCTTTTCTTCCTGATATTTGTGCCCATTCTGTTACAGATGTGCCAGTCCAAACACCGCCAAAACTTATACTTCCGCCTAAATCAATGGCTTGACTATTATTAGAATTTACTTGTAATATTCCATCGTTTGATACTGCACGATTTGCTGCTCTTACTTCTAAAGAACCTAAAGGACTAGCAGTACCAATCCCTAGCCTATCGTTTGTCGCATCCCAAAATAGGTTGCTTTCTCCTGTTATGGCTGAGCCTGATGACCAGTAAGCTACTTGTCCTGCCGTTCCTGTTCCCGTTACTGGGTTAGTCAATGTAGAAACCGAACCATCAGCCATTAGGTATTGACTGCTAGTCCCTCCGCTTCTTATTATGCTACTAGCCGTCACGCTACTTGAAAAGCTAGCTTCGCCTGCGTTAGTTATTGTTAGCTTGTTAGAAAATCCACCGCTTGGAGTCTGAACTAGAAAATCACCATTGTTACCACCTAGAAAAACAGTGTTACCTGAAGCATCTTTTAATCCTATAAACACCCCATTACTTCCTGTTCTTTCAACACTTAAATTAGTAGAGCCAGAACCACTAAACCGCGCAGTTCCGTTAACATCTAGCTTAAAACCTGCGTTAGATGGGGATGAACCAATAAATGTATTACCATTTGAAAAAATGGTCATTGCGGTTGTTGATGCATTGTCAGTGATGAAAGTAATTATACCTCCTGTTTGACATGTTTGTATAAAACCGCCAGTACCATTAGCATTTCCAATCTCAATACCTCCACCACCACTACCAGTTGAGGAAACTCTTACTCCTGCTTGACCAGCCCTAGAAACTTCTAAACCACCTCCAAAGATTGTTGGATTATTTGTTCCAATTCCAACATTTGTTCCATTGTCAAAAATTAAACTATTCCCAATAGTGCTTGTACCTGTAAACTTAGGCAAGTAGTTAGTCGTTCCTGTTCCAGTCACTGGGTTAGTTAAAGCGT
>RPQN01000339.1 GCA_003819715.1 Ignavibacteriota bacterium | reverse complement strand
CTTAATCAGGATATAAGCCATGATGAACAAAAGAAGAACAATCACGAGAACGGCAGCCAGCCAAATAACTGTTTTGGCTATCAACTGGGTATGTTTAGGGTTGATTTTCATGCTACCCGTTTCTCCTTCGTACAACAAACTGGGCAATCGAGTTCAGTATCATGATAATCACCAGAAGTACGATGCCGGTAGCAAAAAGAGCTTGCTGGTGTTCACCCGATGCATAGCCCATTTCAATACCAATGTTAGTAGTCAGAGTCCGTGCAGGATCAAGAATAGATTGCGGTAAAGCCACAGCATTACCCAGAACCATAATAACCGCCATGGTTTCTCCAATTGCCCTGCCGATACCCAGGATTACAGCCGCCACTATTCCCGATTTAGCTGCCGGCAGCAATACCGCACGTATCGTTTGCCATTGTGTTGCGCCCAGAGAGAGCGCACCCTCCTTATAAAGACGTGGCAGAGCGAGAAGTGAAACCTCCGAGATGCTGATTATCGTTGGCAGTATCATGATAGCGAGAATAATAGAACCGGCGAGGATACTCAGTCCGGGGCCTCCCAGGTAATTCCTGATGAGCGGCACAACGAATACGAGTCCCCAGAATCCGTATACCACTGAGGGTATGCCTGCAAGTAGCTGTATTGCCGGCCTGACCACATTGCTGACAGCGGGCGGGGCAAATTCCGTTAGAAAAATACTGCAGCAGATAGCGATGGGAATGCCTATTATTGCTGCTCCCAGAGTGACGGTTATAGTTCCGACAATCATGGGGAAAATTCCGAAAGCCCCCTGGCTGGGAGCCCATTTCATACCAAAAATGAAATCGAAGATTCCTACCCTGGCAATAATCGGTACGCCTTCTATAAAAATGAAGATAGTGATAAGCGCCAGTACCGAGAGTGTCGAACAAGCAATAAGTAGAAATCCGAATCCGGGTAGTTTTTCTCTGAAATTCTTCATTCTGTCTCACTTTCTTCAGGTGTAACAAGCCCTTCAGCATCCAGTAGTTCTTTCCCTTCGGGAGACAGAGTGAAATCGATGAACTGTTTTACCTGCCCGACAGGCTGAGTAAGAGTAATAAACAAGAATGGGCGGGAGAGGCCATAACTGCCGTTGATTACATTATCCCGAGTTGCTGTAACTCCCTCTAACTCCAGGGCTTTTACCTTTTCATCGACTAGCCCCAGTGATATGAAACCGATAGCTGCCGGGTCGTCTCCGACTAACTGCCGTACCACGCCGTTGGAGTCCTGAACCATAGCTCTAGGGGTTATCTCAGCCGCGCCCATCACCAGTATTTCGAAGGCGGATCTGGTACCTGAACCTTCTTCACGAGTTATAACATGTATCTTTGAATCCTGCCGCCCAGTTGATTCCATCTGGTAACTGAAGCGGCATAAATATCACGAACCTGGTCCAGAGTAAGGTTCTTAACAGGATTATCGGGGTGTACTATTACAGCCAATCCGTCTCTGGCTATTTCTACATACCACAGGCTTGTCTCCTCATCATTAAGTTCACGGGAGGACATACCGATATCAGCGGTACCGGACCGGGCTGCCATAATACCGGCTGAAGACCCTCCACCCTGGATGTCGATAATGACCTCGGGGTGCAGTCTCATATATTCTTCGGCTAAAACCTCAGCAAACGGCTGGACGGAAGTAGAGCCGGCAATAATAATTCCTGCATCAGGTATGCAACTACATCCGGATATTAGACTGGCTGTCAGGACTAATATCCCTGTTAAAATAGTCGTACCGATTCTGTACAGCGATCCAGACTTTAAAATTGGTTGTTCCATCCTTATTACACCGGACTGATGTTTCAGGGCTGGTAGCCCATCTAGTATTTGGATGCTCCCATTTCTTCCATTTTCCCGGTTACAACGAAAATCACTCTTTCACAAATATTGGTGACTCTATCGGCAGCACGTTCCAGGTTATGAGCGGTCCATATGAGACGGGTAGCCCGGGTAATTGTCTTCGGGTCTTCCGCCATAAAGGTTAATAATTCCCGGAATATCTGGTCGTAGAGCTGGTCAACAAAATCATCTTCGGCACTTATCTTTCTAGCTGCTTCGATGTCCCGGTTTATAAAAGCATCCAGACTGCGGCGGAGCATATCCACAGTTTTATCTGCCATGCGCGGTATATCGATTAATGGTTTCAAGGGCGGTTCATTGCCAATCATTAAAACTACCCTGGCATTACCCCCCGCATAATCTCCTATCCGCTCTATCTCAGTGGTAATATTGAGGATAGCAATTATAATACGGAGATCACTAGCCATTGGCTGCTGAGTAGCTATAAGCTTAATACACTTTTCTTCAATCTCAAATCTCTTAACATTAATCTTCGGATCATCAGCAATGATCTTGCGGGCTAAATCCATATCCCTGTTCTTAAGAGCCTCGATAGATTGCTGAAGAGCTATGCTTACAATGTTTCCCATTGCAAGAATTTCATCCTGAATCTCCCTTAGACTCTTATGAAAAGATGTTCTCATTTCCATGAGCAACCTCCTGAATTGCCTCTATCCAAACCGGCCTGTAATATAATCCTCAGTGCGCTTATCTTTAGGATTAGTAAATATCTGTGCGGTAGGGCCATATTCGACCAGTGTTCCTG
>RPQN01000338.1 GCA_003819715.1 Ignavibacteriota bacterium | reverse complement strand
TGTAACAGTTTGCCAAAGGGCTCAATAACCAGGTCCCATGTTTTATCAGTTGTTGACATTTTAAGTATATATTGTTACTTCAGGTGACTAATTTGAATATAAGCTGGATTTTTGAAAGTTGATCCTTTATAAGTCAAGTTTAATTCATCAAGATCAGTTGTTTCCCGGTCAAGTTATCAAAGTGTTTATTTAAGCTTTCGCCCCGTCAGTCCCATCAGCATTCTATTGTAACTATCTGCCTTACAAGATTATTAAGTAGGTTTATTAAATTATTTTCTGATAACCTCCCAATATTCTGATGCCGGGACTAACAAGATCAAAAAGAACATTATCGCCGGAGTAAAAGTAACCAGCGGATTGGTTACTTCCAAATAAGGATAAGGCAGAAATTGGACAAAAGAGTCAATTCAGAATTCTTTATCTAAAAGAAACGGGTGGAAACCTAACTGAATTATCAACCTGCACGAGAAAATGGGGTATTCATCAAAAAGAGGAGAAATATGAAAGATAATTTCTTGTAAGAGTTGTGAGGGATGAGCTGTGTGGGATGAGCTGTGAGGGATAAGCTGTAAGGGATAAGCTGTAAGGGGGTGAGCAATGAGAGGTGAGTGAGAATGAGCCGTGAGCGATGAGTGGTGAGTGAGAATGAGCCGTGAGCGATGAGTGGTGAGTGAGAATGAGCTGGCAATTGGTATTAAATGCATTATAAGATGAGACTATGTTACAGTTAAACATGTCAATCTCTGACAAAACGGGATACATTTTGAAAATGGAATTCAGTAGGTATTCTATACGGTTTGCAACAGACATCCTGAAAAATGTGGTTCATAAAAAAAAAAATTAAACATTCGTCAAAAAATTAATCAGACTTATCAAATTTGTTAATTTTTCTGCTAACATTGCTTCACTAACCTGTGAAGATAACCATTGGTAATTTTCAGTTTCAAACTCACAGCTTTGTTTATTTTTATTAAGTCGATAAAGGTTTTTTATACTGAACTAACTTTATTCATTCTGTCGGAATGAATAAATAAGAATGAAAATGTATTGTTAATAAATGTATCGGATTTTAATTTCACTTAGTGTAACAAAAGGATATTTTGTCGTTCCAATGAGCACATTCGTCAATTAATTTCAGCTATTCGTCAAATATTTGCTTCTATGAAGAATATAATCATATTGATATTTCTATCTCTAAGTCAATTAGCTTCATCTGCTACTTTTTATGTCGCAACAAATGGTAATGATAATAACAGTGGTTCAATAGATTCTCCTTTTAAAACAATAAACAAAGCGTGGTCGAGAGTGTCTGCCGGTGATATTATTTATGTAAGGGGTGGCACTTATACATATTCGATGATGCCATCAACTACGTTAAATAATAAAAGCGGCACTTCAGGCAATCTGATTAAGATCTGGAATTATTCCGGTGAATTTCCTGTTATTGATTATAGTGCTGAAACATTTACAACCCAAAAAATTGGCATTCAAATGACTGGCTCTAATTATATCCATATAAAGGGTATTAGAGTTACTGGTATAAAGCAACCGGTCTCAGGGAACACATCTCAGTATGGTTTTTTATTATGGAACAATGTTAGCAATTGTATTTTTGAACAAATAGAAACTGATCATATTGGAGGATGGGGGGTTGTTATTGGTGATAACTGTAATAATAATCTGTTTTCAAATTGTGACAGTCATCACAATGCAGACCCATACTCAACTTCCAGTCCCTATGGCGGTGCAGACGGATTTGAATCCGGGAGTGCTTCATCCACAAATAATACATTTAGAGGGTGCAGGGCATGGTGGAACAGTGATGATGGCTGGGATTTAAGAATTTATAACGGAACAGTCACTATCGATAATTGTTGGTCGTTTTGGAACGGTTATAGACCAGGCACTTCTACTCCTGCCGGTAATGGAGAGGGATTCAAATTAGGGCCTAAACAATCACCCTCAACGACCAATGTGTTACGTACTGTAACTAACTGCCTGGCTTTTGAAAATTATGCAACAGGATTCAGCTGCTTAAATGCCGGCTATTATAATTTTTATAGCGTTTTATATAATAATACAGCTTATAAAAACAGGAAAGGTTACAATTACTCGGACGCAGGTATGGTAACCACATTAAGAAATAATATAGATTATGCTAATGGCACGGTACCTTCTATAAATGCTGCAAATACCCACAATCATAATACATGGAATGGAGGGGTCTCTGTAACAGATGCGGACTTTGTAAGTTGTTCTTCCTCAGGCATAGATGGGCCAAGACAAGCTGATGGTAGTTTACCTGTGCTAAATTTCTTAAAACTTTCCCCAACATCTGATCTAATTGATGCAGGAGTAAATGCCGGACTGACATATAATGGATCTGCTCCTGATCTGGGGTGTTTTGAATCAGGCTCTGGATCTACCCCCCCACCCGCAACTCCTGTGTATGTCAGTTCTGCAATAGAGAATGCTACCCCGACCGTTATTGAAATGACTTATAATCTGAGTCTTGCCAATGTTGCTCCAGCAGCCTCTGCGTTTACCGTACGGGTAAATTCCACTACAAGATCTGTCTCATCGGTTGCCATAATATCGGGCAGGGTCAGGCTGACGCTCTCCGGCGCTGTGGTCAGCGGGGATGCTGTTACTGTTGCCTACACGAAACCGTCATCCAATCCTTTGCAAACATCTGCAG
>RPQN01000337.1 GCA_003819715.1 Ignavibacteriota bacterium | reverse complement strand
GTCTTCTCTCTTTCAAGAGCGTCGATAGAAGAATGCCTCTCAGAATTATTTTTTCTCTTTTGCTTCTTTCATAATGCGATCGTAACTCGCATCTGCAGGCCTCTCATAATATTTTTTCATCTGAAGTATTTCACCACCGGCACGCAACACCGGCCCTTCACCCATGGGAATATTGGATTCGACGGGACGCTTATAGTAAAAAGATAACGCCGGCATTATTCCTGTACCCACACAAATATTTTTAACATTTCCATTTTCATCGATATGTGAAAGGATTCCTTCCCACCCCCTTTCCGCGACATAGGAATAATCCTGATCAAGCCAGCCGCGGTTTACGCCCCTGGCAAATCCAAACACAACCATGGCGGAAGCAGACGTCTCAAGGTATGAATCGTTTTTATCCAAAAGCTGATGCCAAAGTCCATTCTCACTTTGCCAACGCGTCAATCCTTCGGCCTGCTGAACAAATATTTTCAGGACGTCTCCCCGTCCCGGATAGTCTTCCGGAAGAACACTCAACAAATCAGCTTCAGCCATAAACATCCATCCGTTTGCACGCGCCCAAAAAGCAGCACCATGTTGTTTACTATCTGTATGATAACAGTGATAGAAAATCTTTTTCTCATCATCCCACAAATACTTATTATACTGTTTCACTTGATGAATGGCGTCATCATAATATTTTCTCTCGCCGGTTAAATTCCCCATTCTTGCCAAAAATGACACGCTCATAAAAAGGTCGTCTGCCCAAATGGTGCATTCATGCGGCCAATACCTGGATATTGTCCCGTCAGGGAGTCTGGGCTCGGTGTGAAGAATGTGCTGAGCAACGAGATCAATATACTCCTTATATATTTTCCGAGAATCTTTTGCATAGAGTTCAATAAGGCTTGCGCCCAATGTTCCGCAGTCATCAAGTCGGACCATTCTAAAGAGCATATGCCAATTGACTTGTCTGACGCTGTTCCAATCTTTTTTCTTTTGCGCATCATACAGTTGTCTGAAATAATCCAAGTCGCCATGGGTAAAGACAAAATCGAAATTCTTATCGACAAATTCGTTGTATTGTTTTTCGCCTGCGATTTTTCCCAACTCGTTCATTCCGATATTTAAAACACCGTTTGTGTAATGCCAGTCGTTATAGCGGCTTTCCACTTTAACGGAAAGTTTCACGGGGAGTTCTTTTGTTGATGTATAGGTTTTACCGGTTTCAGCATCAATAAAACGATATGTTGTTTCGGATAATATTCTGTCGGCTATTTTTTTAAGGACCTGTTCGGCAGGTTTTCTGAATTCTAAAACTTTACTGCTCTCCTGAGCGAATAAGCTTGAAGACACCGAATGAATAGAAAATAAAATTATTCCCCAATAGAAAAGTCCGCTCTTCATTATTTTCATAGATGTCCCTGTTTAAAAGTGAACACAGTTTTGCTTCTCCACTTAGATTTCTCTCGGCGATTTGGAATCTTCGACACAGCAAATCCTTTTCAAAAAGAGACGTTTCTATTTCAATAAAATCACTTTCCGGCTTTGTGCGAATCCGTCAACCTCTAATCTGATCATATATGGTCCACTCGTGAGCGTGGAGGCATCCAGCACCATTCTATGGTCACCGCTATTTTCATAGCGGTTAACAAGCGTTTCTATTTTACGTCCGGTCATATCAAAAACCGCGAGAACAACATGCCCGTTTCTGTTCAGCGAATAGGGAATCGTTGTTTGTGGATTGAATGGATTTGGGTATGCCGGGTGCAATGTAGCAGCCGTCGGCAATGCACTGTTCGCGGTGGTGTTCTCCGGCGACATTCCAGTGGTTTCACCTGCCATTTTATAGATTTCGCTCCCCGCCAAAAGGAAGGCTCCAAGTCCATAATCTTCAAAGTTTGGTGATTTGTCATAAGTGACAGGCTGTCCGTCGGAAGGCTGCTTTCCGGTACTTTGAACGTAGCCGAGAAAACCATTACTGTGCAGGGCAGAATCTACCAACCCTTTCCAGCCCCGTATTGCAGCACTTCTATAGAGTGAATCCGTAAGGACCTCCTTGTTTACTCCCCACGCGAGGCCGAACGTAAACAACGCTGTACCGGAAGTTTCCGGTCCTCCATATTCCGTTGCATCATGCAGGCTCACATTCCAGAATCCATCGTTCCGCTGAAGAGCAACAATCGCTTCAGCCATTTCTTTGAATGTTGCAACATACTCGTTTCTGTGCGGAGCGTCCGCCGGCATGACGTCCAGGACACGGGCAAGAGCGGCAAGCACCCAGCCCTCGCCCCTTGACCAATACGTGTCTTCTCCGTTTGGCGACTTCTGCGGCGGTTGAAAAGTTGAATCGCGCCACCAGAGATGGTCCACCTTATTATAGAGTCCGCTCTCACCTTCAGCAGTTTTGGTATACATATACATCTGATACATCTTGCTAAAGTAGGTTGTGTCCTGATACACCGCGCCCAGTTTTGCGAACACAGGCATGGCCATCTGAAAGGCATCCACCCACCACCAGTCATTGATCGCGCTGCTGTGAATCATATTGTCGATATCAGCCTTTATTTTGGAAATACGCTGCGGCTGCGGATCGATCTGGTACAGCTCGATATACGTTTGCCCGCAAGCCTGATTATCTGCATTCCGTGTCGTCGTCCCGCCATACGCCGGCTCCCAACGATGTCCTTCAGCCCACTGGACCGCATAGGTATAGT
>RPQN01000336.1 GCA_003819715.1 Ignavibacteriota bacterium | reverse complement strand
GCAGCCGTTCGTCTTCACCGGCGCATGAATCCGTAACACCATAGACCATACGCAGGATATGACGTATTAGTCCCCTGGACGAACGGTATCTCACGTCTTCTGAATTGATTAAATGATTCTTTATTAGAATCCGTAGGAGAGACCTGCCTGAACCGATACACCGGAATAACTGACGGAAAAATCATTCAGGCGTCTGCCTCTGGTGTCGCGGAAATCATCCAGTACCAGGTACCGGTAGCCTATTTCCAGCGTCATGCTGAATGCCCCGCTGAGAGGCACGATTTGCTGCAAATCCATGCGGAAGCCATATCCCTCACCGTCATAGGAGTTTGATGAGGATCCGTACGAGTTCATGTTTGTACTGTTGTCCAGCGTGGCGTACGCATACACAAAACCGATTTCGGCTTTTAATGTTGTTTTGGGAATGTAACTTCCGGAATTGACCGAAAACGGATAAACTGAATATCGGGAGGTGAAGGTCGAACGGAACGTCCGGACCATACTCCCGGCTGCATCCGTTACCGTCCCGATGTACGAGAATGTCCGGGCAACCGAAATGTATTCTCCGCGGACGGAGAAGAACGTCGGCATATTTTTTGGCCGGAATGAAAGCCACGCCGTCCATTGTGCGACCGTATGGACAGCCGATTGTGATTCATTGAAAACGGAATTATTGAATTCTATCTGGTCATTGATCGATTCCGGATTAAGAAACGTGGCACCTCCGGAAACACCCATACTGAAGACAGGAACCGGCACTGTTAAAAAAAGAGTATCCACTTCCGCCTTGCGGATAAAGAGTGTATCCTGTTCCTGTTGTTGTCCATACCCAACAGAGAGAGCCGCCATCATGATCACAATGTACTTTTTCATATCCGCTGACTATTCTTTGATGGTGGTGATATGAATGATGGTGGACTGCGGTGTATACCCCTTCATTTCGATGATGTATAGTCCTGACGGTACAATGATTCCCCGGCTGTCCATCCCGTCCCATTTGGTATTGAATGTACCCGCCGGATGGGAAGAGTTCTTCACCAGCGTCCGCAGTTCATTCTTAAAAAGATCATAGACAATAATGGTCACCGTCGATTGAGACCCGCCGGAGCTCGGAATACCATATTCAATTGAAGTGGTATCCTTAAATGGATTGGGATAATTTTGCGCAAGATAAAAAGTCGGAGGAACCGGTCCGATGCTCTCCTGAGGTCCGGTCGTTGGATTTTTGCAGGAGACATACGTGAGCAGCACGCACACGCCGATAAACCGGATTATGGGTACAGTATTTTTTTTCATGAAGAATGATCCACTGGTAAACGATGCCTCATCATGGAGATACAATTATTTCATGAGAAACAACGTGCGCTCCGACACATCCCTGCAGGAGATACAGAAACAGCCATGTGCCTTCGACCACGGGCCGCAAATGGATTAATTCGTGACCCCTTCACTGATGAACTTCCGGACGGAAATCATGCTGCCCAGCAATCCCAGGAGACAACCGATGCCGACCATGATGCCATAGTACACCGGCTGGACACGGACAAACTGAGAGAGAGAGACCGTCAGCCACTGTTCCAGATATTGAAAGAGCGTAAAAATAATACCGGCAGCGATTGCCCCGCCGAGCAGGCCCTGAAGGAATCCTTCCAGGAGGAACGGCGTTCGGATAAAGCTCCGGGTTGCACCAATGAGTTTCATGGTCTGAATAATTTTACGCTTGGCATAGATCGCAAGGCGGATCGTATTCGCGACTAAAATAACGGACGAGATGGTAATAAAAATACCGATGCCGAATGTCACCCAGAGAAACAGCATTGCACGCTGATCCAGCATTTCCAGTAATTGTTTCCGGTAAATAACGTCATCTACACCTTTGATGGACCGGATCTGATCTGAAATGACCTCCGCATGCTTTGCGGTCTTATAACCGTCCTTTAAAAATATTTTCAGTGATGCCGGCAGCGGATTAAAGTTCAGCACCTTATAGATGTCTTCACCGAATTCTTCATTGAATATTTTCGCCGCTTCTTCTTTTGAAACATACCGGACCTCGCGTACGCCCTCCAGCATTTCGACCTGCCCTTTTACTTCGGTCACCTGGTCGTTCGTAATTTGTTCGTTCAGGAATGCTTCCATCTCCACTTTTTCACGGAGTGATGTGACCAATCCATTGATGTTCAGAAAGAGAATGGCAAAAAAACTGAGCAGCAGAAGCGACACGCAAATGGTGAAGACCGCCGCAAACATGGAAAGCTTGGCACGCTGAAAACCTGAAAATCCTTCTTTTAGCACATATCCGAATTGCATAGGGTGCTCACCTGTTCTGTCTTGAGAGAACGGAGTTGTGAAAAGGTTTATAACTGCCCAGAACCCGAACCACGCTGCAGACTTCCTTTAAATGATTCAACGCCTGACGGAGCGGGTCGCGGTCCGGCATTCCTTCGACATCAAGGTAAAAGAGATATTCCCATGGCTTGCCGATGATGGGCCGGGATTCGATCTTGAGCAGGTTGATATCCCGCAACGCGAACACCGCGAGCGCTTTGAAAAGGGCGCCGGGAATATCCTTGACGGCAAAGACGAGCGACGTTTTCACATTGCCGGAAGGCTGAACCGCTTTTCTCGAGAGCGCAATGAAACGGGTAAAATTGCGGTGACTGCTTTCCACATTGCGTTTGAGAATACGAAGGCCGTGTACATGAGCCGCCTGTTCGCTCGCAATTGCCGCTGCATCATATCGTTTCCGTTCCTGAATGAACCGTGC
>RPQN01000335.1 GCA_003819715.1 Ignavibacteriota bacterium | reverse complement strand
GCTGAGGGAATGACAAACAAGAACTCTGTCATTCCCATACGTTTCTGATGGGAATCTTACTTTGCCTCATAGAGCATTTTCTCACTAACCCACTAACTGGCTTCTTGCATTATCGGCCGAAAACTGATACATTTACCGCATACCGATCTACGCCAATTGCTCCACCGCTGATTGTTTGGGCTGACACAGTGAACAGGAGTGGCTATTAAGACAAATCAAAAGATTATTTACAAATCTATATTTCATCTCTCATCCGCATGAATTATAGGTTATTTATATCTAAGCCATACTTAGGTTGCCTGACTCGATGCTCGTCTTTATAGCTTAGTGCTTTTTTCATAGGAACATATATTGCATTCAGAAGAAATCAAAAATACGATTGGTGCTCATGGAATTTGGAAGCAACGTCTTCGGCGGGCAATAGAATCAGGAAATGGTGATTTCACCGTTGACAAAATAAAAGTCGATCATCAATGCGATTTTGGTAAATGGCTGCATTCATTATCGTCTGATGAAAAGAACTCGCCTCACTGGCACAACATCCAACAATTGCATGCAAAATTCCACATCGAAGCTGCCCGTTTGTTTGAACTTGCAACACAAGGGAAGCAGCAAGAGGCACTGGATGCAATGCTCATTGGAGGCGATTTTGCTAGACTCTCCGGCCAATTAACTATGGCGATGGTGAAATGGAAGAGTACAATAACATAAACAGTCAACCTCACCAGGCGCTCCAGAGGGGATCTGCCAAAGGCAAGGCTTTGCCACCTTCGGGACAAGCAGACGGTTGCCAACTATGTACGTTAAACATCGCGAGCATATGTATTAGTCTTAATTATTTCTTTTCCAAATGAACTAGAAATAGAGGGACACGCTTCGCGTGTCATAGTTTTTGGGCTCCGCCTGCGTGTTACGATTACTTGGCTCCACCTCGATTTATCGGGAGCCAATCCGTTAGGCGGAAGATTGAAGAAGGAGAAACCATGAATAGTCTATTGAATAACAAGCGTCTTATAGCAATCCTCTGGTTTATTGCGGCCGGGCTAGCATTATTAGCTGGCGGTATTCGTTTTTTATCAGATGGGGAATTCAGCTTGTTTTTGGTTGCAGCGGCAGTGTTCTGTGTCGTGATGGGCGTTTCGACAATGAGACGCAAGACTGCAGAACCACCAATAAACAAGTAAATATTCCGTAGGCTGCGGCCAAACCAGGCGCTCCCGCCCGACAAGACGGCGGGCAAGCAAGTTGATGGAATGAGCGTGGAGCCATTGTGTCCTTAAATCAGCACAACAGCAATCGAGATAGATATTTCCTCTACGCAGCCCTTATCTGATTTGTACTTTGGGTAACATCGGTTAGCCCTCTCCGGATACGGGCCGCCGCGAACGGCCGGCACGGCTTATGGGTTATCGGTTTCGCACCAAATTTCTTTGCTGGTTGTACATTTGCCTTTTGGCAGGCATTCGCCGTAAAGAGCAAACCCCTTACGTCAGTGGCGTTACGCAGCAGTCCTTGTGACTGGAGCCGAGATCCTTCAACTCTATTTGCCGGGTTATACGTTTGATGTAATGAATGTTTTTGCGGGAGTAGTTGGGGCGATAGTCGCCATACCGGTGTTGCTTTTGCGAGAACGTCGAAGACGACAAGACCAAGTCCGTTTAGATTTAAACAAAACGGTTAAGCTTAAACATATTGGCTATTGATACATATGGGGTTTAACTAACGGAATGAACGTCAGCTAAAAAGACGCAAGACGAAAAACCAAATCTCGATAGGACCTAATAATGGAATACATACAAATCGTATTTTTATGGTCGGCTTATTGCGCACTTCATAGTTACCTGATTAGCACAAGCTTCACAACGTTCCTCGCCCGTTCACTCAAGAAATCTTATGCCTTTTACAGGGCCTTTTATGTATTGTTTTCACTCGCGTTGCTTATTCTTTTGATCAAGTATACGGGACAATTCGATTCTGCAATAATCATTACGGATGGACCAGCTCTGAATATTGCGCGGAAAGTACTGGTTGCAGGTTCTTTAGGTATGTTCTTTTGGGCCTTTTTCTTCAACTATGATTCATTGTCGTTCTTTGGCATTCGCCAGATTCTCAACATGGGAAAACCAACAAACCCATCGGGAGACCTTAAGCGGGATGGACTTCTGGGTCTGATGCGGCACCCCATGTATTTAGCTTTGATTGTCTATTTGTGGTGTCAGACATATACACTGATGGATATAGTCGTCAACACAGTGTTGTCGGTCTATGTTATCATAGGGACAATCCTTGAAGAGAAAAAACTTGTCCTGGAATTCGGCGATACGTATGTCAAATATCAACAGGAAGTACCTATGTTAGTCCCGTTCACAAAGGCCAGGAGCAATTCGTAGATTTTATAAAAATGATTGAGTAGAACAAGTATGGAGACACGCAACGCGTGTCTCAGGTACAAACTCCGCCTCTCCAGTTATCGGGAGCAAATCCGTGAGGTAAAAGTAAATGACACAAATGGATATTCTTCTATTTAATGCCGGTACATTCAATTTGTTGGAATGTCGGTCAGGCATTGAAGAAATTGAAGATGCCAAAATGATCATTGTTTCCTGTACTGAGAGTAGAACGAATCGACTGTTGCTTCACTCGCAGGCATTGCCACCCGCCTTTTTCGATCTTCGTTCCCGCTTTGCCGGTGAATTTATACAGAAGCTGATGAACTACCGAATTCGTGTGGCTGCCGTGTTTGAATCGGAGGACGGCTATTCGGCGAAATT
>RPQN01000334.1 GCA_003819715.1 Ignavibacteriota bacterium | reverse complement strand
TGTCGCTGATGCAGATGGCGAAGATGAGTGCAAAACTCGCACAGCTTTCCGATGCAGGTGTTCCGTACATCTCCATCCTGACGGATCCGACTACAGGCGGCGTTACCGCGAGTTACGCCATGCTGGGCGATATCCATATTGCCGAACCTGCAGCGCTGATCGGATTTGCAGGTCCGCGTGTGATCAAACAAACCATCGGCAAAGATTTGCCCAGCGGATTTCAGCGGTCGGAGTTTTTGCTGGAGAAAGGCTTCGTTGACCTCGTGGTACACCGGAAAGAGCTGAAAGAAACAACGACCAAAGTCATCCGGCATTTGACAGGATCTTGACGGGGAGAAGGGTGTCCATTCAGATTGTAAAAAGCATCCGGGAAATGCAGGACCTTGCTGACCGGTACAGGCAAGCCGATAAAACAATTGCGGTTGTTCCCACCATGGGATATTTGCACCGCGGACACGCACGCCTGATTGAACTGGCCCGTTCTCGTACAGATTTGGTCGTGACTACGATATTTGTCAATCCCACACAATTTGCACCGAACGAAGACTTTAAAAGCTATCCCCGCGACTTTGAACGCGATCAGCGCATTGCCGAACATGCCGGCACCGATATCCTCTTTGCTCCGGAAGTTGATGAAATGTATCCGGACGGATTTGAAAGCAAGGTGGAAGTGGAGCGTGTATCGACCATACTGGAAGGTGCATTTCGTCCGATTCATTTTCGGGGCGTGACCACGGTCGTGACGAAACTTTTTCATATCACCAAACCGCATCTCGCGATCTTCGGACAGAAGGATGCACAACAGGCGTTTATTATCCGGAGGATGGTGAAAGACTTGAATTTCGATATCGACATTCTTCTGGCACCCATCGTCCGGGAGGAAGATGGATTGGCATTAAGTTCCCGCAACGTCTATCTCGGCGAAACCGAGCGAAAAAATGCGCTGGTGCTTTCCCGTTCGCTCCAGTATGCGGCGAACAAGATTCAAAAAGGCAATCACGACGTTCCAGAACTCCGTCGTGAGATGGAAGAGATCATTACGGGTGGAAACCCCAGTCAGATCGATTATATTGCATTTATCAACCCGGAACTATTTCAGGAAACGGATACCATAACACCTCCGGAAGTGCTTATCGCACTCGCGGTACGATTTGGAACCACACGACTTATTGATAATATTATCGTTACTCTCCCATGAACATTTGAGAGGGTTCAAATTCTTACCGTTGTCCTGATACCGACCATGAGGAAGAACGAATGAAAGAAGAAAAGACGCGCGGCGTTGCAGTGGCAATCATGGCAGCCGGAAAAGGGACCCGTATGAAGGATCCGTCCAGGGCGAAAGTGATGTACGAGCTTCTCGGCAGACCGATGATCCATTATGTCGTGGATCTGGCATACCAGCTGAACGCGGATCCGGTTATCGTGATTGTAGGATATCAGCGCGATGCGGTCGTTCAGTATATCGAAAAACTATTTCCCCGGAGTGAAATTGCCGAACAAACGGAGCAGCTGGGCACCGGCCATGCGGTCATGCAAACAGAACAGGCGTTGAAAAATTTTTATGGGGACGTGATTGTTCTTTCCGGTGATGTTCCGCTCCTGTCTGCCGGGAGTATGCAGCGTCTGGTGAACCATCACTTTCAAACGCAGGCCGTTGCGACCATTCTGACTGCAGACCTGGATGATCCTGCCGGATATGGCCGTATTATCAGAAACGATGATGAGTCTGTCAAAAGGATCGTTGAGCACAAGGATGCGACAGAGGAGGAGCGCCGGGTAAAAGAGATTAATTCAGGGATTTATATTTTTGACAAGGAAAAACTGTTCGAAGCGCTGAAGCAAATAACGCCGCATAATGTTCAGAAGGAATATTATCTTACCGATGTTTTTGAATATTTTTCGAAACACCGATGGAGAGTCTCAGCGCTCAGGACAACGATGGTGGATGAAATCCGCGGAATCAATACCCTCGATCAGTTAAAGGAAGCAGAAACGATCCAGACAGCGAGGGAGCGTTCGTAGCGCATCTTGACAAGGTCAAAGGTTACACTAATTTTAAATCTTCCAGCACCTTCTTTAACTTCGCGCGGCTGGCGTCGGTTATTGGCACCAGAGGCAGGCGGAAGGCTTCTTCAATCATCCCCATCATCGCAAGCGCAGTTTTTACCGGGATGGGGCTCGATTCAATAAAATTAATATTCATCAGCGGAAGCAGGCGGAACTGAAGCGTTAATGCCTCCTTGAAATCACCGTTCAAGCATAAACGGATGAGCTGTGAGTATTCTTTTGGGACTTCGTTCGATACCACCGAGATACATCCATCGCCGCCCAGTGCAATGATGGAATAGGCGAGCGCATCGTCGCCTGAAAGAAGCGAAAAGTCTTTCGGTTTGTTGCGGGCAATTTCCATAACCTGCGCCATATTACCGGATGCTTCCTTCACCATAACGACATTGGGGATTTCTTCTGCCATCCGAAGCACGGTTGCAGCCTCGATGTTGCCGCTGGTTCGTCCCGGGACGTTATAGACGATGATGGGAATATCCACCGCATCGCCCACCGCTTTGAAATGCTGGATGTATCCGTTCTGAGTCGGTTTGTTGTAATACGGGCCGACAATGAGCACCGCGTCGGCACCGGCTTGTTTGGCGAAACGTGTTTTCTCGATCACCTCGGCGGTATTATTGCTCCCGGCGCCTGCAAAGATTTTTACGCGCTTGTTTGCCTGTTCAATAACAATCTCGATGACCGGCTGCGGTTCGGGGGTGCTCGGCGTG
>RPQN01000333.1 GCA_003819715.1 Ignavibacteriota bacterium | reverse complement strand
CGGATCGAAACCGCGATGCATTCGCTGAACGTACCGGACAAGCAGCGCGCCATCGAAACGCTCTCCGGCGGGGAAAAGCGGCGCGTCGCCTTATGCAAGGCCATTATCTCGCGGCCCGACTTCCTCATTCTCGATGAACCGACCAACCACCTCGACACGGAGTCGATTGAATGGATTGAAGAATACCTTGAACATTATTCCGGCGCCTGTCTCTTTGTGACGCACGACCGGTACTTCCTGGATTCCATTGCCAACAGAATCGTTGAACTCGCCGACGGCGAATGCTATTCGCACGAAGGCAATTACGACGAATTTTTACTGGATAAAGCGGAACGTGCAATACAGCTCGAGACCGAAGAGAGGAAACGGAACAGCTTTTTACGCCGGGAACTCGCCTGGGTCCGGCGCGGCGCACGCGCACGGAGAACCAAAGCGAAGAGCCGGCTTCAGGCGTATTTTGAAGCGGTGGAGCAGCAGGGGCCGGAACCGGAACTGGAAGTGGATCTCGTCATTCCGCCTGCCCCGGGCCTCGGATCGACCATTTTGAATTTGAAACAGATTGGAATGGAACTGGGCGGCAAGAGCCTGTTCAACGGACTGGATTTTCAATTCGATAAAAAACGAAAACTGGGAATCATCGGGCGCAACGGCCTCGGGAAAACAACGCTGCTGCGGATTGTCCTGGGCGAACTGCAGCCCACGAGCGGGAGCGTCGTCATCGGTGAACGGACGGTGTTTAACTATATCGATCAGTCGCGTGTGGCATTGAACGACGAGAATACGGTCATTCAGGAACTGGGCGAGGGACGCGAGTGGATCATGTTCGGCGAAGAGCGCATGAAAGTATGGACCTACCTCAGAAGGTTTCTCTTTGCGGATGATCGAATGAATACGAAAGTCGCGAAACTGTCGGGCGGGGAACGAAGCCGGCTCCTCCTGGCAAAGGTCTTGAAGAACGGCGGCAACTTTTTGATTCTGGACGAACCGACCAACGATCTGGACCTTGCCACCCTCCGCATTCTGGAAGAAGCAATCACGTCATTTAACGGGTGCGTGATCGCCGTGAGCCACGACCGGTATTTTTTGAACCGCGTCTGCAACGGCATACTGGCGTTTGAAGGCGACAGCTCCGTTCACTTCAGTGAAGGCGATTATAGCTATTATATAGAGAAGCGAAAAGCAAGAGAGGCAAAGGCGTCGGCTCAATTGACTCAAGCGGCACTCTCCGCAGCACCGGAAAAACAGGAGACACGCCCGAAACCGCAGGCAAATAAATTAAAGTGGAAAGAAGCAAAAGAACTTGAGACCATCGAAAAGAATATTACCGCTGCCGAATCGGAGGCGGCGCGCATCGAAGCGTTGTTTGCGGCACCCGATTTTTACGAGCACCATGGCGATCAAACCGTTCAATTAACCGAGGAACTTGCAGCCGCAAAAGCGTTCATCGAGCGCCTGTATATGCGATGGCACGAGCTTGAAGAAATGAAACGGGGGAACAGGGAATAACAAATTCCGCCGCCGGTTCTTCACCGGCAGCGAAGTTGGAACACGCATTCTTTAATGCTGACATTCCTGTTCGTGTTGGTGACAAACAATGCCGGAATCCGTTATGTTACCCGTAAGCCATTGTTCTGCCACCGCCTTCACATTGCCGGAGCAGCCGCGAATAACCTGGATATTACGGCTGTTCAATACATTGACAGCACCATTGCCGATATTTCCCGCAAGCATATGGGTGACACCCATTTGTGAAAGCGTTTCGACGATATTGGATTTGCATCCGCACCCTTGCGGAGATTGTACGTTTTCTTCGGCAACGATCTGCTTATTCCCATCGATGGTGAGCACGGTAAAATATTCACAATGACCGAAATGATCATCAATGTTGTTCTGGTGTGAGGGCAATGCAATTTTCATAACCGTATTCCTTTTTTGTCGTTTATGTTCCGATGAGTTGTTTGCAGTGTGGACAAGGTCCGTTCGATGGCTTCCCATTGAGCGGATCAAATTTACTCTTGCACCGTTTGCACACCGCTTTCCTGTTCTTCCGGAGAGCAATTTCTCCGCCTTCGATTCGTATCGCGTGACCATGGATCAATGCCTCCGCAATTTTATAATGTGCGGACTCAATGATTCGTCCGAAGGTCTGCCTCGAAATGTGCATCGCTCCTGCCGCCTGTTCCTGATATCGCTGTTCATAGTCGGCAAGATTGAGCGCTTCGTATTCATCCAGCGTCAACACGGTCTCCTCAAGCTCCGAAGCAGGAATTCCTTTCGGTTTGTAGTAGGTGTTGTCCGGTAAACAACCGATCATTCTGCAGCACTTTCGTCTGGGCATACTTCAATATGGGCATATGCCCACAATAAAGCAAGTGAATTAATATTCATCAATGGAATTGCGTTGTTTAACGGCTTGCAATCAATTGTCATTTTTTGTACCGTTAGACATTCCTAATTCCGATTCTTACATCAAACAATAAATTAACAGGAGGGACCATGAAAAAATTACTCATCGGTTTCGTTGTGACGTTTGTTCTTTTGGAAATGATGGATATCATTGTCCACGGCTTTCTCCTGATGAACGCCTATCAGGCAACGGCCAGCCTCTGGCGGCCGGATATGATGCAGAAGATGTGGATTATGCACATCGTGAAACTCGTGGTTTCATTCATGGTGACCTTTATCTTCTCAAAGGGATATGAAGGAAAAGGGACCATGGAAGGAGTGCGTTACGGTTTCTATATGGGTGTGCTCTTGAGCATCGGCATGGCGTACGGGACCTATGCGATGATCGCCATTCCCT
>RPQN01000332.1 GCA_003819715.1 Ignavibacteriota bacterium | reverse complement strand
TCCCATGACCGCGAGATTTAGCGCAATCTCTTTCCATCCGGGCGTCTGCAGCCAGGGCATCTTTACTCCGTAAATGCCGGTTCCGGTTCCATCAGAATACCAGTTATCTCTAGACTGGAAATAGGTTCCACCCAGGGAATAATTCGTGCTTGAGCTAGTTTGGGAGTAATAATTGGTATTTGTGCTGGTAGTTACCGGAGGAATGTAGGTCTGGGTATTGCTGGAATAGTAATTGTCATCGTAACCGGCACCAAGGACCTTTTTGGCTTCCTTGTCGGTAAGCTGGCGGGCAACACCTGCGTCCACGCCGATAAGGGCATTGCCGCTGAACCTCTGCAGGAATTTCTCCTTGGGGAGGAACTCCTCCTTGTGTTCATCGATGTAATAAACCTTATCAACGGTAATGTTACTTACCAAAACGTAGTGGTCGCCTTTAAAGTGGGCGATGAAAGGAACGATGGTAGCGACGTCTTTACCGTTGATCAACTCCGGATCGATCTTGACCGGATTCAATTTAAACCCGTAAAACTCGGAAGTCTTAGCCAGGGCATAAAGCGAGTTCTTGATGACCTCGGGGTTACCTACGGGCTTAACCACATCGTTTAAAATGTCAACCGTCAGCGCAAAGACTGCCGCATCCTGTTCAGCCGCCGCGATACCCTGGTAGTTCAGGAAATCAGACAGGGCCTTTGAACCGCAGGTCCTGCCCTTTAACCAGTTAAAGATCTCATCGATCCTGCGGTTGGAGATCTTTAAAGGCTTGTCTAATTCAACGCTTAAGGTGGGGGAAAGCTTGATGCTGGTAACGGGCTTATTGGCGATATCCTTGAGGATGTTCTTAATCGCCAGAGGAACCTGAATGTTGGTTACATCTTTGACGTAGGAAGGAGCGAGGGCAACGCTGGTGGGACGGTTCCAGATTACACGCCAATCATACTGGGCTGCCTGGGCAACCTGCTCGGGTAAGAAGACAGCCACCACCAAAAAAGCCACAGTGCGAATCCAGGCTTTGAAGCCGGACTTAAACTGTGGCTCGGCGACCGGGATGGTCGCTTGGTTTTCGGTTTCGGGCTCTCTCTTTTCTGTGTCCATATTTTATTTGTACCTAAATAAAAATGGAAAAACAGAACTTCCCCTTACCCCAAATCTCATTTGTCTTATCGCTCGTTCCGTTTCGCTCATCGCGTCTGGTTAAAGCTTTGTAAAACTACTTAATAAGACTACAAATAAAAAGCCGGGCTAAAATACTGACTTCCCGTCGGTATTCGGCAACCCGGCTGTCTTTCTTAAAACTAAATTCGAAGATAAGACCCGTGGCTTTGTGCCCCCTGATTTCTCAGGGTTTACCCTTTCAACCGTGGCTTTTTGTTACACTACTTTTTATTGCATTTGAAGTATAACATTGTATATATATAGTGTCAAGATAATTTTCGAGAAAAAAAGGTAACGTTTTCATTCTGTTAATGCTTTATTCGCAGCCAGTTTGGTCCGTGGAAAAAAGCTAAAAATTAATTCATTTTAATGCTCTAAAGCTACCCTTTTCGAGCGCCAAAAGGGCACTATTTTGATCATAAAATAGCTCGAAATTAAAGGGCATTAAAACAACCCTCTTTTGTAACCCCGATGTGCCGGGTTAATTTGCCCCTTCATTGGTTATATCTCGAGTTGAAGAACGAACCCAAAACTGATTTGCCAAACCAAAGCAAATAGACATAAGTTGAAAACAGAATGGACAAATATCTCTACAAATCAGAATGGACATAACGTCAGAGTGGACAATATTCACTTGTTCCCTGTGGTTAGTTGTCTTACTTCAATTTAAGCAAAACCAAGGCAGGATCAATAAAAAACCGCAATCGGCCTAAAACGCAGATTGCGGTTTAATTTCACTCAATAAGGGACATTTAACCCCCTACGAGTGTTTCAGGCTACATCTTAGTTGTAAATCCGGTGGAGAGGAACTGAAGAATTACTGGTCCACCAACTGTGATAGCTACGACAGGCATAATAAAGAAGATCAAGGGGACGAGCATCTTTAAAGGCGCAAGTAAAGCTTCTTTTTCGGCTCTTCGAAAGCGCATATCGCGGATATCGTCAGCCAACCGGTTTAAGGCTGCTTCGATTGGAGCACCCAAACGTTCGGCCTGGGTAAGAGCACGGGTAAAAGAGTTCATTTCCGGTAATTCTACCCGTTTTGCCATATCTTTAAGCGCCTGCCTGCGGGTTTTACCGCCCTTGGTCTCCAACAGGACATACGAGAACTCATCTACCAGGGGCCCCGGCTTTGATTTATCCACGACCCACTTAACAGCCAGGCTAAAGTCCAGACCGGCGTTGACGCACATGGCCACTAAGTCCACTGCATCGGGCAATGTCCGCAGGATCCGCTTTTTACGGGCAGCTGCCCTGATGCTTAACCAGAACCTCGGGACTAACAGCCCGACCATGACCAACAAGAGCATGATCGAAGGCTCGACCCTGCCCATCACCTGGTTTAAAACCCAATTGGCAAAAATACACAGGACCGCAAAGGCCGAAAGCCAGACTAAAACAACCTCTTCGGGAAGCCAGCGTAAACCCGCCCGGGCAAGCTGATTCGCCATCTTTTCCGGCCCCAGGCCCTTGGCGATCACTTTTGTCATAGGCAAAAAGAACCCGAAGATTTTGAAAAAAAACGGCCGTTTATGCAGGGTATTCGCCTCCTCGGCAAGCTCAAGGATGGTGGGTGAGGCCGCCATCTGCGGCCGGGCGGTAATGGCCATCACGATAAAAAGTACAAATCCGATGATACAGATATAAATCCAGAGAAATGTCATATTTCGATCTTACTCATTT
>RPQN01000331.1 GCA_003819715.1 Ignavibacteriota bacterium | reverse complement strand
TGAATCGTGGGTCCATTTGCGCAAATCGAACACGGAACCGATCATCCGCATTATCGCGGAAGCACATACAAAAGCCGAAGCGGATGAACTCGTAAAGAAATTTACAGCGGAGATGCTGGCGAGCAATTAAATTAATACCGGCATCGTTCGTCGTTATGAAATGAATTTTTACAGGTTGCTGAAAAAATCATATTGACTGGTCATTGCGATCCCGACGGAGTCGGGAGAAGCAATCTCAGTGCAGAATCCATGCTAAAAACGAGATTGCTTCGCCCGGCCCCGCCAAAAAGACGGCGGGCAAGTGTGTCGGGCTCGCATGACGTAGTAAAATGCATTTCGGTAACGGGTTCAAATAAATTTGAGTCGCAATAGTTAAGACAAATTTTAAGTTGAAAATATTTTAGTGGTGGCTTCATTATGAGATGGTGTTGCGTCGTATTGACAATATATGTTTTAACATCGACTGCATTGTCGCAAGAGAAAAAATATTATTATTATCGTCCGCTGGAGTACGGTTCCGATGCGATGTTCAATCCGATCGGTGTTCTCATGAACGGCGGGCTGGATGTGCTTCAATCGTACAACAGCTCCACCCGGGCCGACGGTATTCTCTGGAATGTGCAGGCCACCAGTGTATGGCGAAGCGTGACTGCTCCGGGCTATTATATCAGCCGGTACGGCTGGAATAAATTTCTCAACCAGGAAGTGTTCCCGACAAGTTTCAATATTGCGAAGGCGCAATGGGCGCCCAATTACACGCTTCATCTTATCGGCGGCGGTATGGAATACCGGAAGCTTTCCGAATGGTACGATTACCACGGATATCCGCTCCCATTTTTCTTTGGTGCAGCGACAGCCATGGGGTATCATTTCATCAACGAACTGATCGAAAACGGCCCCGCGATTCACGGGAACACCGATGCGATTGCGGATTTCTGCATCTTCGATCCCCTGGGAATTGTGTTCTTCAGTTTTGACGGCGTCGCGGAGTACTTTTCTTCGAATTTTCAAATGAACGACTGGTCGCCCCAGCCCTCCATTTCCTTTCACCCGCTTTCGTTCAGAAATTTTGGACATAGTTTCGTGATGCGCTATCCGGTCACCGAATCAAAACGGACCCGTGCGTTCCTCTATCTCGGCAAATCAACGCTGCTCGGCCTCTCGCTGAACACCGATGACGAGGATGCCGTTTCTCTCGGCGGCGGCGTGACACAGACGAGCGTCTGGGAAGTGGATGTCACCAACGGCATCGGAACAAATTCCATTCACGTCGGAGCAGCGTGCGGAATATTTTACGACAGGAACAATTCGCTCCTTGCTTCCCTGCTGATCTCCGAGTTTTATCTGGAACGCATACGTCTTAATATTTATCCCGGCGTATTCGCAAAATCGCCGTTTTCACCCGGTTTCTTTTTTACCATCGGTGATAGAGGAACGTATTCCGCCGGCATTACCATGCAGTATTCACCGTTCGGTTTCGGGATGTATGCACCGCACTAATCTGGGAATGAACCATGATCCTCTCTAAAGTCATCGGAACACTTGTTGCCACGCAAAAGAACGAGGCGCTTCGCGAGCACAAACTCCTGATTGTTCAACCCATTGATCTCAACGGCGCATTCATTGGACGCGATCTTATTGCCGTCGATCGCGTGGATGCAGGGGTGGGCGATACCGTTCTGGTGATGCAGGAAGGGACCGGCGCCAGACAAATCCTGAAACGGGAGGATATTCCGGTTCATTCCGTGATTGTCGCTGTGGTGGACGGAATGGACATCCCGACGAAGTAAATAATTTTTTTCACTACCAACTGCCCGGGTTCTTATAAATAAATAGCGACCGAATCTCTTTTTTCACGAGAAAAGGATCACGCAGGATTTATTCGTCCGCTATCGATCATTCTGCCGGGCAGTGACACCTACTACCACTTTGGTTATGATCAACGTTCGAGAACTCCTCCGGCTTTCCGCAATCCCGCGGATCGGACCGCAGAAAATTCGCGCCCTCGTCGCGCATTTCAAATCGCCGGAACATGTCCTGTCCGCTACCGCTCATGAACTTATCTCCGTTCCCGGAATCGACCGGAAGCTTGCCTCCAACATTCTCCACCATTCGGGCGGAGAGAAATTTGCCGACGATCAATTGAAGCTCCTGAATAAAATCGGCGGCAGGATCGTGACGCTCTGGGACAAGGAATATCCCGATCTCCTCCGTAAAATTTACGATCCGCCGGCATATCTGTTTATCCTGGGATCATTCATGGAAGCCGACGCACGGTCTCTTGCATTCGTCGGAACACGCCATCCCACGCCGTACGGCCATTCCGTCGCAGAAAGTCTCACACGTGAAATCGCCAAGCACTCCATTACCATCGTCAGCGGATTGGCACGCGGCATAGATACCATCGTTCATACTGCGGCATTAAAATGCGGCACACGCACCATCGCCGTCATCGGCTCCGGACTGGATGTTCCTTATCCTCCTGAAAATAATAAGCTGATGGACCATATCGCTGAAGGAGGCGCCGTGGTTTCTGAATTTCCGATGGGCACCACGCCCGACGCATCAAACTTTCCGAGACGCAACCGCATTATCAGCGGACTTACACTCGGAACTATTGTGATCGAGTCGGCGGAAGACGGGGGCGCGCTCATCACGGCATCCACGGCGCTCGATCAGGACCGTGAAGTTTTTGCGGTCCCGGGGAATATCACCGAGAAGCGGAGCGGCGGCACCAATAAACTCATCCGCGAGGGACGCGCAAAACTTATCACGAATGCGCAGGATATTTTTGATGAACTTGCATCTCAACTCCATTTTTCATTCGGCCCGGCCG
>RPQN01000330.1 GCA_003819715.1 Ignavibacteriota bacterium | reverse complement strand
TAGCGGAAAGTTTACAGCCGGATGTCATCGATATCAACTGCGGGTGCTGGGTGCGGAACGTTGTCGGATGCGGGGCCGGTTCAGGCCTCCTGCGCGATATACCAAAAATGGAACGCATTATACTCGCAGTCGTGAAAAATGTCGGCCTTCCCGTCACGATAAAAACACGCCTGGGGTGGGATGCTGAGTCAATTAAAATTATCGAAATTGCGAAAATGGTCGAACAGACCGGTGCCGCCGCTCTGACGATCCATTGCCGGACAAGGTCGCAGGCCCATAAGGGAGAACCTGATTATTCATGGATCTCAAAAGTTAAATCAGCCGTTTCGATCCCCATTATTGCGAATGGTTCTTTAGAGACGCCGCAAAAAATCGCGCAGGCATTTCAAGAGACAGGCTGCGATGGCGTTATGATCGGTCGAGGGGCTATCGAAAACCCCTGGATATTTCAACAGGCAAAGCATTTCCTTGCTTCAGGGTCACCGCTTCCCGATCCGACCATTGAAGAGCGGTTCCGCGTTCTTATCGAGCATCTTATGCTTTCTACCGAATGCAAAGGAGAACGAAAAGGAGTTATGGAGTTCCGCAAGCATTACAGCGGTTATCTGAAGGGTTTATACGGTGCATCGAAGGTACGGCAGGAGATGATGCACTATACCGAACTGGAACCGGCAGTGCAGCGATTATACCAATATCAGGACGTTCTTCTCGCCGGTGCTGCAGTAGAATCGACATCCGCGGCGAGAGAAGCGATATAGATGGAAAATAAGCAAGTCAGTGAAGTGATAGACGAAATTGGAACTCTCCTTGAATTGACAGGGGAGAATCCATTCCGTTCGCGCGCATATCACAATGCCGCACGGATTATCGAAGGCCTGACAGACAACCTTCAGTCCCTTGCTCAATCGGAATCTCTTACGTCGGTCAAAGGGATCGGTCAGGGAATTGCCGCCACCATTACCGAGCTCTTGAATACCGGAAAAGCTCAACTGCATGAAGAACTCCGGGCGAAGATCCCTTCCGGTGTGCTCGAGATGCTTCGTATACAGGGCCTGGGTCCAAAGAGAATTAAAATCCTTTACGAAAAATTACATATCAGCTCTATTGCGGAGTTACGGGACGCCTGCCATCAGCAGAACCTTCGTTCAATAGATGGATTTGGCGAAAAAACAGAAGAAAATATTCTAAAAAGCCTTGATCATCTCGAGCGCAGCAGCGATAAACATCTCTTTCCGCAGGCGTTTGAATCCGCCGAAAAGATCGTTGCCATGCTGACGCAGATAAAAGGAGTCAAGGACTGCACCTATGCCGGCAGTCTCCGACGCAGAAAAGAAATCATCGGTGATATCGATATTCTTTTGAGTGCGGCGGAAAAATCCCGCGAAGCAATCATGGCGGCATTTACGAAGCAGGAAGATGCCGAATCGGTCATTGCACAAGGTGAAACAAAGTCCGCCGTAATATTAAAGAATGGAATTCAATGTGATCTTCGGGTCGTCTCCGAATCGGAATATCCTTTTGCGTTGAATTATTTTACCGGCAGCAAAGAGCATAATGTGGAACTGCGATCGCTCGCACGGAAACGTGGACTGAGTCTTAATGAGTACGGTTTTAGCAGGATCGCAGAATCCAAGTCTGCATCATCAAAGAAAAAAAATCCTGTTTGCGCCACGGAAGAAGATATTTACCGGCACCTGGGCCTTGACTACATTCCGCCGGAACTCAGAGAAAATACGGATGAGATTGACGCTGCACAAAAGCATAAGATCCCAAAACTCATCGAGTGGACCGATATTCGGGGGACATTTCATTGCCATTCCACCGACAGCGATGGATTGAACACGATCGATCAGATGGTGGAAGCAGCACAACGCCTTGGATGGCAGTACATTGGATTTGCCGATCACAGCCAGGCGGCGGCCTATGCAGGCGGAATGTCGCCTGCAAAAGCACGCGATCAGATGAAGCGGATCGACCGGATGAACGGACGTTTTAACTCCTTCCGGGTCTTTAAAGGGGTAGAATGCGATATTCTCACGGACGGTTCTCTCGATTACAACGATTCATTGCTTGCCGAATTCGATTACGTCGTGGCATCCATTCACAGCAAATTTAAAATGACCGAAAGCGAATCGACAAAACGGATCATCAAAGCACTGAAGAACAAAAACGTCACCATGCTCGGACATCCGACGGGCCGGCTCCTGTTGCAGCGCGAAGGGTATCCGGTGAATATCCCGGAAATAATCACGGCCGCCGCTGATTATGGAAAAGCGATAGAAATTAATGCACATCCCATGCGTCTCGATCTGGATTGGAGATATCTCAAGCTTGCGAAAGAAAAAGGCGTTCTCATTTTCATCAATCCGGACGCGCACAAAATTGACGGCCTTCAAGATGTCCGCTTCGGAGTTGGAATCGCACGAAAAGGGTGGCTTGAACCAAATCAAGTTGTGAATTGCTGGACTGTTCTGAAAGTTGTCAACTATCTTAAGAGAAAAAAATAGGGAGGTGAATCATGAGCATTTATGATGTGCTGTCTTTTGAAATTCCGGTACTCGCATATTCCGTCCTGCATCAACCCCGTAAAACGGTGACGGCAAAGGAGTATGCAAAATCGTTGACGGTTTTTCGAACAGAATTCAATGACGAATCGGAAAAGATAAAAACCTCCTGGCAGAATTATTTAACGGATGTAACAGCAAAGACGGTTCAGACAACGCGAGGGAATCTCTCGCAATTCCTCTCCACACCAATCCAATCGGATGCCGGGGAAATTCAGCACATCCTGAGCGATCAATTCAGCCAGATCGTGGAACAACTTCTCCCGAAAGCGAATTATGGTTCATTGGATG
>RPQN01000329.1 GCA_003819715.1 Ignavibacteriota bacterium | reverse complement strand
CCGGATGGCCGACGGCAAATCAGGCCCGTCAGTTAACCAACACGGAAGCAGTCACGTATTCGTTGGCAAATATCTTTGCAAAAAAATCAGCAGTCTCCAATCAGATTCTTTATGACTGGATGCCGGTCAATGCCGGAGCGAACGATAATATGCCGTTTATTCTCACCTCAGTGGAGAATGAACAGATTGCAGCATCGGTGCCGCGAGAGTTGAAATTGTATAATAACTTCCCGAATCCGTTTAACCCGTCCACACAAATACAATTTGTCGTCCCGCGGGACGGTCACGCTTCGTTGAAGGTATATAATGTCATTGGACAGGAAGTTGCGACTCTCTTTGATGATGTGGCGAGGTCGGGTCAGATTATTTCAAAGGAGTTTTCCGGGAACAGGCTGGCATCGGGCGTCTATTTTGTCCGTCTGCAATTTGAAGGAACGTCCCGGATACAGCGGATGCTGCTCTTGAAGTAAGAAGCTTACGTCTCGTGCTTGGAGAGTGACTTGTAGTATGGTTGAGGATCTCATTGATAAGCCTCCGAAGCATTGTATGACTCGGAGGCTTTATTTTTTTGCATATGCGTACGGACGATGACGACAAAGAATTGTCAAAAAGAAAACCCGCGTTCAATGCTGTTGCGGTGTTTACGTTGAGGAAGGGAGTGAAAAGCCTTGTATCATAAACGGCAGATAAACAAATCATGTCCATGTCCCCTGAGGATAAAACAATTAAAAAAGCTCATTGGCCTGGTCGGCTTATTGCTCTTCTCCTGCGGTATTCCCGGGAGAGCTCAAACCCGGCCCGATTTTATCGTGGCATTGGATGGAAGCGGAAATTTTAAGACTGTTCAGGAGGCGATCAATGCGGTGCCCGATTTGCGGAATCAGCGCACTGCCATCATGATTAAAAATGGAATTTATAAGGAAAAACTGATTCTCCCGCCCACAAAAATAAATGTCACCTTCGTCGGAGAGTCTGCAGAAAAAACGATTCTGACATACGATGACTACGCACAAAAGAAGAACTGTTTCGGCGAAGAGATGGGGACGAGCGGTTCTTCCAGCATATTTATTTATGGCGACGGGTTCATTGCAGAAAATATCACATTTGAGAATTCTGCCGGTCCCGTCGGACAGGCCGTTGCCGTTCGCATCGACGGCGACAGGGTAAAATTTGTCAATTGCCGGTTTCTCGGATTTCAGGATACGCTCTATCCGCATGGAGAAAAAAGCCGGCAGTATTTTAAAAATTGCACTATCGAAGGCACGGTCGATTTTATATTTGGCTGGTCTACGGCCGTTTTTGACCGCTGCAGGATTTTCTGTAAAGGAGGAGGAATCGTCACTGCCGCTTCAACCCTGGAGACATCCCGATACGGATTTGTCTTCCTGAATTGCATGGTCACCGGTGATGCGCCCCAAGGTTCCGTCTATCTTGGCCGTCCATGGAGACCGTTCGCAAAGGTGGCCTATATCAATTGTAATCTCGGTGCGATGATCCATCCCGAAGGATGGAGCAACTGGAATAAAACAGAGACGGAAAAAACGGCTTATTTTTCAGAGTATAACAATACCGGCGACGGATTTCAGCCGGGGAAGCGTGTCACATGGTCGCATCAATTAACACCGGATGAAGCAGCCCATTTTTCGCTGCAGCATATTTTGGGCGATTGGAATCCGCTTACCGATTGCTCCGGTAAATAGCTTGAGGATTTCATTGATGACCTATGGAACAATGATTCACCTCGCATCCGCATTATCGATTTTTTTACAATAAATTTTCTTGAAGCGTACTTTTTTAATTCCAACATTGAATAGAGGGAGAAGGGATGAAGAGTGTATCATCATAAGATTTGATACGCTCACGATCAAAAGGTACCATTGAACCTCTTCAAGGAGATTGGAATGAAAAGAGTTTCGATTGCTGCTCTACTGTTTTTTGCGATGTCCATGCCGCTTGCGGCACAGGATACACTCATTATTCAAGAGAATGCGCTCGGCCAATGCACGATGGACGGCTCTGTGATGACCAACCTGTCCGGATGGACCGGTACAGGGTATATCGATGCGTTCAATGGAGTAGGGACAACGGTGAGCTGGGAAATCGTGGCCCCCGCCGATGGAATCTATACGATCGGATGGAGATACGCCTTTGGAGGAGATTCGGTGAATCGCCGCGATTCAAAAATAGTTATTGATGGAAACACCGTCATTGATACACTCCTGTTCTTTTATACCAACAAAGCGTGGACGGAATGGTCTCTCAGGACGGTCGATGTACCGTTGACCGCAGGCGATCACAAAATTCGACTGGAAGCGGCTCGCAGCGGCGGAATTGCGAATCTGGATTATTTTATGGTGGTCGGGACTGCCCCTTCCGCTGCGGCGTGTACTCCGCAATTTGTCCTCACCGTGAAAAGTGACAGTGCAGCCTGGGGCACGGTCTGGTATACTCCGGTCAAAACGTATTACGACAAAGGAACGATCGTGACACTCCATGCGAACGCGAAACCAGGATCGATGTTTCAATGCTGGACGGGAGAAGAAACGAGCGCTGATTCGGTCTTTACATTTGAAGTTCATGGAAACGTGAATGCCGTTGCGCGATTTCTTCCATCGCGTATGAAACCCGATTCCGCGATCATCGGTTATGCATCGGTGGAAGACGACCGGGGGACGCCGTTTTGGGTCTTTGGCGGAGCGCTGGGAGATACGGTCGATGCAACGACCATCAACCAGTTAAAAACATACCTCGGCGATGCGAATCCGCATGTGGTTCGCTTTTCAGGTGAGCTGATCGGTCCTGATACGATCACCGTCAGGTCCAATAAAACATTTCTTGGAGTCGGGACGTCCGCACACCTGAAAAATATTGAAGTCCGGTTAACTCAGGCACAAAATGT
>RPQN01000328.1 GCA_003819715.1 Ignavibacteriota bacterium | reverse complement strand
GTAGCATTCAGGAAAAGTGCGATATGCCATACACCGGAAAAGGCCATAAGCTTTCCTGCAATCAAGTGAACTGTTTTCATCCTATTGTGGAATTATTAACATGATTATGAAAATTCAACCATCGTGCGTTCAGGCAGAAAAACCCCATTAAGCTAATATATCAGAAAACGAAAGTCAAGTTTTTAATCAAAAACCACCACAATTCATATATTAATCCGTTATGATATATATGAACGTCGCCGTACAGACAGGATTATTCTTATCCCTGGTCATTATGCCTGGAATTACATCAATATGGTTTTCACAGGAATTTGGGTCTCCCGATTGCGGGTTAAATAATTCTTTGAAAATCGCCGGTTTTATATAAATTTGGCGTAGAATGTTTCATACCAGGCCCATGACATTTCTCAGCTTCGTTGTGCCCAACATCGAGGAAATTGATAAATTCAAAGAACTCCTCATCCATCATATATTGCTTTCCGGAATATATGGATTCAAAAGCATGAAATGAGCGTAAAAACATCCTTAATTCCAACCAAAAATGAGAATTGCCAGCCCCATGAAAAGAATTATTTGGACGATCGCGTCCGGACTTGCTGTCCTTTTCCTCGGTGCCGTTTGCGCCCTGTGGCTTTGGATCGACCATGATGTAAAGGATAATATCCGTGTCGTCAAAAAACAATATGCCGGCACTGCGGAAGATGCATTGATAGCATACCTGCTGGATGATAAAAATTCCTATTATAGCCGGTCTGGAATAGCTATATGGACATTGGGCCAGATCCATTCTCAAAAAGCACTGCCGGTTATTAAGGGTTTCTATAAAAATGATCCGAAGGGCAAAACATGCAAAGGACAGCATTCATACGTACTTTGCCAGCATGAGATGTACAATGCCATCCGGGCAATTGAAGGCAATGGGTGGCTTTTGCATGCGAGACGTAACAAGTAAATCCAGACCAACCCCAAATCTTATTTATATGAAAAAGTTATGGATCATTTTATTAAGCTGCACCTTGTTTCCAAATGGGTTCTCCCAAACAATAACGGAAAGGGATCTAAAACCACAATTTGAAAAGTATGGCGTGGACGGTTGTTTTGTCGTGTACGATCAAAAAAACAATGAATACACACGGTACAATGCGGCGTTGTGTGATACGGGCTATATTCCGGCATCCACTTTTAAAATTCCCCATACGTTGATTGCCCTGGAAGAAAAAATAGTCAGGGATACAAGCGAAATAATACGATGGGACGGAGATGAGTGGCCTAACAAATCATGGAATATGGACCAGACATTAATAACAGCCATGGAAAATTCATGTGTATGGGTATATGTTCGATTCGCAGAACAGATTGGCATCGATGCCTATCATCGCTATGTAAATGCTTTCAATTATGGGAATAAAGATCTTACAGGCCCTCCTGCAAAATTCTGGTTATCAGGATTGTTCCGCATCAGTGCAAATCAACAGGTTGATTTCCTGCGGAATTTTTATAATTACAACCTGCCCGTATCAAGGCGCTCCATAAACATAGTAAAGGATATTATAATCATTGACCGTTCCGGTACGTTTACACTCAGCGGAAAATCAGGCAGCGGTAAGCTTTCCAATGATGAATGGATCATGTGGATGGTCGGTTATATAGAGAAAAACAACAAGCCATTCTTTTATGCCCTGAATTTTAAAACACGCGATTTTAACAGGCTCAGTCAGGCACGGTATGTTATAACCAAAGAAATATTGCGGGAATTAAAACTGATGGATGAATGATCCGTTGCCGGAACGGACAGGTCCCAGGGACGTAGCCGGATTTTCAGCTTAGGGTAAACAATTCTTATCCTGTAATGTTTTTCCCGTATGGCATAACTTATGAAAGAAAACTTTATAAATACCGACGCGTACATTCATTCCTTTCCGGATAATGTTCAAATACTCCTGGAACAAATTCGAATTACAATTAAAGAGACAGCTCCGGACGCAGTTGAAAGTATCAGTTATGGCATGCCTGCATATAAACTGAATAATAAACCACTTGTTTATTTTGCCGGATACGAAAACCACATCGGATTTTATGCAACACCTACGGGGCACGCTGAATTTGCGGAAGAGCTTTCCCAATACAAACAGGGAAAGGGTTCCGTGCAGTTTCCGATTGATAAACCCATTCCATTGAAGCTGATAGGAAGAATCGTTGCATTCAGGGTAAATGAAAACCTTGCCAAATCGAGATAGCAAACTGCAAAACGGGGATTGTCCATGGCTGACGGTTAATACCATCCTGACTGCAAGTTACAATTACCCGAACAGGATCTGACTGGCGGCAATTAAAAAACCTGCTGGGCTCTGGGCGGCAGCAGGTTTAAGACGGGTTGCTTTTTCCGGTATTCATGGTGCGGGGTTTATTTGTTTGACACGGAGTTTTGTTTAGCAACCAGGATGTCTTCATTCTGGTTTGAACCATTTTCCATTGTGTCAACAACACCGGGGGCCTGGAACCGGATGGCTTTTTCGATTGAATTGGCCAGCATGTCGAGGTTTTCCAAAGCATCTGCTACTTCTTTGTTTTCTTCAACAGCAGGAGCTTCGTATTTCAGGGAAGCTTCGGTTTCTTCGGCCAGCATATCAAGGTTTTCCATGGCTATGTTTACTTCCAGGTTGTCCTCAACAGCAGGAGCTTCAAAGCGGATGGCTTCTTCCGTTGCATTCATGAAGGCTTCCAGGCGGGCCATCGAAGAAAGTTCCTCATTGATTTCCATTGTGGTCTTCAGGAAACTTCCGGTTGTCAGAACAAGGACAGAAAAAGCGGTTGCTGTCATTTTCTTCAGGCTGCTTATTGCGTTTTGCGTTTTCATCGTTTTTGTTTTAAGGTTGATGCTATACCATTTACACGAACCGTGCCAAAGT
>RPQN01000327.1 GCA_003819715.1 Ignavibacteriota bacterium | reverse complement strand
GGAAAGAACATGCAACCTTTTCAAGGTCGCTCGGCTATATCATAAGGACCTTGAAAAGGTCACGAAAAAAGTTACGAATCCAATAAATAATTTCGGCAATTATTATTCTCCTGGTGTACTTTCATCAAATCAACATATTCGTCTGTGCTGCTAAAATACATGTCTCGTAATGCTTTTCCGTCGAAACGAAATTGTTTAATCCCTATCCATTCACCGTAATCGGAATATTTCCATAGTTCCGGTTTATTGACGAGACCTGCCGCGACAGGATTATTGTGGATATAAGAGATAAGCTGGATTAAATGCTCGTCGCTTACAACGGCAATTCCTTTAACTGCTCCCTGAAAAATTGTTCCGCTATGATTTTCTATGTTATTAAATGCCTGAACGTATGCATTACACAAAGTTTGAATGAACCGCGAAATAGAACCGTCTTTCTTTTGTTTCAGCAGGAAATGATAATGATTCGGCATAAGACAATATGCTGAAATTTCGATCTTGTAATTTACTCTATACCTTTCCAGGAGTTTGAGAAAATAATTAAATTGAAACGCTGAATTGTAGATATTCGAGCGGTGTGCCCCGCGGTTGTAAATGTGGTAGAACATATCGTCAAGGTACATTTGTCCCCCCTTTTTACCTTTTCAAGGTCGCTCAGCTTTATCATAAGGACCTTGAAAAAGTTACGAAAAAGGTCGCGAATTCAATAAATAAGTCAGGTAATTTTTATTCTCCTAATGGATTCCAGTTCACGGCTCAGAGTCATTGTCCATGATCTCAAGCATTCAATGCATGATCCAAATCTTCAATCAGATCGTCCTGATCTTCGATTCCGACTGACAAACGGATGACCCGTTCGTTAATCCCGGCTTTTTCACGGAGTTCCGGATTCATCGATGCATGGGTCATGGTTGCAGGATGGCAGATGAGTGATTCAATGCCGCCAAGCGATTCCGCGAGAGCAAAGATTTTTGTTGAACGAAGAATGCTGTTAATCTTTTCAATTCCTCCTTTGGCCTCAAAGGAAACCATTCCGCCGAATCCGCGCTGCTGGCGTTTTGCAATTTCGTAACCCGGATGAGATGGGAGCCCCGGATAATAGACCCGTTGGACGCCGGAATGCCGGCTGAGGAATTCCGCGACCCCCCTTGCATTTTCTTCGTGCGCTTTCATTCGAGGGATGAGGGTTTTAATTCCGCGAAGCACCAGCCAGCTGTCAAACGGGGATTGTCCGACGCCCAGGGTGTTGACAATGGTGTGCAGCCGGTCGGCCAGCGCCGGCTGGTTCACCACGACGGCTCCGCCGACCACATCGCTGTGCCCATTTAAATATTTGGTCGTCGAATGAATGATAATATCGGCGCCGAGTTCAAAAGGCCGCTGATTGTACGGCGTCAGGAACGTGTTGTCGACGAATGCGAGCGCGTGATGTTCATGGGCAAGGGAGGCGAGGGCGCGTATATCCACGATATTCAAAAGCGGATTACTTGGAGTCTCGATCCAAAATCCTTTTGTATTCTCCCGGATCGCTGAACGCACGGCTTGAAGATCCGCCATGTTGACGTACGAGAGCTGAAATCCGAACATGTCGCCGTACGTTCTCAGGAGCCGTTCTGTTCCGCCGTAGCAATCGTTTGTACAAATGACATGATCGCCGGCTCGAAGAAAATGAAGGGCGACAGTGGATGCCGCCATTCCGGTGGCGACCGCTTTGGCGCTTAATCCGCCTTCCAGTGCTGCAATATTTTCTTCAAGGGCTTTCCGTGTGGGATTCGATGTCCTGGTATAATCGTACCCCTTCGTTGTTCCGATATCTTCGAAACGGAACGTGGATGTCTGATAGATGGGAGTGATGACGCTGTTATAGGATTTATCTTTATCAACCCCTGAATGAACGGCAATAGTTTGAAGTCGCATAGAATACCTTTTTATGTTTGTTGAGATAGTTTCTCGAGGAGGATCACGTTCCGCAACATCCGGAATACTTCACAAGACGCATCAGCCCATATGCGCGAGCGGTGTGATATCCCTGTTCTCCAATATTTTTTTTGGAAAACCTGATTCTACGGCATGAATCATCGCGAGTCCGATGTCTTCCAGTGTACAGACGTTATTGGGAGAGAGGAGATGAAAAACCTGGTATAACAATCCGGCAATTTTAAATAGTGGTTTAATATTCTTCTGACCGGCGTTCGGTTTCATGAGGCCTGGCCTGAATAAATACACTGCTTTAAACGGCAGTTTCGACAGATCATTCTCTGTCTTCCCCTTCACACGGGCCCACATTATTGTTCCCTGTTCAGTACTATCCGTTCCGGTCCCTGAGACGTAGCAAAAAGTCATATCGGGATTGAGCCTCGACAATGTTTTCGCTGCTGCCATCGTCAGATCGTACGTTATCCTTGAATAATCCCGCTCATTCATTCCCAGTGAAGAAACGCCGAGGCAGAAACAACATGCGTTATATCCTTTAAGCCGTTCTTCCAGAGCTGAAAAGTCGAAAAAATTTTGATGGATCGCTTCTACCAATTTCGGATGGGTTGTGTTGCATGGCCTGCGGCCGATGACGAACACGGATTCGACGTTTTTGTGCTTCAGTGCTTCTATGAGCACTCCTTCTCCCACCATGCCTGAGGCACCGAAGATTATTGCTTTGATCGCCATTTGAATTTACTCACCCTCGGTCATTCAAATTCACCGTATGAATTATGAACCGAGTATGGTATTTGATAGTTCCAATTTCGTGAAAAATGTATTGTGTTGTTGCCCGGGCCTGTCTTTTTCGAACTGTTCACGAATGAGGACCTGCCGTTACCAGTACTGGTGAACGAATTGTTTCACCTGTATATCATAGATCTGTTTGATTTTGCTCATGAGCGCATCTGTCAGCGGAGCCATATCGGCGGCGGTGATGTTCTCTTCCGCCTG
>RPQN01000326.1 GCA_003819715.1 Ignavibacteriota bacterium | reverse complement strand
CTCGATTTTAACGTCAGCGCTGTCGTTCCGGTCGGCATTGGATGACTTATCGAGCAAACGTTCGGAGGACATTCTTCAGCTTCGCCATCAGTATCTCAAAAAACAACTCTCATCGCTTATCGCCCGAGTCGAAGTGCTGGGCGGGAAAAAACTTTCGTTCGACGAAGAAGCAAAAGCGTATTACGATGTCGAACCGCCGGTATTTGCAGAAGAACATTTTATTAAACTTGTCGCAGAATTAGAAACGATCGTTCCAGGCCAAGGTCCGATTCCCGAACGCGTTGAACAGTACCGCAGGCAATTCACGATTACGCCGGACAAGCTGGATAAAGTATTCAGTGCAGCAATTTTCGAATGCCGGCAGCGGACCAAGAACTATATCATCCTGCCGGACAATGAAACGTTCCGATTGGAATACGTCCACAACAAGGCATGGAGCGGCTACAATTGGTATAAAGGAAACAACGAAAGCCTGATTCAGATCAATACGGACCTGCCAATATTCATGGAACGTGCTATCGATCTCGCCGCACACGAAGGATATCCCGGTCACCACGTGTATAATTGTTTGTTGGAAACTGCGTTCGCTCGAAAATTTGGTTGGGTGGAGTTTATGGTGTATCCGCTCTTCAGCTCCCAGTCTCTGATCGCGGAAGGAACCGCCAATTTTGGAATTGAAGTTGCCTTCCCCGGAAAAGAGCGTATGGAATTTGAACGGGACAGACTATTCCCGCTCGCCGGATTGGATCAACGTCAGGCAGAAAACTACTCCAGAGTGCAGAAGCTTGCGGCAAGACTCAGTTATGCGGGGAATGAAGCGGCGCGCCGGTATCTCAACGGAGAAATCTCCCGTGAAGAATCCGCTCACTGGCTCGTCCAGTATGCGTTGATGTCGCCGGAACGCGCTCAACAGCGCACGCGGTTTTTCGATCAGTATCGCAGTTATGTCATTAATTATAATCTTGGGTTGGATCTGGTGCGGCAGTACATTGAACGGCGCGGCGGCACAGAGAAGAATCCTGCAAAGCGCTGGGAAGAATTCACGCGCCTCCTGGCATCACCTCGTTTACCATCGGGACTACTGTAAATGTCGCCAGTCAAATCGAAAATTCCTAAGGGAGATCGTCCATTCCTCGACCGGTTATTGGATGAAGTCCGTTACCGGCTCACCACCGTAGAAGAAATCGATATTGCCGGAAAATCCATTCCGCGGTATGTCGGAGAGTTCTGGACATCCCAGCAGCGTCAGGCCCTTTCACTGCACGAAATATCCTACCGCGCATGTTTTAAACCGCAGCTCCCGCGATTCTTCATCGAACACCTCTCCAATGAAGGTGATACCGTATACGATCCATTCAGCGGAAGAGGAACCACGGCGCTGGAGGCGGGATTACTCAACAGAAACATCATTGCGAACGATGCGAACCCCCTGAGCACGCCCCTGTGCAAACCGCGTTTCTTCCCGCCTGTGCTCGCAGACCTGATGGAACGGTTAGACCAGATTCCGATCAGGGAAAATGCTGAAGCGGACATCGATCTTTCCATGGTGTACCATCCCAGGACGGAATCAGAAATCGTATCTCTGAAAGAATATTTTGATGAGCGCCGCGGAAGGAGCGAAGAAGATCACCTTGACCGGTGGATTCAAATGGTCGCTACCAACCGGCTGGCGGGGCATTCAAAAGGTTTTTTTTCCTTCTCTCCATTGCCGCCCCATCAGGCGGTCAGCGCGGCGAGCCAGCGGAAGATCACGCTGAAGGCGCAGCAGGAACCGGAACATCGCGACACACGGGTTATTATTTTTAAAAAATCCAAAACGCTTCTCAGCGGAGTATCGCCGGTTGATCGGCAGAATCTCCAGCAGACCGGCACACAGGCACGGTTTCTCACGTGCGATGCGCGTGAAACTAAAGCGATCAGCAGCGGCACGGTACAGCTCACCGTCACCTCACCTCCATTTCTCGATGCCGTGGATTATGTTGAGGAGAATTGGCTGCGATGCTGGTTTAACAACCTCGATCCTGCCGAGGCGGCAAAGGCCATTCCCATATCTCGATCGTTAGATGAATGGTCGGCTGTGATGTTCGGCGTTTTCCGTGAACTCTATCGCGTTACCAAACCACGGGGATTTGTAGCGTTTGAAGTTGGTGAAGCACGGAATAAAGAAATCAAACTGGATGAACATGTTGTACCGCTGGGCGTCAAAGCGGGATTTTCATGCGTCGCAATCATTAAAAATCAAAATTTCAGCAATTTTACTGCCACAAAACAAAAACATGAAGACAGTGGTTTCACTCAAGACGTGATAGTGATTTTCAGAAAATGATGTTGTACAACACCATTCCTTTGAGTATATTTCATTGAGTAAAATTGAAAGGGCGATACATCATGGGATCTGCACGAACAATGGCTGGTAAAGCACTTCCCAAAAAGTTTTCTCCAAGCGGCAAGTTTTCTTCTTTTACGATAAAAATCGGCAAGAGAGAGATTCCAAAGTACGAAGCAGAGTTTTGGACGTCCAAACAACGACAATCTTCATCCCTGCACGAGATCTCGTATCGTGCATGCTTTAAAGCCGAAGTCCCTCGTTTCTTTATTCAATGGTTGACTGAAATTGGCGATACCGTGTACGATCCTTTCAACGGAAGAGGAACGACCATCATCGAAGCGGGATTACTCGGGAGGAACGTTATTGCAAACGATCTTAATCCTCTCAGTGAGATTCTCTCGCGTCCAAGATTTTCAATTCCTGATCGAGAGATCGTACTCCAACGTCTGAACGGCATAAAAATAAATCCGAACGCCAAAGCCGGAATTGATTTATCAATGTTCTTTCATCCGCGGACAGAATCCGAAATTGTTTCTTTGAAAAATTATCTTCTTCGTCGCAAAAAGACTGGAACAGAAGATGATGTCGATGGATGGATAAGAATGGTTGCGACCAACCGGCTGACG
>RPQN01000325.1 GCA_003819715.1 Ignavibacteriota bacterium | reverse complement strand
GACCATCGCGGCGTCGATCTGGAGGAAGCCGACGGCGCAAAAGATATCGGCTACCCCTATGAAGCGATGACCACGGGCTCTGAATTGGAGAATGGAAGCCCGCTCGATTGCTGGTTCAATGGCAATGTCGCCGTCCTCTATAAAAATCGGTTTGATCAGAATTCATTCCCGAAGAGCAGCAGCTTTTCCGGCGCTGCAAGCATGGTCACGATAAAAGATTTTAGCGCACGCTCACCCCGGATGACGATGAGCGTGGAGATCGGAAATCAATTGCTCCAGAGGGATTCTCTCGTGTCCCGTTCGTTGTTGAATACCGCGGTAAATTCATTCCCCATTTCAACAAAGAATCATCTCTATCTTCCGACGAGCAGGGGAATTTACGCGCTGGGCAATAACGGCCAAAGTCTGGCGGGAAATTCAACGGGACTGTTATCCTTCGCTGCATCCGGCGTTGGTGCTGCGGTCAATGTGCTCCCGGATTCTACGGAAGTCGTCGCAAGCATCCAGGATAGTGTTTTAAGAATTTTTAAACTTGCGTTTCATAACGGCCAGACTTCCGTCGATAGTACCAGGAAGATTTACGCGCACCGGTTTACCACATCGCCGTCATTTGCACAATTGAATATGCCGTCCATTCTTATCGGTGCAGAATCCGGTTCGCTCTCGGTATTGAATTTCAACGGCGATACGGTCTCGACGAGGGTGGTGGGAACGGATCCGGTTGCATCGATTTCCGTGCTGCCGACCCCCTCATTATCAAAGCCGGATGAATATTTCTTTACCTCCGGGAATAAACTATTCGGCGAAAACTCCACCGTCGATCTGCCTGTTTCGGCACAAGGCTGGATGCTTGCCGGAGCGGTATCGCCCCGGGGAAATTTTATCATTGCGGCACAAAAGAATGGCACGGAAATACTCTCCTTTCATCGAACCCTCTCTCAAAGGAATTTTGATATTACCGTTCCGGGATTAGGTATTCGTGAAATCGCTGTTGCCGATATAGACGGCGACGGAGAAAAGGATGTGATTCTCCAGTCCGCAAATTCAATTTCAGTCCTGAACCGTAATGGTTCAATGCTGGATGGATTTCCTTTTCAAGCACGGGCCGGTCTGGAATATACCGGTACACCGCTGGTATTGGATTTCAATGGAGACGGCCGTCAGGAAATTGTTCTCCTGACGAACGACGGCGAATTGTGGATAATCGACCGGAGCGGAAGGTTGCTAGCAGGATTCCCGATGCAGGTAACGACTGCGGGCCGGACATATCCTCTGGCGTATCTCAGCCCGCCGTCGTCGAATAAAATCGGACTGGCATTTCTCTCGGAGTCAGGATCGTTTGATGCATTTCTCTCGTCGACGAATGCGGCCCCGGCATCGCTGACGTGGTGGCAGCATCTGGGAAACGAAGGCAACGGGAATACCGATGCGAGCATTTCACCGGCTGTCCCGATCAGTACAGAATATTTTCCAAAGTCGCGTGTCTATAACTGGCCGAACCCGGTATACGGCCAGTCCACCCAGATCCGGTACTACACCGGCGAAGATGCAAACGTGCTCGTAACCATTCTTGATCTGTCCGGCAGGAAGATCACGGAATTATCGGGCAAGGGAACGGCGGGAATGGACAATGAAATAACGTGGAATGTTTCAAATATTCAAAGCGGGATTTATCTTGCACGCGTTGAAGCGCGCAGTGCGGCGAAAAGCGAAGTCGTGTTTGTGAAGATAGCGGTGGTGAAGTAAAATGCACATAACTCATATCCGATATTAAAGAACGAATTATTCACAGGAGGAACAGCAGGGAAGATTGGTACATTCGTAGTAATTCCTAGGTCACCGTTCTCTTCATTATCCATAAGGGGTTATCATGCGTACCACATCTCAGCGGTTTCATGTATGTTTTCGGAGCATCCAGCTTATTGTATTTATTCTTATGATGTCGTCAGCACTCTATTCTCAATCTGCGCTTACCGGACTTGGTGTGGAAATTGGCGGCGGGTATAATCAAATCTTTGCTCAATATTTTACTCTGCCTTTTCATGGCATGAAATTTGAACGGACACATTTTGCTCTCACTCCGGAAGTACGTTTGAACTATGAATTTAGGCTTGCAGATCAATTGACCTGCTTCCCATTTGCTGGCTATAATAGATTTGGCGGAAAAAGCGAAGATTCTCCTGTCTTACAAGACGGGATGAAGTTCGCACAAGATGCGCTTTGGTTTGATGCTCTGGAGATAGGATTCCTGGCCTCTTACCATATCTCCGATCTCTCATTCGGAGTTGGATATAAAGCAAATGGGATGTTTAAGGCAACGATGACATCGTACGATCCTGAGATACCGGATTCTCGCGTCGTGACTGATGGATATCGCACGTGGTCGCATGATGCCGGTATAAGAGCATCCTACAAGCTTTCACAGTATAGTGTTTCCGCTGAAGCCTGGTTTGGGATATCAAATATGGAACGTTACAGTGAAATCCATAATATCCGTCAAAATCATTTTAGAATACTTCTCGGATATACGATATAAAAAACCATGTCCGGGATGGCCGGCAAAAGACAACCCGTCGAGCGCAGTGCAAAACGCATTGCGCTCACCGGTTTGGTGTTAAATACAATTATTCAATTATTTCCTTCGTGAGGGTGCTTGCAGTCTAAATTATTTTTGATGCTCATCGTGGTCCTTGGTATTTCTTCAAGAGGGTTCAGCCAGGAGGATTATAATCATCCCGAATTGGACTGGAATACGATCGAGACGAAACATTTTCTTATTCACTTCCACAACGGCGCCGAACGCACCGGACGTGAAATCGCAAAAGTGGCGGAAAGTATTTACGGCCCGATCACGTCGATGTACGGCCACGAGCCTGATCAACGGGTGAGTTTTATCGTTCGTGATCATGACGATTATTCGAACGGCGGGGCGTATTTTTATGACAACAAGATTGTCATT
>RPQN01000324.1 GCA_003819715.1 Ignavibacteriota bacterium | reverse complement strand
TCAAGAAATTTCTTTATTTCTTTTGGTTCAGGCAAAACATTTTTCGGACTCTTTTCTACCGTCTTTTCTTCTTCTTCGACAATGCAGCGACACAACTCAATGCATTCATCACAAATATAAGCGGTGGGACCGGCAACTAACTTGCGAACTTCGCTTTGCATTTTTCCGCAAAATGAACAAAAAAGCATACCTTGCCCCCGATTGTCTTTACTTCTCTTAATCACCTAATTTCTCCTTTTATTTAACTCCGGATAACGCCGGTTTCCTAATGACTATCTCGTCAATTAACCCATATACTTTAGCTTGTGCACTGGTCATGAAATAGTCGCGTTCCGTATCGTTCATAATTTTTTCCAGTTGCTGCCCGGTTAATTCAGCTAGAATTTTGTTTAATTCATCTTTAAGTCTCAGTATTTCTCTCGCCTGAATGTCAATATCCGTCGCCTGCCCCTGAAATCCGCCTAATGGCTGATGAATCAGAATTCGTGAATGTGGAAGGGCAAATCTTTTTCCCTTCTCACCAGCCGCCAGAAGAATAGCAGCCATACTGGCCGCTTGTCCCATGCACACTGTTGAAATCTGAGGCTTAATATACTGCATCGTATCATAAATCGCCATCCCCGAACTGACATGGCCGCCGGGCGAATTCAGATAGAAAAAAATCTCTTTGTCCGGATCCTCAGCTTCCAGATAGAGCATTTGAGCTACAACAACATTCGCAACATTATCGTCAATCGCCGTTCCTAAAAAAATTATTCTATCCTTTAAGAGTCGGGAATAAATGTCGAACGCTCTTTCGCCTCGCCCATCTTGTTCGACAACCATAGGTATCAGATTCACTCAACTGCCTCCTCATCCATCCCGATCTTTTCGATCTGTTTAATATTGGCCTGATGTTCAATAAAGTCAAACACCTTTTTCTGGACAATTTCCGATTTCAGAGAGTTCACTCTCTCTTCATTATCATACGCCCCTTTAACGACAGCAGGGTCTGTTTGATGAATTTCAGCTAATTCTTTGATATGATTATCGATGTCATCTTCAGATACCGTAATAGCTTCTTTTTCGGCTATTTTTTTGATAAGCAGGAAAGACCTGACAGTCTTTTCCGCTTCCTGTTTGAACTGATCATGCATGCGAAAACTTAACTCCATCGCACTCTTCTCCTCCATACCGGCCGATCTCATTCTCTTTTGGGTGTCCGACATCATATAGAAGATTTGTCGTTCAACGAGTGATGGAGGTGCCTCAAATTCGTTGGCTTTCAAGAGAGCCTCTATTATTTGATCCTTCAACTGAGTCTCGCTCTGACGCTTTGATTGATCTTCCATTGACTTCCTGACGTCGTTGTTCAAATCTTCCAGAGTATTATATTTGTCAAAATTTTTAATAAAATTTTCGTCTAATTCAGGCAGCTTTTGCTCTTTCAGGCCTTTGAGCGTGACCGTAAACGAGACATCCTTTCCCGCCATCTTCTTCTCGTGATAATCATCCGGAAAGGTTAAACTAATATCTTTTACTTCGCCTTTCTTCATCCCGACCAGTTTTTCTTCGAACCCCGGTATAAATCGATCCGATCCCAATTCCAGGAGGAAGTTATCTGATTTGAGCTCTGGCAAGGCTTCACCTTCCATCGTTCCCGCAAAATCAATTGTAACAAAATCACCCAGCACCGCCTGCCGGTCTTCATCCACGTCCTGCATGGTGGCAAACATTTTACGAATTTCCTGCAGCCTCTTTTCCATATCTTTTTCTGATATGGAAATATTCGTTTTCACAAGTTCGATACCCCGGTACCCTTGCGGTTCAAAAGTCGGTTCTGTTTCGAAAGACGCGCTGAATGAAAAATCCACATCCTCCTTCAAACCGTCCTGCTCAATTTCCGGACGGGAAAGTGTCACAATACCTCTGTTATCAAGTTCCTGCCAATAATACTTATTGACGATATTCGTAATCGCTTCTCCCTCGGCATCCGCTTTAAAATAATTTTCCAACATCTTACGAGGAATCTTGCCAGGACGGAAACCTTTTATCTTGGCTTTCTTGCCAATTTCTCGATAAACAGTTTCCAGTTCATCTTTAACAAAGGCCCAGGGTATGTCAAATGACATCTTTTTCCTAACCTGGCTGATATCTTCTACTTTTACAGAAAGTTCACTCACTACTTTATTTCTCCTTATATTAGATTATTTCACTCTTTCATATGGTGCGAGAGAGGGGACTTGAACCCCTAACCGCTTGGGCGGGCTGGATCCTAAGTCCAGTGCGTCTGCCAATTCCGCCACTCTCGCCTTTTAATAAATAAGGGATTATATATTCATTACTTAAAATGTCAACGCGGATCATTACCGTATAATGGAGCAAATCGAGTTAAATTACACTCTTCGTCTTTTCGCTCTCTGTAATTGATAATCACCTTTAATGCAAGAGAAAGATAACCATTATCTAACGTCATTCTCTTTATTTTTCTGCCTTAATCATGGACATTTTCGATGTTTTTAAAAGAAATGATGCGTTGACGAAAAAAAGAGTATAAAAAGAAAATCAGGATGAAAAGTAACCAGTTGGAAATGGTCGGGGCGAGTGGATTTGAACCACCGGCCCTCTGAACCCCATTCAGATACGCTACCAGACTGCGCCACGCCCCGACAAGTGCTGCAAAGTGTTGAGGTCATTACCACCATCATGAAATCATGTCAAGAACAAACAAAATCGGATGCCTCCTGTGCAATTAATTAAAGATTTTGTTCTTTACATTCGATAAAATATAACAATAATAAAAAAAGAAAGAATCGCAGAGAAGAGACAAGTTATATTTTTTCTTGAACTAATGCTTTTATTGACGTAGTATTGGAGCCATGATAAAAGAAAGTACTATAAATTCTTCTAAACTAGTCGGAATACTGCCGGCAATTTTTCTTGCTTTATTATTTTTCCTGCTTAACGATTCCTCCTCATAT
>RPQN01000323.1 GCA_003819715.1 Ignavibacteriota bacterium | reverse complement strand
GCCGTGATGTTTGTTTCCCTCATGCTCGGTTTCAATTTCGCTTGTGGTAAGAAAGCTAAAAAGACGACCGATGTTCCAAATGAAATAGAATGCAATGAAACCGCACTTTATGACATATCGGGAAACTGGACGTTCGATGTAACCGTGACCGGCGGAACCCAATTGCCCGTCGGGACCAAATTCACCTTCGACGCGCAATTCAACCAGTCCGAAAACGGAGAAATCACCGGCACCACGCGGACGGAAGGCGGTTTGACCGCGACTTTGCGCGGAAAAGCCTGCGGCTCAAACATTGAATTCGAATTGACCCAAAACAAACCATGCACGGGTACTTTCAGCGGCTCTGGAAAATTGACGGAAGGGGGCAATTTTTCAATTTCGTACGGCGATAGTGACTGTCACGGAACCTTGGAGGCCAATCTCACGGCAAATATGAGGGAGATCTCCGGGATCGAAATCTGATCCGGCGTAATCAATGTTTTCAGCAATATAACTGTGACTCAAGGGGCTTTGCTCATCATCAAACCCGGAACAAGGATCAATTTCATAAATCCCCAAGCTGATATCAGTATTTTTGGCGGTTTATCGGCAAAGGGGACCCCAGACAGCATCATAACCATCCAGAAAGACATCTCGGATACCAGAAATCCAAAAGGCGGTATTTTGAGCATCCACGACATGGGATCGGCCGAATTTGAGTACTGCTCATTTCAAAACGCCTTACTGGGCGTCGTGATCGACTGGACCTCACGGAATGAAGTGCGGATAGATCGATGCAGGTTTGAAGGCTGCCTAACCGGAATCCTCAACGACAGCAAGACGATCGAACTTTCGAACCTGAGTTTTGTCAATAATTCAAGAGAAGCCTATTTACGTTCATCCCACTTCAATTCATATACGGATACCATCCGCTGGTGCCTGTTTGACGGAAACCAATTGGACATCAGCTTCGGTGGGCATGAAAACAACAACATGCTTGCCTTCGATCGGTGCAATTTTAAGAACAGCGAGAAAATATTTGAATTTTATCGTTTCAATGAAGCGAATGGAATACACAACTCCAGTGTTCTCGTCACCCATTCCTACGGCATTGCGGCGGTTGATTCAATGTTCGGAACCAATAGTCTGGTTGTTGCGGATGCAGAAGAGTCTCCAGTTCCGAATGCGGGATGCGGCTTTTAAATCCGGTAATCGGACATGCGGTTCTACGACATCCGGCTAGAGTCGCGAGACTGTATGAAAACCAATGAATCTCATGCCGAACAGAGCGTGGCCCTATTCAAGAAAAGCTCATAATAATCTTCTAAGGTTGCATAACGACTTTATATTTACTATAATGGGTCCTTATCATCACAATGTTTACGTTGTGGAGCTTGATCCCTCAGTTCGGGACAATTTGCGGTTCGTTAAAGCGAATCCAAACTGCTCCACCAAGTTACCCTGTCTCTATATTGGTCTGACAGGCCTTACACCAGAGGAGCGTTTTGCACGACATAAAGCAGGAGTCCAGGATTCGTACATTGTGAAGCGATATGGCCTCAGACTGCTGCCGGAAATGTATGAATACCTTAACCCAATGCCATATGAAGCCGCAGCAGAAATGGAAGTCGAACTGGCTGAAGATCTGCGAGCCGCAGGTCACGGAGTTTGGCAGAATTAATAGTTACTAGCCCTAACACCGCGCTGGTGTGCCCTGAAAAGTCGTCGTCTACTTGTCGGTGCAAGTCCGACCGTGATAACTGCCAGGAGGTCACGTAGCAGGCGTCCAGTTCATCCGGGTGACCGGTTGTGCTGAAGCGAGGTATCCCCCTGAGAAAGAGGAGCAAAACAGCAGCCCGTAACATGAAGTGAATCCTTGGAAAAGATCAAGGACAATGTCTTGCAGCGTCGAAATGTTAGCCCGTCATAGACGGGGCAAGAGGGAGCCGAGTTATTTATGCATAACGAAGGCCATGGAAGCGGAAATAGTCCTGGATTCTATCCACGAAGAACCCTCCGGCGTAGGGAGAGTGGGATGTTGTGAAAGCAGACGATGGAACAGGGGAGATCTCATCTGGTCGGAATGAGTTAGAGACCGTAACGGTGGGTATAAACCGAATAGGTGAAATCCCACGGGAAGCTGGATTAGAAGTCGAATAGAACCAATTATGGAATGGAAATTCACAATACATAAAAACTATATTGAGATATCGACGAATGGAATCGCCGATAAAGATAGCTCAATAGCTATGGCAAAAGCTATTACAGGTGAAATGCGGAAAAATAAAATAAAAAAAGTTTTAATTGACCATGGTAATTTGGATACTGTAACCGGAAGTGTCTTGGATATTTATGAACGACCAAAAATATTTAATATAATAGGTGCAATATTGGGAATTAGGATTGCTGAAGTAATAAAACCTGAGCATCTCGAGCATTTCAAATTCCTTGAGACCGTATGTGTTAATCAGGGATTTCAATTGCAAATATTTATCGAAAGAGATCAAGCAATACAGTGGTTACTTTCATAAAGAGAATGGGATAACTTAAGCAAAAATGCCCAACAAGCTATGGGTGTGGACGGAACCCAAAATAGATCTTTTTATCGCTTTTTACTGTTTACGTTGATTTTAACTATTAAAAGTGTTATTTGATGGCTCAATAAGAAAACTGAGAATGATATCCTAAATATTTTCAATTCAGATACCATTTATTGAGCCTTCACATCGCTTGACTTTTAATTCTTCAAAGATATCGTTAGTTCGAAATGAAATTTATAGAAATCGCCCTAACCCGCGCGTATATCAAGTTGGAGATTAGGTTGTGAAAAAAGAAATTAGAATCAATAAAATCATGTTAATCGTTGGCCTGGTGTTGACAGGCCTGTTGCGTGTCGCATGTGCGGGGAGGGCTCCCGGAAACGATACTGTATTGAAGGGCGCGGATGATAGAGAAGCAGCCCCGCTTGTGCAACAGACGCTTGACTATACGGAGAATCCCGTTGATATTCCGAATCCGGACAGAGGCTTTT
>RPQN01000322.1 GCA_003819715.1 Ignavibacteriota bacterium | reverse complement strand
TTCTTATTCTGATATTGATATGTCAATCTGTGTGCCATCGATTATTTCCCCATTTTCGAAGAATTTTCAAGCATATCCTTCCCTGTCTTGTATTATATCGAGATTGTTGACTCATTTTGAGAAATGGCACATCAAATTGCAAAAATGGGACGATTCAGTATAAATTGACTTTTATCGTGCAATAGCGTATCATAATGATACAAAATCACCAAATTGGATTATTTCAAATTTGTATAATATGCGTTAAAAATGGAACTTTATTAAAAAAATATGCTGGCATATAGATTGAATAACTTATCCAGTCCGTTTACAATCTTTCACAAAAGATTACCCAGAACAATGAAACCAGCGGCAAAAATTACGGAAAGTACGTACGATGAGTCTGCACATTTCGGCGTTCAGCGGTTAAAAAGCCGGATCATAAAGCAGATTTCTCATGAATTTCGTACGCCGCTTACATCCATCATTGGTTTTGCAGATATGCTTGGTGAAAAAATTCCGATCGATGAAAATCAACGGCTCGAATATGCAAATTATATTCGCAACGAAGGGCTGCGGCTCACGAAACTTGTCGATGACCTGATCCGGCTTGATTCACTTGAACAGGGACACGCGGAACTCCAGTTGATGGAGTATGAAATCCAGGAAACGGTAAGATGCGCCTTAAAACTTGTTGCCGAATTAGCACTCAATAAGTTCGTCCACATTTCCATAGAGATGCCGATCGAGCCTCTCATCTTAAAATTTGACCGGGAAAAACTCATCCACGCTCTTTATCAACTGCTCCACAATGCCGTGCGCTTCACAAAACATGGCGGCCTGTTGACTTTAAAAGTTGAAACAGACGGCGGATATACCGTGATCTCCATCCAGGACAGCGGTCCGGGAATCATGGCAAACGATATCCCTTCGCTCTTTAAACGGTTTGGAAAACTGTACCATCATGGAGAAGAGATTCATGGAAGCGGAGTCGGGCTCGCGATCGTGAAACACATCATCGATCAGCACAACGGCGATATTTCAGTACAAAGCAGGATCGGGGAAGGCTCAACTTTTTCCGTGCGTCTTCCACTTCAACTCTCTTAATTATTGAATCCATTTTTTTATAGCGAACCCATGGATCGTATTTGATTACAGAACGAATCTATATTGTCGATGATGAACCTTCCATCGCGAAGCTCCTCGAACTCTGGGTCGGGAAACGGTGGGGCTACACCGCTGAAGTTTTTTCTGATGGTAAATCTTTCCTGGACCGGCTCGTCGATCCGCCTAATCTTGTTTTGCTCGATATTATGCTGCCGGATATCAGCGGGATAGATTTATTAAAAGAAGTCAAACAGCGTTTTCCGGATCTTCCTGTCATCATGCTCTCGGCGCAGGAAAGCATTGAGGTCGCCCTCAATACCCTGAAGCTGGGCGCCGCCGATTATTTCAGCAAACCCATTGATCTGCCCAAGCTTGAATTCTCGATTAAAAATTCCCTTAAACTTGCCGCCCTTTCACGTGAAGTAGAGAACCTGCAGGAAAGCGTCGGAACACGCCTCCACTTCGACAATATCGTTTCGCAAAGCGGCGAAATGCAGGACGTTTATAAACTCGTCAACAAGGTCATCCACGTCGATATTTGCGTCCTCATACTGGGAGAAAGCGGAACTGGGAAAGAACTCATTGCCCGTGCGATCCATTATAACAGTAACCGCCGCAGCGGCCCCTTCGTCGTCGTGAATTGCGCATCCATTCCCCACGATTTATTGGAAAGCGAACTCTTTGGACACGAAAAAGGATCGTTTACCGGTGCAATTCAAAGAAGGATCGGGAAATTTGAGCAGGCAAACGGCGGAACGATTTTTTTGGATGAGATCGGCGAACTGGACCTCAGTCTTCAATCAAAGATATTGAGAGTCATTCAGCAAAAACAGTTTGACCGGGTGGGCGGCAGCGAGACCCTGACGACCGATGCCCGGCTCATTTTTGCAACACACCGCAATCTTTGGGAAGAAGTAAAAGAAAAAGTGTTCCGTGAAGATCTTTATTACCGCATTTCAACTTTTCCGATCATGCTACCGCCGCTCCGTCAGCGAAAATCTGATATTCTCCTGCTGTCGGATCATTTTCTCAAGGCCCTTGGAACAGAACTGGGAAAATCGAACGTTAAATTCTCCCGAAAAGCGCTTGATCTGCTTTACAATTATCCGTGGCCGGGAAATATTCGTGAACTGGAGAACGTTATACAGCGCGGATTGGTCCTCACGGAGGGACAGACACTGACCGAACGGGAATTGCCGGCGTTTATTCAATCATACGGGTCAGCCGAAACCGATACAAAACAGAAATCCATCTTTCTTGAAAACCAGGATACGATCATCCCGTTTGAAAAAATTAAAGAGCAGGCCATTCAACATGCATTGAAAATTACCCAGGGGAATATTGCTGAAGCTGCCCAGAAACTGAAAATCGGCCGCGCAACGCTCTATCGGCTTGTTGAAAAGTATAAAATAAAAATTTAATCAATTCGTTCCGACGAACTTCCTCTCACTGTCTGACGCTTGTTTTCCAGCAAGTTTGTTTAAAATCAATCTTTGGTCCTCCCTGAGCCCGTCCCTTTTCTTTTCTTCACAAAGTCACAAACGAGATTGCTTCGTCATCCGATCGACTTCCGCCAAAGCTCGAAATGCGCAGGCGGAAGCGTGTCAATCTCTCTTATCGCTGAATCATACATTTTCTCGGCCAGTAATACTTCATAACGATGTTCGAAATTCCTTTTTAACACAACGTGAGTGCTCGATTCCATTTTCACTTGAATCATTCATAGCACAAGATTATTAATGGCAACAGCCTCTTGACCGTATAAAAAAAGAATCCCGATCATTTTTCAATGACCGGGATTCTTCCTGGACCAACGGAGGGGAAAATTTCAGGATATTAATTCGTGACCGTGAACGTCACAAGCTTTGAATCGTTGATGACGCCATCTGATGCTTTGATTCCGGAGAGCTGATAGACGATCGCTTCTGTCAATGCACC
>RPQN01000321.1 GCA_003819715.1 Ignavibacteriota bacterium | reverse complement strand
TCCGACGTAATACCTTTGATTCCTCTGGGACTGAAGGATGTATAGGGAGTAGGCCATAAACGGGAAATCCCATCCGGAATGAACAAGATGGGATTTGCTCCGCGAGTAGGACTCGAACCTACAACCCTGCGGTTAACAGCCGCATGCTCTACCATTGAGCTATCGCGGAATATGGTAAACAACTCAACAACATTTTAAACGAAAAAGAACAGAACTACTCGAACCTACATCCCGACTTCGTCGGGATAACAGCCGCATGCTCTACCATTGAGCTATCGCGGAATCACGTCAATAAAAAACTCATCACTGCTGATGAGCTTTACCTAAATATATCTTCATTTCTTCCGAAAGTCAAGATGGAGAGACCAAAATTTCGCGCGTTGACTTTCCTTCCATTTCGGGGTATATTGACCCTGAACACTCAATAAAATATAAAATGAGGAGACATCGAAATGTTTAAAGGCGGCATGCCGAATATGCAGCAGATGATGAAGCAGGTTCAGAAGATGCAGGAGAAAATGGATCAGGTTCAGGCGGAACTTGAAAATAAAACGGTGACCGCCGAAGCAGGCGGTGGAATGGTAAAAGTCACTGCCAACGGAAAACAACGTATCGTAAAAATTGAAATTGAAAAAGAAGTCATAACTCCCGAAGAGAAAGAGATGCTGGAAGATTTGGTCCTTGCCGCGGTCAACCAGGCGCTCGAACGGTCATCGACCATGGCAACAGAAGAAATGCAAAAAGCAACCGGCGGTATGATGCCCAATATCCCGGGATTGAAACTCCCTGGTCTTTAACAATGGAATCTTCCAGAGTTCATTATTTTTGACACGGATGAATACGAAAAATGTTTTACACCGCAGAGTCAATTGAACAGCTTGCTGAGCAATTTGCGCAGCTTCCCGGGATTGGAAGAAAGACCGCCCAGCGCCTGGCGCTCTATGTCCTGAAGATGTCTCGCGATGAAGTGGTGACCATGGCAAAAGCGTTGGTGAACGTCAAGGATAAAGTCCGGTATTGCTCGATCTGCTCGAACATTACGGAGTCCGACCCTTGCGCAATTTGTTCGAACCCGAAACGAGAACAGACATCGATCTGTATTGTCGAAGAGCCGCATGATGTCCTTGCTATTGAAAAAACAAACGAGTTTAAAGGCCTTTACCACGTCTTAGGCGGGGCGCTCTCGCCGCTTGACGGCATTGGACCGGAAGAATTAAAAATCAAGGAATTACTTCAACGGCTTTCTGCATCCCCGATTGAAGAAATTATACTGGCGCTGAATCCGAATGTTGAAGGAGAAACGACAACTCTTTATCTCTCCCGGCTGTTAAAACCGCTGGGAATCAAGGTCACCCGCATAGCCCGCGGATTACCGGTTGGGTCGGATCTTGAATTTGCGGATGAAGCGACGCTTTCCAGGGCATTTGAAGGTCGTGTGACGGTGTAAGAAATGTTGATGCCGCGCTTTGTGCTGATACTTCTGGTGATGATATGTTGTCTTACGGTGGTGTCCTGCAATTTATTTAAAACGAGAACGCCGGCCGAGCCGTCGCAGCAGAGTTCGAATTATATTCCTCCTACCGATGCGTCACTGGTGCTTCAGAACATGGTGAATGCGTTCCAGGACCGAGATGTCGTCAATTACACCAAATCATTTTCAGGAACCTTGTTCAGTTTTGAACCGGCGACGAGTGCCCGAACGAGATATGGGGGGGAATTATTGAACTGGGACAAGACCAAGGAACAACAATATTTTGAGAACGTGAAAAACAGCCTTCAAGCCAATGCCATCGTGACCCTGACATTTACTCCGATCACGTCGACAAATTTTCAAGATTCGTGTGAAATTGGAACTGCGTATACACTCGATGTTCCTCACACCAAAGCGAGCGTGACGAAAAGATTCAGCGGGCAATCGCAGTTCACCATTGTCCGGGACCCTCAAATTGGATACTGGTATATCAGCCGATGGGTGGATATTGGAGCGAATTCTTCCGATTCGACATGGAGCGATCTGAAAGGGGCGTTCGCACGTTAAAAGGGAATGGGACGTCAGGTCATGCGAAGGTTACATCTATACTCACCGGTATGATCCGTCACCGTTGGATATCCGGAGTGTGAATGCCCGATGAGAATCATCTTCATTTCCATATTGTTTATTTTGATGCTGGCGGCGTGCAATCCCTTCGCGCCTGGACTGGATGATTCGCCCGGAACAACAATGAAGCTCCTGAGCGATCAGAAAACACCGGATGGTATATTTCAGAACCTCAAGTATGCGTATACGCTTCGCGATACATCCATCTATGGACAGCTTCTTGATGGGAACTTTACCTTTGTGTATCATGAGTATGACCGGAGCGTCGACGTTACGTGGGGAAGAGATGAAGAAATGCGGGCAACATCGGGGCTGTTCCAAAACGCACAGCGTCTTGATATTTTGTGGAACGATGTCGTCTCATCTTCAATCGATTCGACCAATACCAGAATGATGATCAAGCGGGGATTCAATCTCACGGTGACGTTCAATCCCAGCGATATCATTTATGTCGACGGCTATGCGAATCTTACACTGGCGCGGATCCAGGCGGAAGATCCCTGGATGATCATACGATGGAATGATGAATCAAATAATTAATGGGGAAGGGCGGAGTTCATGATTGCATATCAAGGTGAGCCGGGTGCGTTCAGCGAGCAGGCGGCGCGAAAATTCTTTGGCGCCCATGCGAACCTGAAGCCGCTACCGACATTTTCAGATGTTTTTTCAGATGTTGAACATCATCCCGAAGGATTCGGCATTGTCCCGATAGAAAATTCACTCTTTGGGAGTATCCATCAGGTCTATGATCTTCTCCTCAAACATAAACTCTATATTGTCGGTGAACTAAAACTGAGAATTGAATTGCATCTCATGGCGCTGCCGAAAACAAAACGTGCAAGTGTACGCACGATTTACTCGCAATTGCAGGCCATCGGCCAGTGTGAAAGCTTCCTCAGCACGCTGAAGAATGTCAAGGTCGAAGCGGTACACGACACC
>RPQN01000320.1 GCA_003819715.1 Ignavibacteriota bacterium | reverse complement strand
GCAGTTCGGTACATTCGATGATAAAAACAAAGAATATGTCATAAAGCGGCCGGACACGCCGAAGTCGTGGAGCAATTATTTAGGCTCAACGGAATACGGCGCGATCATTACCAACAATGCCGGTGGGTATAGTTTTTATCAGTCAGCTGCCCAGGGCCGATTTACCCGGCTGAGATTTAACAGCATTCCAATGGATCAGCCGGGGCGCTATATTTATATTCGGGACAGGAACACCAAGGATTTTTGGTCGACCTCCTGGCAGCCGGTAGGGAAATCCTTAAAACAATTTAAAACGGAATGCCGGCACGGATCGGCATACACAAAAATCTCTTCCGAATACTCATCTATTAAATCAGAGACTCTTTATTTCGTCCCTTTAGGGAAAATGTATGAGTGCTGGCATCTCAAATTAACTAATACAGGACGGAAAAAAAGAAATCTCAGACTTTTTACGTATGTCGAATATTCAAACAATTGGAATATCTATCAGGATCAAATCAATCTCCAGTATTCGCAGTACATCATGAAAATGAGTGTGGTGAATAAGATGATTGACCATGGAACGAACGTGATGATGCCGTACGGAGCAGAACGCCTCGAAGGCGTGGAACAGGCGCGTCATTCGTTCCTGGCGGTGAACGGTGCCCCGGTAAGCGGTTTTGATACAGACCGGAATATATTTCTTGGCACCTATGGTTCATACGCAGCTCCGGCAGTGGTAGAACAGGGCCGGTGCCGGAATTCAATCGCCGTCGGAGATAATGCATGCGGCGTGCTGCAATTTGATGTTGCGCTGATACCTGGGGAATCCCGGGAATTGACAGTGCTCATGGGGATAGGCAAGGCGGAAGTTGAAGGAAAGCAGGCCGTGCGGGAAATGGGGACACCCGATAAAGTGCGCGAGGAATTTGCGAAAGTAAAATCATTCTGGCATACGCGGCTGCAGGGAATGACTGCAGTAACTCCCGACAATGATTTGAATAGTATGCTGAACATGTGGAATCCCTACAACTCATTGATCACGTATGCATGGTCGAGGGCCGCAAGTTTGATCTATACCGGTGAACGGGATGGATTGGGGTACCGCGATACCGTTCAGGATATGCTCGGAGTGCTCCATACGATTCCTAATGAAGCACGAGAGCGCCTTGAACTCATGATCACCGGTCAGGTTTCCACGGGCGGCGCCATGCCGGTGGTCAAACCGTTTTCTCACAAGCCGGGTCAAGAAAAAGCTCCAGAGGAAAAAGAATATCGGTCGGACGACTGTATGTGGCTTTTCAATACCGTGCCGGCGTATGTGAAAGAGACCGGAGATATCGAATTTTATCGCAAAGTGCTGCCGTATGCCGATCAGGGACAGGACACCGTTCTTGGACATCTGAAACGCGCGATTCAATTTAATCTTGAACATAGCGGTACGCATGGCCTTCCCTGCGGGTTGTCCGCAGATTGGAACGACTGTCTGGTGCTCGGCCAGGATGGCGAGACGACCTTTGTCGCATTCCAGCTTCGTTATGCATTAAAAACGTATATGGAAATCGCAGCGATGCTGAAGAAGCCGGGGGAATCCGCCTGGGCACAGAACCATATGAATACGCTCGACGAGAATCTTGAAAAATATGCGTGGGATGGCAATTGGTACTTGCGTGCGTACAGGGCGGACGGATTAAAGTTTGGTTCAAAAGAAAACAATGAAGCATCGATTTTCCTGGAGCCGCAGCCATGGGCCGTCATCAGCGGCCATACGACAAAAGAACAATCGGAAAAATTACTGGATGTCGTGAACAAGCGGCTTTCAACGGATTACGGACTCATGATCTGCGATCCGCCGGTTGAAAAAACCGATCCACAGGTCATCAAGGCGCGATTATTTAATAAGGGAATGAAAGAAAACGCTTCAATTTTCCAGCACACGCAGAGTTGGGCGGTGATCGCCGAGGCTCTCGTCGGCAGAGGAAACCGGGCGTATGAATATTACAGAAAGTTCATGCCCTCGGCGTGTAATGCGGATGCGGAGATCCGTCAGACCGAACCGTATGTGTATTGCCAGTTCACGAACAGTAAGTACAGCCCGCGGTACGGTGCGTCGCGCCTGCCCTGGCTCAGCGGGACTGCATCGTGGGCATATTACACCGTGACGCAGTACATCCTGGGAATTCAGCCGGAATATTTCGGCCTGAGAATAGACCCGTGCATTCCGTCGAAGTGGAAGGAAATAAAAGCGACGCGGCGATTCCGGAATAAAAATTTTTCCATTATCATAAAAAATAAAAATGGATCTCAAAAAGGGGTTAAGAAAATCATTCTGAATGGAGTTCTGATGGAAGGAAATCTTATTCCCGTGGAAAAAATGATGGAGAATAACGAAGTGCTGGTCGAAATGTAAAGAACGCAGGAATTGAGGATCTTTCAGAACTAGGTGGACGGTGCAGAATTGAAGATTAAAACAGGTAATTGCACAGCAGAAAAACAATAAGCGACTTGTTCTTTTAGTTAATTCAAGATTCCACAATATGTTTCACACTTATTCTTGATATTTAATTGAAGATCATTTTGCTCTCTGCTTGAATGACAACTCCTTCCCCTTTAGGGGAAGGTTGGGATGGGGTCATTTATTTTAATCAGATAAATATTATAAAATCCATCCGTATTTTGACCTCACCCCGGCCCTCTCCTAAGAGGAGAGGGAGCTTTCCACAATACGATCTTTATTGAGGAAGCGTTATTCAAAACGATCACTGCGAGCAGTTACAGGCTCAGTATTTTATATTGATAAGGAAAGTGCGATGGGCGGGAAAATAGTTTTTGTCACTGGATGTTTCGATCTGCTGCACAGCGGACATATTGCGTTTTTACAGGAAGCGGCTCAATACGGCGATGTGTATGTCGGACTGGGCAGCGATAGTACCGTTTCCGCTCTGAAGGGCCGTTATCCCGTGAACAACCAGGACGAACGAAAATATATGCTGGAGGCGTTATCCTGTGTAAAGCAGTGCCGGATCAATTCCGGCAGCGGGCTCCTCGATTTTATAGATGAAATCAAACAAGTAAAACCGGATATATTCATTGTCAATGAAGACGGGAATACGCTTGCCAAGG
>RPQN01000319.1 GCA_003819715.1 Ignavibacteriota bacterium | reverse complement strand
CTTCCAAAAATCCGCGCAGGCTCGGTTGAGAACATCCTGGTGGTGGACGATGAACATGGAATGAGAATGCTCCACACGCGGTACATCAAGCGCATGCTGCCGGAGGTGAACGTGCTCCATGCGTCGGACGGCGCAGAAGCGCTGCGGATCGCCCGCGAGTTTAATCCGAAAGTCATTATCTCCGATAACGATATGCCGGATATCGACGGCGAAGAAATGGTCCGCAAATTGAAAGCCGATCCCTCGACATCGAATATCCCGGTGATTATTGTGACCGGACAGGATTCTGATTCCAACCGGGAAACACTCAAACAGTACGGAGCGTTTGCAATATTAACAAAACCTGTAACACCGGAACAGCTTTCCGATATTTTAAAGAAAATTGAGTCGGGCGAGGCTATACTAACGGACAAATAGTCAAGTTTTCCTCTCAGGCCTTTCCATGGATGCCTCCTCAAGAGAAATCTTGTTCCGTGGAAAGGCCCCTCCTTTTCATTTCAACTAAAACCATCAGTTGCTGCGCAGTGCGCGGCCATCGTTTACGAACGACAGCTTACCGCCCTTCGCCGATCGTCGCAGCGTCACAAGGGAATTCCCGCAGGAACTTCTTACCTCATCATATTGAAACAGGATGTTATTGCAGAAAAATTATCGCAGGAGCCAGCAATGCATAAAGGGCCCAGAGGGAAAATCCGATGGAGAGCGGTACTGAAATATTGTCATCTATCTTGATGGGGAGTGCTTCGACCACCGTGCCGATGGCCGCAGCGATGAATCCGATAATGTACTCTATCGGGAGCCGGCCTATTTTTGGAGCCACAAGAACCACGAGGACCGCGGAAATGAAAAATCCGAGCGACCCTTCAAGGCTTTTCGCAAGAAACCGGTGCCGGCCGAACCGTCTGCCGACCAGCGCAGAGGTGGTGTCCGATATAATGAGAATCGAGATTGCATTGATCGCAATGATTTTGGGGAATATAAAAACGGAGAGCAATGCGGCAAGCAGCACATTGGATGCGCCGTTTAACCTCTTTTGAGTAAGGTCGGTTTCATGCCGCCGCAGGAGCCATCCAAACCAGCGGTAAAACCATTGTCCCACCGGCGGGAAATAATACCGGGCGAGATCGACAACGAGAAATGCCGATGTAATCGGTACGAGCAACAAGAGTGCGAATGATCTGGAAATAAAAAAATAGATAATGGGAATAGACAGCGAAAACAGGTGTATAGATTTCCGCACCAACTCATGTCGGTATTTGATGGTCGCGGTCTCGTCCAGTTGCCGTAACTCGGTACCGCGTAAATTGAATTTCTCCCCGCCGGCGCCAGACACTATAATTTTTTCTCGGTCTTTTCCGCGGGCACCGGCGCTGCCGCCTTCTTCGGGGACGGATCCGGCAATGCATCTGGAGAAGGAATCTTTCCATTGTTATGCTTCTCCACGGGCGGTAATTCCTCTCCTCGAATAATCTTATCGATTTCCTCGGAGTCTAATATTTCCCGTTCCAGCAGCGCAGCTGCCAGGCGGTGCAAAATCTTGACATTGTCTTTCAGGATCTTATCCGCACGTTTCATGGCGCGCGTGACGATCTGCCGCACTTCTTCATCGATGGCAATGGCCGTGTTTTCGCTGAAGCTTCGGGTCTTCGTTACTTCGCGGCCCAGAAAGAGTTCTTCCTCTTTTGCCCCGTACGCCAGCGGTCCAAGTTTATCGCTCATCCCCCATTCGCAAACCATTTTACGGGCCAGCTCGGTCGCGCGCTCAATGTCGTTGCCGGCACCCGTCGTAAACTGGTTGAACACCAGCTTTTCCGCAGCCCGTCCGCCGAGTGCATAGGTGATCATGGCTTCCAGATATTCACGGGAGTACGTATGTTTCTCATCGATAGGCAGGTAGGTGGTCACTCCCAGTGCGCGTCCGCGGGGAATGATGGTCACTTTATGAACGGGATCCGCTTCGGGCAGGAATCGCGCCACCAACACATGGCCCGATTCATGGTACGACGTGATTTTCTTTTCCTTGTCGGAAATGAGCATGCTCTTCCGTTCGGTCCCCATCATCACTTTATCTTTTGCCTCTTCGAAGTGATGCATCTCGACCGCTTTACTGTTCTGCCGCGCTGCAAGCAATGCCGCTTCGTTCACCAGGTTTGCGATATCGGCACCGGATAACCCCGGCGTTCCTTTTGCCAGGACATCCAGCCGTACATCCGCATCCAGAGGAATATTTTTTGTGTGAACGCGGAAGATCCCTTCGCGTCCCTTCACATCCGGACGGTCGACCACAATCTGCCGGTCAAAGCGTCCCGGCCGGAGCAGGGCCGGATCAAGGACATCCGGACGGTTCGTCGCTGCAATAATGATAACGCCGGTGTTCTGTTCAAACCCATCCATTTCCACGAGCAGCTGGTTCAAGGTCTGCTCGCGTTCGTCATGCCCGCCGCCAATCCCTGCACCGCGGTGTCTGCCCACCGCATCGATCTCGTCGATAAAGATAATGCATGGCGCGCTCCGTTTTCCCTGGTCGAATAAATCCCGTACTCTGCTCGCTCCGACACCGACGAACATTTCGACAAAGTCTGCACCGCTGATGGAAAAGAACGGAACACCCGCTTCGCCCGCAACCGCGCGCGCAAGCAAAGTTTTACCGGTACCCGGAGGGCCAAGCAGCAGTACGCCCTTGGGAATTTTTCCGCCGAGGCGCTGGAACTTGGCCGGTTCCCGCAGGAACTCAATAATCTCCTGGAGCTCCACTTTTGCCTCGTCCGCACCGGCGACATCGGCAAACGTCACCTGCATCAACCCTTCCGTCAACAGTTTTGCCCGGCTTTTCCCAAATGAGAACAATCCCTTGGTCCCCCCTGCACCGCCCGCACCGGCCTGCATACGCCGGAAGATGAACAACCAGATCCCGATAAGCAGGATCCAGGGCAGAATACTGATCGCCACATTCATCCAGGTGTTATCCTCTTTTTCCACGCGGAATTTCAGCCCCTTACTCATCCAGGCAGTCACGAGCGCATCATCGAGATTGGTATAGGGAAGCGTAAGTGTAATTCGTGTTACGTTGCGTGCCGTTTTCCCGTTCTCCGTTTGAATATCCATCGGCTCTTT
>RPQN01000318.1 GCA_003819715.1 Ignavibacteriota bacterium | reverse complement strand
TTGCGGGAGGTGGAGCAGGATATCCGCGAAGGGGCAGACATCGTTATGGTAAAACCTGCTTTATCCTATCTCGATGTCATCCGGCGCGTGAAAGACCGGTTTCAAATGCCGACCGCCGCGTATAATGTGAGCGGCGAATATTCCATGATTAAAGCGGCCGGACGCAATGGCTGGATTGATGAGCCGAGAGTCATGATGGAAGTTCTGACCAGTATCAAACGAGCCGGTGCGGATATTATTCTTACCTATTTTGCAAAAGAAGCCGCTCAGTTGCTGAAAGAAAAACAATAATTTGGGAAGAACAGCTCTTATGCAACAACGAATATTGAGACGGCAATTCAAAACTGCAAAATCCAATAAATTATTTACCAAAGCTCAAACCGTTATCCCCGGAGGCGTCAATTCTCCGGTCCGTGCATTTACCGCGGTAAAAAGAACCCCGCCGTTTATTAAACGGGCAAGTGCCGCATACATCTGGGATGAGGATCGGAACAAATATATCGATTACGTCGGATCTTGGGGGCCGATGATTCTCGGGCATTCAAACCCTGCCATTCTCAAAGCGGTTCGGGAGGCGGTCAAACGCGGGACCAGTTTCGGCGCTCCGACAAAGCTTGAAGTGAAAATGGCGGAGCTCATCACGAAACTCGTTCCTTCAATTGAGCTGGTCCGCATGGTGAACTCCGGCACGGAGGCGACCATGAGCGCCATTCGGCTGGCGCGTGCATTCACCGGCAGAGAGAAGATTGTGAAATTCGATGGTTGTTATCATGGGCATGCCGATACTTTTTTAATCAAAGCCGGCTCCGGAGCGATGACCCTTGGGGTTCCCGACAGTCCCGGTATCCCGGCAATGACTGCAGTAAACACCCTGACCGCCCGCTACAACGACCTCTCTTCTGTACGGAAGGTCTTTGAAGAGAACAAGGATCAAATTGCAGCGGTTATTGTAGAGCCCATCGCGGGCAATATGGGCTGCGTGCCGCCTGCAGAAGGATTTTTGCAGGGATTGCGTCTGCTGTGTGACGAATACAATGCATTACTTATATTTGACGAAGTGATGACAGGGTTTCGTGTCGCTCTCGGCGGCGCACAGGCGTTATACGGTGTTCAGCCGGATCTCACGACCCTGGGCAAGATCATCGGCGGCGGACTTCCTGTTGGTGCATACGGCGGAAAAAAAGAAATCATGCAAATGGTTTCACCAGCCGGACCGATGTACCAGGCCGGTACGTTATCCGGCAATCCTCTTGCCATGGCAGCGGGATTTACCATGCTGCGTATTCTTCTCGCCAACAAAATGATTTATAAGCACCTGGAACAGCGGTCGGCACAATTGGAAGATGGACTAAAAGAAAACCTGCAGAAGTTAGGATTGGGTTATACGTTCAACCGGGTGGGTTCGATGTTCACACTCTTCTTTACTTCAAAACCTGTCACCGATTATGAATCGGCAGTAACTTCCGACACCGCAAAATTCTCGGCATATTTTAATGCCATGCTGGAACAGCGTATTTATTTACCGCCGTCTCAATTTGAATCGGTTTTTATTTCCACTGCACATACGGAACGAATTATAGAGAAGACCATTAAGGCTCAGTATAAAGCGCTGCAAAAAATCTGACCTCTGTCCGCCCCCATGTCCTCTCATTTTTCGCGTTGATGGAAGATGAACGTTCGTCAACAACAGAAAATCCCGATTCTTGAAGAACCGGGGTTTTCTGTTTTACATTCAACGATGACTTAAAAGTCAATCCATGGAATCAGGGAACATCTAATGTAATGACACTGGAATTGAAACCGTCCTCCTCTCCAATCCCGGTGCATCTATCGTAATTTTGCAAGTGGTAGCAGAAGCTCCGGGAGGTGTCGAGTTATCAGTCACACCAAATCTAAACACCGTCGTTCCGGGTCCCGGGAATCGGGCTGATGCAGCATTCGGAATGGTTACGGGGAGATCCCCATAGGAATCGAATGCAACGCCGCTTGTTCCAGCCGGAATCACAAACGATGCTGTAATGGTTGTTCCATCGCACAACGGATTACCGTTTGCATCCGTGACCTCAAGTGTAAATAGGCCCGATGTGTCAAACCTTGCCATCGAAATCGACGGTGGCTGCTGAACAACAATGATCGGTGCTCGATTCCAAATCACGAGTACGCTATCAATTACTTTTTTACCATCTCGGCCCTGGGATTGAGCCCAAACCCAATGACCTCCTAGCCGGCCAGAAAGAAATGTATTGTCATAATACGGTGAAAATTCGGGCCTCGGATTGACGGTCAAGAGACCAACAGAGGCAATACCATCTCTATCTGTGTATGCATTAAAATCCTCTTTTCCGGTTTCGATGATACCGGCTTGAGTATGGAAATAAACGGCAGTTCCTTTGGGTACCGGATTACTGAACGTATCGCCAATTGCGACCGTAAATGCCGGATAGGGAATAAATAAATATCCCCAGCCTGGGAAAACATACCGGCTCGGCATTAAGGAAAAGTGCTTCTGGTCCGGGAACCCTGCATGGACCGTAATTCTTACAGGCTGCGAATTAATGATTTTATTGTTTTCAAGAATAATTTGAGCAGCAACTTCTATAACACCTGCCTGACTGCCGCTCACAATAGACGCCCGTAATCTTCCATTGCTGTCTGTACTATCGTTTGAAGGAATTAATCTGGGAGAAGTACCGCCGTTCACAAATACATTCGGGTAAAAATTACTCGAGAATGTCGCACCGTATCTCGGCGATGGAGCAACAGGCAATCCAAGTGAATCACGTACTTCGTATGTAATCACCGCATTTTCCAATGCACCAACACCTGATACATAGATATCGCCAGCAGTGATTCCGATATACGCTATTTGTGCAGCCTTCTCCACTTCCGGATTTGGAATATTGATTTCCTGAGCGGCTCTTAAGATTCCATAGAAATGTTTTGTCGCGCTTCCACTTGGTCCATTCACTGAAATTAACACATCAAAATTTCCGCTTACCCCTCCGCCTGCAACTGCGTCAGAAATTCTCACACGATAACTAATATCATTCGTATCGATAGTTCCTGTCGTTGTATTTGAGGCATTGGTCAAGATTACGCCCGATGCTGCAAAGCCCGAAACCGTCACTTGTATGTTATT
>RPQN01000317.1 GCA_003819715.1 Ignavibacteriota bacterium | reverse complement strand
TTCATCGGGGCCGTATGCGGAGGAACTTAATCCATCGGCTCCAAGACCGACCCACGCCAAAAAAGCGATTAACGAAATTTTGTGGAACAGTTTTGGATCGTGAATATCACGCGGTTTCCCGATGAGTAATTCTTTAATGCGTTCCAAGTACTATCCTTTTCGTGGTGTAACAGCATGGTGTTGCACAGCGTCAACAATCTGCTGATATCCGCTGCAGCGGCACAAATTGCCGGAGAGAGCGGTTCTAATTTCTTCTTCTGTCGAATTCGGATTCTGATCGATAAGCTCTTTTGCACTCATGAGCATACCGGGAGTGCAGAACCCGCAATGCACTGCATCGTGATCCAGAAATGATTCCTGCAGCGGATGAAGCCTGTTTCCATCTGCAAGACCCTCAACAGTCAGGATCTCCTGTCCATCAATTTGCGGAGCGAGCACCAGGCAGGAATTCACCGCATGACCGTTCATCAGTACCGTGCATGCACCGCACTCGCCGATTTCACACCCGCACTTTGTGCCGGTGAGCCCCAGTTCCTCACGCAGCAATGAAAGAAGCGTGAGATTGGGTTTGATTTCAAGCTCATAGTGTTTACGATTGATAATAGTGTTGATAGTCAAAGTGGTCATCGACGTCGTTTAATTTTTTTTATTTCATTCTTCAATGTGCTTGTATGAAATCGTTCAAAACATTTACTCCGGCGGATCGTTTATGCGCATGCCTCCAGGGCTCTTCGAACGAGGGCTGCGATTACCGGTTCTTTATATTCGGTCGACCAGCGTCTTCCGGTGAACGAAATCAGCATTTCTGATACTTGCTCTCCGGCCTTTGCAAACAAATCTTTTGAAGGCGGTTGTCCGATCAACAGCTGTTCCGCTTCCGGGACCCGCTGCCATTTCGGAAATACCGCACCCGGAACGATCCGCGCCACCTGGATCACTCCATCACTCCTGCATTGGAGAATTGCAGCAACGCTTAATCGGGAAATGGCGAGCGCATTTCTTCGTCCCAGCTTGATAAAGGCGCTTTTCGCTGATGGGTGCAGTTTGGGGAATCTTATCTCCGTGAGAATTTCATTTTTTTGAGCAATCGGTTGATACGGTTTGGAAAAAAAATCGGCCAGAGGCGTCATGCGTTCTCCCTTCACCGATCGCAGCTTCACCGTTGCCTCAAGCGCCATGAGCGGCGGGACGGTATCCGCGCACGCGGCAGCATTCATGATATTGCCGCCTATGGTGCCGCGGTTTCTGATTTGAGGTGAGCCGATCACATGAGCAGCCATATGCAACAACTGTGCATTCTTCTTTATGATTGGCGATGAACCAAGTTCCGTGAGCGTCGTGAGCGGTTGGATAATAATTTCGGATTCAGTCTCGGTAATTCCCTTGAGATCGTTCAACCGGCTGATGTCGATGATTGCTTTAGGCGCTTTCATTGGCGTTTTGCGCAGCTCTATCAAGAGATCTGTGCCGCCGGCAAGAATTTGCGCATCAGCATTATAGATCGCGAGTACTTCTAATGTTTCTTGAATAGAATTTGGCAATATATATTCAAACGGTCTCATGTTTTTCTTTGCGCATCTTTGCGAGCTTTGCGGTTAAAATAAAACCGCGAAGATGCAAAGATACGCCAAGATATCGGTCATATTTATGACTTTATTTTGCATGAATCTGCGTCTCCTGTTTCCTTCTGCTCCGATCCGCGCTTGCCCGTGCGAGTGAGTTTATGGCCGAGAAGCACACGCTCAAGGTTCGCAGGGATTTCATAAATTCTTTTTCCCGTCGCATTGAAAATTGCATTGACCACTGCCGGTGCGGCAAGTTCATTGGTCGGCTCTCCAACCGATTTCGCGCCGTAGGGCCCGGCAGGATCTTCATTCTCGACGATGATGGCTTTGATCCGCGGCACATCCTTCGATGTCGGAATGAGATATTCATCAAAATTGGCTTGCTTCGGAATGCCGGATTCAATTTCGAATTCTTCCAGCATGCCGTACCCCAGACCCATGGCCACGCCGCCGTAGATCTGAGCTTCCACCATCCCTTTATTGATTGCCCTGCCCACATCATGAACCGACACAAAATCGCAAACATCGACTTTGCCTGTTTCCACATCCACTTCAACTTCTGCAGCATTGGCGCCGTACACAAATGTAAAATATGCATCGCCATGTCCCAGCCGCTCATCCCAGGAAGTTTTTGGCGAATGGTGCCACCCGAGTGCGGTCATCGGCCTGCCCCGGTCGAAACATGCGGCCGCAAGTTCGTTGAACGACATCAACGGTTCATTTGTTTTTTTATTGATGAGCCGGTTCTCCAGAAGCTCGAGGACATTCGCCGGTTGACCGGTCATCTCTGCCCCAACTTCCAGTAAGGTGGTGCGGACTTTTTCCGCTGCATTTTTCGCGGCCGATCCGCCCATAATGGTACCCCGCGAAGCGACCGTTGCACCGGAGTCAGCAACACGGCTGGTATTCGTATTCAGAAATTGAATGCGGTCCATCGATATGCCGAGCACTTCGGCGGCGATTTGCGACATCTGTGTCTGGGCTCCCTGTCCCATATCGGTAATGCCGGAAGTTACGATGACGCTGCCGTCCGTCTGGACCGAGACGATGGTTTCTGCAGCATCGGTTCCTTCCGCACCGAGCGACACACCGCGGTAACTGCACGCGAGTCCCACTCCGTGCCGGTGTTCATGCGGCGCAGCCGAACGACAGGCCTTCCATTTTTTTTCAAAGTCCATTGCCTTCGCCGCTTTTGTCAACACTTCCTTCAAACTCACGAGGTGTGTCAGTGTTTGTCCTGTCGCAGTCACCGCGCCGGTTTCGAACCCATTCTTTAATCTGATTTCGAGCGGATTCAGTCCCACTTTTTCCGCCAGCTCATCCATCATCGACTCGATGGCAAAATTGACCTGAGGAGAACCAAACCCGCGCATTGCTCCTGTATAATTATTGTTCGTGTACACCGCAGTGACATCTGTTTTGACATTCGCACAGATGTATGGACCCGTGGCCTGCACCACCGACCGCCAGGTGACAAACGGGCTTATCGATGCGTATGCGCCCCCATCGGCGATGCTCGCGATCACCATGGCCATGAGAGAGCCGTCGTTCTTCGCACCCCATTTTTAATACATGACATACGGAT
>RPQN01000316.1 GCA_003819715.1 Ignavibacteriota bacterium | reverse complement strand
GCGATAACAAATGCAGGAATTGAATACGAAGGAAGTTTAGACAACAACCATAATATAGTCGGAACTTTTAAACAGTCAGGACACTCTTTCCCATTGAGTTTATCAAGAGAGAATATTGAAAAAGAAAAAGCAGTAAGTGCAGCGGAAATTAAAGACACCACTTTTACGGAAATGCAAATCATCCTGCTGACCAAAACCGGACAAATCTTTGGGACAGTAACCACTCCAAAGGAATTCACTAAAATTCCTGTAGCATTAATCATTGCAGGCTCCGGACCAACGGACAGGGATTGCAATGGTCCTCTGATAAAATGTGATGCGTATAAAAAACTTGCGTATGGACTTGCTGCAAATAATATTGCTTCATTACGCTACGACAAAAGAGGCATTGCGGAAAGCAAAGCCGCAATGAAAAATGAATCCGATATTCGTTTTGACGACTATGTGAACGACGCAAAAGAGTGGATACAAATGCTCAAGCATGACAGTCGTTTTTCAAAAGTTATCGTCATAGGGCACAGTGAGGGGTCGCTCATTGGAATGATTGCCGCACCGGCTGCGGATAAGTTTATTTCTATTGCCGGTGCAGGACAGTCGGCGGACAAGATTATTAAAGAACAGTTGCGTGCTCAACCGAAAGAAGTTCAGGATTTATCCTATCCCATTATTGATAGTCTGGCAAAAGGGAAAATAGCGGACCATGTGAATCCCATGCTTCAATCTCTTTTCAGATTAAGTGTGCAGCCGTATTTGATTTCCTGGTTTAAGTATGACCCACAAATCGAAATACAAAAACTCACCATTCCAATTCTTATTCTACAAGGGACAAACGATATTCAAGTCACGGTCGAAGATGCAAAACGGCTTTCAACAGCAAACCCGAAATCACAATTAATATTGATTGATAAAATGAATCATATTTTCAGAACGGTAGAGGGCGACAAACAGGAGAATGCGGCAACCTACCAAAACCCTGCCTTACCGTTGGCGGGTGAATTGGTAAAAGACATAACAGATTTTATTTTGAAAAACTAAAAGAAGAATAATTTAAAGCGAGACACCTTGGCTGGCTTACCCGGTGCTCCCGCTTACGGCGGGCTTGTCCACCGTTATTTTGGCGTAGCGTACGATCCTTCGCTGGGATTCGCATCTCGCATTATGAAGGGGGAACACACGATATGAAATCCAAATCTCAAATAATTATTCTCCTGTCAACATTGGCCTTAATTTCAGGCTGCAAGAAAGACGATGGCAATCCCGCAGCGCCTGCTGCTGAAGGACTCGCCGAACCCGCTTTTCGATACGTCTCTGCGAACTGGTTCAATCAGGTATTTACATTGCCGATGGACAACATCTGGCAATATTACGGGATTGCCGCAAAAGGTCAGAATTATTACTTCCTGTCCAATCCGACTCAAGCACGGACTTATTCGGACAGATTTAATCCCCAATCGAACTACTTCCAGTCCTGGTTCGGCGCGTACACCATTGAAGATGCCAACAATACGACGTATGCATTGTCGAATAACAGCATCAATGCACAGGCAATCCTCCAGCTCTCCATTGCCGATCAGAAGGCCTGGCTGATATCTTTTGCCGGAATGTCCAATCCATCTGTTTCAATAGATACTTCCGTTGCGGTGAACGTCTCGCAAGTTCAAGTCGACGGCCGGTCCGGCTGGAAAATAACAGGAAGTTTGATTTCCAATGTCGATGTGGGTGCGAACAATCCTCAATCGAATCGTCCGCCACTGCTCCTCATCCCGCCATCGGCCTGGCAGGGGATAGTTGGAAGTTATGCAATGGTAAAGCTTGAGGTTGTTTCGTACGTCTGGTATACCCCCGAAAATAAAGAACTGAATGTTGTCTACTACAATGGAGTAGAGTTTGATGATCTGAGCGCTGCGCATCATCGAACACTTCCGCTAATTTCTGCGGAGCTGGATTCTATGGCGTTACATGTCACCGTGCGCAAATAACCTGCACTTAAACATGCAATATATATCTCTCAAACATTTTATCGCTCCTGCTTTTATTATTGCGCTGTCTTTCTTCATGCAGCCGCAGGTATGCGCAAAGAATGTTCAACATGCCCCGGATAAAGTACTGGTGAATAAACTGCTGCAATTAACTTATAATTGTCAATTCAAAGAGGCAAAAGAGATCGTTGATCAGGCTTTAAAAGAAGATTCGCTGTCGCTTGAATGGAATTTTTTTGATGGGATGATAGTCTATTACTTAATGTTTGTAAAAAGAGATTATCGGGAAGAAGGATCAAAATTTTCGGGCATGATGGAACGGGTCGTCAAAATAGGAGAAGACAGACTTGCAAGGAATGCCCGGGATACGACTGCACTCTTTTATACGGGCGGAGCGTATGGTTACCTGGCGCGATATATTGCAAAAGACGGCTCCTTCTTCAAGTCAGCTGCAGTTGCGAAGAAGGGAATGGATGTCTATGAAAGACTCATCGCCACCACGCCGAATTGTTATGATGCCTACCTGAGTCTCGGGGTCTATCATTCCATCGCGAGCGGTATCCCATGGTACATTAAACCAATATTGTACATATTTGGAAAAAGCGGGGATGAGGACAAGGCGGTCGAATATCTTACCATGGTTTCGTTAAAAGGGAATTTAGGTGTTTATGAAGCGCGATGGGTGCTCGCCCAGCAATATTCCCGTACAAAGGAAAATGAAAAAGCATTTACTCTTTATCAATCTCTTGCATCGCAATTTCCCAATAATCCTGCTTATGTCTCCCAGGTCATAAAACTTTTATTCGATCAAAAACGGTATCCGGAAGCGATTGAGATCGGAAAGATATTATGGGAAAATAATAAATCATCCACTAGTTACGATGGGAGTCTTGCAGAGAGTTACGATTACCTGGCACAGGCGTATGCCGAAACAGGGAAATTCCGGGAGGCAATAGAATTATTTGAAAAGATCATTGATATGAGTACGATGGTGACTTATTCGTATACGATGATGGGAAACATCTACGAGAAGGTAAAGGATTATGAGAAGGCCATAGATTCTTATCAGAAAGCCGTTGAGTCAGGCGGGTATGCAAAGTATCGTAAAATGTCTGAGGAACGACTGGAAGTTTTGACAAGGAACAGAAAGTAATAGATGCAATAAAGAAGTTGTGTCTTCGGCAGTATAAAAGATGCACATTCG
>RPQN01000315.1 GCA_003819715.1 Ignavibacteriota bacterium | reverse complement strand
AGCAAAAATGTCAAAAGTCCTTGGCAATGGGCATATTACGGGTGTCGATTTTTCAGAAGATGCGGTGCAGGCGTGTGCAAAACGTTTTGATTCGCTCATCCGGGCTGGATTCATTGATCTGCATTGTGCAAATGTCGCGGAACTTCCATTCCATCCCGGTACATTCACGAAAGTGTGCACGGTGAATACCATTTACTTCTGGCCTGCACCGTTGGAGGCGCTGCATCAGATCCATCGCGTGCTCAAACCGGAAGGAACACTCGTTATATGCTTTAACCCGCGAAATGTCATGGAACATCAGGGTAAGATCATTCATCACGGATTCACCCTGTATCATCCGGAGGAAGTCGCCGCTCTTCTGACGGAGGCCGGATTCCGTCACGTGCAACTTTATTACCGAAAAAATCGTTTTGGAGAGTGTGCCGCAGCACGGGGGATAAAATAATGGGCGAACAAACTGGATCATCGACCGTTCATTCATCCGGGACTCTATGATGAGTCATGGGATAAAATATGTTGTGACGGTGCTCGTCGTTTTCATATTCACAGGCTGTCTCAAAGACTCCTTGGTCTCGACACAGCAAAAGACCGCAACACTGGGCGAGTCCTTCGATATAAAAATCGGTGAGACTGTATCCATCCGGAATGAACAATTGAATTTTCAGTTTGTTGACGTACCGGAAGATTCCCGGTGTCCGCTTGGGTTGATGTGTTTCTGGGCGGGGAATGCCGCGGTCATCATTAAAATCCAGGATTTGAGCGATACCGTCAATACCTCTCTGGAACCAAAGGCAGTTATCCACGAACCATATACCATCACGCTTCTACAATTATCCCCTTATCCGAAAATCGGAGAACCGAGAGACAGGATGCTCTATACGGCTCAATTTATCGTTATGAAAAAATAATCAATGAAAGGAGATGCAGTGGGAGCGGCAATGAAGGTGGAAGAAGAGAATAGCGATCCAGTATCATGTTCTTCCTTGCGATGCGGAGATAATGAATTCAAAACGGATGTTTATCATTTCAAAATCATCAATGTATTCTATAAGGAGATGTCGTATGATTGCAAAAACAGTATCCATGGTATTGGCGGCGTTATTGTTGGTTTCGCTCGTGAACGCACAGGTGCCGCTGCGTATTCCGCGTATCAGTCAGATGGCGAAAGTTTCGCAGACGATTGGCCTCAGTGAAGTATCGATTACCTACCATCGTCCCGGTGTGAAAGGCAGGGAAATCTGGGGGAATGTCGTAAAGTACGACGAAGTGTGGCGTGCGGGAGCGAACGAGCCGACCTTGGTAACCTTTTCCGACGAGGTGACAATCGCAGGAAAAAAACTGGGTGCAGGGACCTATCGGTTTGTCGTGATTCCATCAAAAACAGGAGACTGGACGCTTATCTTCAACTCTGAAACCAGGAATTGGGGAACGGTCTACGATGCAAAATACGACTCGCTGAAAATAATGGTAAGACCGGAAACCGGGTCCAATGAAGAATGGATGTCGTTTAGTTTTACAGACCTGACCCCATCGTCGGCACGAGTAGTTCTTGCATGGGAAAAAATCCGGTTGAGTTTCAGAGTGGAGTTCAACATTTTATCCAAATTACAAGCCTCTGTTGGCAACTGGCAAACACTCAACGGCGCAGCACGTTTTGCACTCGACAATAAAATGTATCCTGAAGAAGGATTGGCGTGGGCGGAACGTTCCATCGCTCTCGATAGGAATGCCCGCAACCTCCAGACCAAAGCGGAACTGCTCGCGCAAGCCGGCAAGGTCAGCGATGCCATTGCGACAGCTGAAGAAGCGGTCAAGATTGCAAAAGCAAAAGACCCGAAAGCGAATACCGGCGGACTGGAAAAATTGATATCAGATTGGAAAACGAAGTAGCAGATCTGGCAGTTCAAGAGAACGCCTTCCGGAAAATATTTTCGGAAGGCGTTTTTCTTTATTCAGCACATTCTCTTCCGGTTAAATCCAATGACCGTTATGCGGAAGATGCGGCCAGAGCGCCGGAGTTTTTCTTATTCAAGAAATATGAAAGAATGATCCCGACTCCGACCACCACGAAACACCCGATGACATTGTACCACAGCCAGGCGATAGTGGTAAAGAAGAAACACGAGAGGACGACGGCTTCACCTGTTAACGCTCCGACGAAAGCCGCCGTACCTTTGACATTTTTGAAATAGAATGCAAGAAGAAAAACGCCGAGCATCGTTCCATAGAAGAGGGAGCCGAGGATGTTGACCGCCTCGACCAGCGACCCCATCCTCCCTGCATATTGTGCAAATGCAATTCCGTACAAACCCCAGAATGCCATCATGATCCGTGAAACAACCAGATAGTGCCGTTCGCTGCCTTCCCGTTTTATAAACCGTTTATAGATATCGATAATGGAGGTGGTCGCGAGTGCACTGAGTTCGCTTGATGATGAAGACATGGATGCGCTGAATATGCACGCGATGATCAATCCCACTAATCCGGCCGGCAGGTATGTCAGTACGAATGTCAGAAATATATAATTCGTATCTCCTGCATCGGTCCGGCGGTCGTTTCCTGCAAGTAAGCCGGATGCTTCTGTACGAACGGCTTCGGATTGCTGCTGGAGCCGCTGCAGGTTTCCCTTTTTCCCTGCAGCGAGTATTTCATCATGGTTTTGTCTTGCCTGGAGATATCCTCTTATCTCTTCTGATTTTTTTTGAAATAAGATTTTATGCTGTTCTTCCAGCCGATGGAACTCCTGTGCCTGTGCACCGGACTGTATTTTTTTGGATTCAACAGGATTGAAGATCAGCGGAGGCTGAACGAACTGAAAAAATACAAATACCATGACTCCGATAAACAGAATAAAAAATTGCATCGGCACTTTCGCCATGGCATTGAATAAGAGTGCGAGCCGGCTCTGCGCGACTGATTCGCCGGTGAGATACCGCTGGACCTGCGACTGGTCTGTTCCGAAATATGCAAGGGCAACAAACATGCCGCCGATGACACCCGACCAGACATTATACCGGTTGCTGAAATCAAGGGAGAGATCGACCGTATTAAACTTTCCCATCACAGCAGAGGCAGACAGGGCGTCGGTGAAAGATATCCCGCTGGGCAATAAGTAAAGGGCTACACCAAGCGCAATACACATTCCTGTCATGACGATGATGAGCTGGAAGAAATCTGTGTGGTT
>RPQN01000314.1 GCA_003819715.1 Ignavibacteriota bacterium | reverse complement strand
CAAAATTACCGGTGGTATTTTGATAGGACAATTGTCCTTCACCGTGAAACAGTAGCCGGTTCAGGCTGTCCACTGCCTTAAAGGAAGTCATCTTCCACCAGTGGTCGGGGACAGGAGGAGCTGCCGGAGTCTGCGCGAGAAGAAGACAGGAGGCGGCGAGCAAAAGTGAAACACTTGCTGAAAATATTCGAGTTCTATTCAAGGCTTGATCCTTTATGAGAAAAAAAAAGGCATACCTCCACTTTTACGCACAGGACTCTGTACGAGGTGAACGTATGCCAGACTTGTAATGCGGTCAGGTGGTTTTTGTATTCTTCTGAAATTTTTTCTCCAGGTTGACCACGACAATCAAGATCAGTGGCACCAGCGGACTAAAAATCAGAGAGAGAACAAAGTTGCCCAGGAATCCGAGGAACGTTTTCCGGCCCACGATCCCGACCAGAACGGCACAGCCGATCCATATTGGAACAAGCATCATCATACTGCTTGTGCCGGTGTTGCTTTGAGATCAGATTTGAGATCGACGGCTACTTTTTTGCCCTGCTTGTACAGGTCAACAAAATACGCCTTCGTTTTTTCCACATCGAACGTCAGGAATGTTCCACCGGTTTCAAAATGTCTGACGAACACTTTGCCGATTGCCCAGGTAATAGCGCCCGAGTATACGGAGGTGCCGAGGAGGCCGATCACCGGTACCGATTTCATAAAACTCATCGCATAGCGCTGTGCGATGTAGCCGGTTGAAATTCCGCCCACCAGTCCTGCGATAATGGATTTCGCCGCGTTTTCTGAGAACTGCGTTTTGTAGACCGTAGCGAGTTCACTCAGCATTTTCATTTGGATCCCGGTGACAGCAGCAAGGTCGGCCAGCGGGATGGGGATCAATCCTGCTCCCATCGACCACATGGTATATTTATTGACGAGTGAATTCGCCAGCACAAGATTCTTCTGATCTTCTACCGGTATGACTGCAGTATCTTTTTTTGCATCGTTTGTTATATCTTTCATAGATACCTCCAGAGTTGTTAGTGAAAACGATGACCGCCCGTATACTTATATTTCATGTTGGTAATATGCTTAATATTTTTTTATAGTGCATTAAAAATTTTGTGTTTCCGGCACCAAAAGAAGCAGACCCCATTTATTTTCCGGAATGGGCATATAATAGACCCACCAGTCTCTTTTTTTATCCAATTTTCCAATATTGACGAATCCCGAATTCCCTTTCTGCAAATCCCTCCCAACTTCCCTCAGGCGGGGCAGGTCAAGTTCAACGGCAAGACTGAATACGGATTCGTTGTAAGGCCACTCCGGATTGGGGGAGCTGAGGATCGTGCCGCTTTCTGAAACCAGCAAGGTATAGCTTGAATCAATGAGTTTTATGGAAGAGACCAGTTTCGACAGCCAATCCAATGAAATATCTACGGCGATGATTCCTTTAAACACTTCTCCCGTTCCGTTGAAGGAATAGAATGGGACCGAATAAGTGGTTAATACAATCTTGCCGCTGCTCTCACCGACATCATAATACGGCTCGATCCAGACCGGTTTCTTTAACACCTTGGGAATCAGGTACCAGTCGCTGTTGAAATAATGGTCCGAGGAATCCGTCGGATCCGAATAGACATACGTGCCGTTTTTTTTAAAAAGATACGGCGCATAATACATAGTATCTTTATCAAACGCATAGGGTTCGAATGCAATGCACGTTCCAAACACTTCAGCATTGTTTTGCACTATCGCTTCGAGAAGAAAATTAATATGCTCCTTCTCCGTTCGTGAAAATTCCAGCACATAGGATAAATTCCTCGGTATCTGTTCAATGGACATTATGATTTTCTGTATTCTGGTTACTTCTCCATTGAGTTTTATTTCCGCCTGTTCCTGAATATGGTTCTTCCATGAGTACCGGTCATAAATTCCATGGTATCGGTTCAGGGCGAAGAGCACCGCCGCAACAACAACGACTACAGCCACTGGAAGCACACGTTTTACTATTTTTATATTCATCATCGTCATTTCATCGGATATCTTTATAGAAATCGATATAGAGCGGCTTGTTCGCTATAAATTTGTTCTCATATAAGAAACTGACCAGGTGGTCATAGTCCGATTTTGAAAGGAATCCCAAAGGTACATTTTTATCAGGGGAATGAACCATTTCCTGCATTCGATCCAGCATCCATCCGGAATGTGATCTGTTCGAAGGCACGTTTGCATGTTCTTTTATTGAATTGATCACCTCAAGCGTTTCCTCCGCGTGAGCAAACGCGTACGTCCATCCTTCGAGGGATGCCCGGACAAATTTTTTGCACATATCGGGATCTTTTTTAAAAGTGGTTTCCATGCAATAGAGGCCATCCCCGGGGAATCTCATTCCGTAATCGCGGAAAGGGAAAACCGTGATCTCGTCAGGATCGACCCCCGAATCAATCAGCCGCTTGTACTCGTTGTAATTCATCATGACCGTGATATCGACGGCACTTTTGAGAAAGACATTGATGGCATTATTAAACGGAATAATTTCGGCATGGATGTTATGCTTCTTCAAAAAGCCGGTGGTTAATTCAGTCGCCACCGACCTCCAGATTCCGATCCTTTTCCCGTTGAAATCCGCCAGCGAATGAATGCCCGATTTCTTTTTTGCAACGAACATAATTCCGCTGTGCTGTAATACCTGGCCGATGTTCAGAAGTTTCGTTCCCTTCGCCCGTTCAATCACTCCAGTGTACAGGAACGTGATTCCAAAATCAACCTGGCCGTTTTGCAGCGCTGTGATCACGTCATGGGTATACCCGCCGGGCAGTATTTCGACATCCAGTCCGTATTTTTCAAAGATCTTTTTTTCCTTCGCCATATAATACCCCGCAAATTGGGCCTGCGGGACCCACGAAGGAAGAATCGTAATTTTCTTCAGCCCATTCTCCTGGGGGCGGCAAGGGGCCAGCGGGATGAGCAGCATGAGACCCATGAGCAGGAAAATATTTTTCGCCTGGTTCAGCATCAGCGGGCCGGCTTAATTTTTTCGTCCGAATTTAAAAGCAGCGGGAGGCTCTTTTCATCGCTCCCCATAATAATAATTTTTGCATTATTCGATGTCGCAAATTCCGACGTCACCTCTAATCCCTTCCATTTCAAGATGGGGATCTTCGACAATTCCTCGAACTGCCGTATCCCTTCCGCTTCGATCACTTTCCTCCGCTTT
>RPQN01000313.1 GCA_003819715.1 Ignavibacteriota bacterium | reverse complement strand
TGATACATAATCGGTCTTGTACACTTCCCCAAAGGCAATGAAGCCGTTGTTGTTCTTCACATTTGTAAAGAACGAATTAAAATCAACGACCACTGCGCCTTTACTTGCGGCAACAGTAGCGATGGTTGCATTAAAATTGTTGACGGCATCCGTTGCTGATTGAACCTCAGCGGCATCAAGAATGAGGGCATCCGGCCACGGGTTCTGCGGATGGAACCCGAATGGTTTGGTTGTATCAAGAGTAACGCCTTGTGCCGCTATGACTGCTGACACCGGAAGTTTTAATGAAGCGGCGGCATCACGCCAGAACTGTCCAGACGGTGTACCGAGTAATGCCGCGTATGCTTTTCCCTTCAATGTTACAAATGGGGCATTCGCTTCAGTCAATTTTGTCGAGTCAAGGGCCATTCCGGTGACACCGTGTCTTTGATAGCGCAAATAATAAGGTCCCGGAATGCTCGGCGCAAGAAGAGGATTGACCGTGGTGAAGAATGGAATCGCGGTCACATTGGGAATATTACCAACAACGATCTTTGCATTCGGCAACAATTTACGCAGTTCATCAAGTGCTTGCGTATACAATGCACCAAATATTCCTGTATTCGTCGGTGCATTTGGAGAAGTGCCTCCTGTCGTTGCAAATCCCAATACATCGTTCGCACCGAGCCAGAACGTCACTAAATCAGGTGTTTGCCCCATTGCCTTGAGTGTTCCCACTTGTCTGAACACACTCTTTCCAAGTGCTGCATTCGTTGTCCATCGGAGGATTGCATCGCGTCCGAGCGGAGGTGATTGATAGGTCCCGGTGGTATCCATAAATCCAGCAAGTGGAATTCCAGGAATACCGAGATTATCATATGGCCGTAAAACAGTGGCGGCGTTCTCCGGCGCACCGGCGGTCACTGCTTCACCTGCAGGCCCGATGACGGGACCAACCAAGCTTACGATGATATAACGTGAAGCTTTTCCTGTTAAAGGATCCGGAGTTCCAGGGTCGGGCCAGTAGGGCTGCTCAAATGTCCCGATCGTTGCCCCGGCTTTCGTTAATTGTTGTGCAATAAGATTGGGATAACTATACAACTGTGCTGATTTATAGAGTCCACCGGACTGATATCCGGCGGTCAAGCTATTTCCTATGGATACATATTTCGTCACTGTTGCATTGCCAATGCCGACCACTGGTCCTGTTGGCGCTGAATCGGTACAGCCGTTCAGAAGCGCGACAACAAGCGCAATCGTAATGATGAAAATCGGAAAATGTTTCATTGTCTCTCTCCAATTCAAATGGTTAATGGATGCAATAATATTTCCTAGAATGTGTAACCAACATTGATGCCGATAAGCGTCGCTGAAGAATTATAGGTACCATCAAAAGCAATGACGGTATTCTCAGCTTTTCGTTGATCGAACTTCAGGAAGAAGTACGTTGCATCCACTATCAAACTTTTGGTCAGTTTGTATCCCACCCCAACAGTGAAACCGTTCCGATTTGCGTCGGGAAGAAGCGGTTCATCATATTGCGTCAATACGGGAGTACGATCGTAGAGGTACCCTCCGCGCAATTGGAGATCTCCCATCGTATATTCTGCGCCAAAACGCAGGACGTATGTATCCTCATAATTCTTTGGTGAGACTTTATTCTTCGTCGGATCAGCTTTGAACTCAATCTTCAATTCTTTATAAGAAGACCATCCGACGTACTGGTAATCCGCTTCAATTTCGAGGTCGTCCATAAGTTTGTATGAGACACCCAAAAATCCTGTCGCAGGTAATTCGATTGATGCGGCTGCATCACCCGTGGGAAGGTTGAGAACGGCATAATTGGGATCGAATGATGCTGAACCGGTCGCATCTAATTTTACAGAGCTGCGGTAAGAAGCGCCAATGGATAGTTCCGGCATGAGTTTATAAATTATCCCGCCGTTGAATCCGATGCCTGTCGCATTCAGGTCGAGACTGGCTATAGGAGGCGGACTATTGAACGGAATGCTCGTAGCAAGTTTCATTTTAACACCGCCGATGACATAATTCACTCCGACGCCGATAGAAAGTTGATCGTTGAGCTTGTACGCGAGCGTTGGTGTGATAAAGAAACTTTGAAGGTCGATCTTTTGAGAAACGTATTGACCGATCCAGCCGGCAGGCCATTCTGTACCTAATCCATAAGGGTTGTTAACGCCTATACCTGCGTGAAAGTCATCGGTGATCTGAAATGTTCCATACACATTGATAGGTGTGAATGTTTGGTCTACCATCTTGGTCTCAGTATTCATAGAATAATTGGTAGGACCAAAGAAGGAAACCTTTGGCGTAATAAGCGTCGTCCCAAGATATATTGATGTGCCCTGAAAACTCAATCCGGCCGGATTGAAGTAGATCGCTGATGGATCAGATGCTCTTGCTGCAAATGCGCCACCTTGAGCCATTGCACGAGCACCGGTCTCGTTTAACTGAAATCCACCCCCAAATGCTATCAAAGTGACCAACACGGTTGCGATGATCAGCTTTATCATTGGAAGAATGATTTTTTTCAAGGATACCTCCTATGTTGAAGTGATTGATACGTGAATTGACTATGCCTGAACGACGTGCCAGTATAATAAATGAATTATTAAGATGCAATTTTCAGCTAATCACATCATCATGGTGAAGTGTTTCGAATAGAATTCCGTACGGGTGTAAAAGGGAATAAGAAACCCCGCAGGCGCTTGCTGCGGGGTTCATGACGACAGAAAATAATAACACTCTAAAAAACGATTTTGTTCATGTTGGCTTTAACATCAGCTGCAGACTTGTTGAGTGAGGCCTGTTCCTCGGGAGTCAGTTTGATCTTCATAATTTCTTCCAATCCCTTCCTGCCAAGTTTGACGGGAACACCGACCACGGTGTCTGTAATGCCAAACTCTCCTTGAAGCTGCACGGAGCAGGGGAGAACGCGTTTCTTATCTTTCACGATCGATTCTATCATCTGGACGGCAGATGCAGAAGGCGCATAATACGCGCTGCCGGTTTTTAAGAAGTTGACAATTTCAATGCCGCCGTCGCGTGTCCGTTTTACCAGCCGGTCGATCGTCGCCTGATCCATTAAATCAGGAAGGGGAATGCCAGCAACCGTTGAATAGCGCGGCAACGGGACCATCGAATCCCCATGTCCGCCAAGTACAAATGCGCTGACATCCTCTACGGAGACGCCGAGTTCCATCGAAATAAATGTCCGGAACCTGGAAGAGTCC
>RPQN01000312.1 GCA_003819715.1 Ignavibacteriota bacterium | reverse complement strand
TCCTGACGTCAATAAATCCCGCACCTGGAGCCGCGGAAACATCCCGTGCAATCATCTGATAAAAATAAATCCCGCCCGGCATGTCCGATGCATTCCATTGCCGCGTGTATGTGCCTGCAGGCAATGGCTCCGATATCAGCGTCATTACCTCCCGTCCCAGGATATCGAATATTTTCAAACTGGTATAACTGAACGCGGACAACTGGAACCTGATCGTTGTCGCGGGATTAAAAGGATTCGGAAAATTTTGTGATAAGGAAAACGCAGCAGGCAAATCCGATTGTGAATTCTCATTTTTATTTATTTGAACTTCAAGATCACGATTGTTCCTATCACGCGCTTTTGCAGACTGGATAGAAATATCATAGTTTCCGGTTTTTACGAGCTTTTTAAATTTCAGCTGTGCAAAAACTCCATCATCAGATAATCCATCTTTTTCTGAATCCATGACAGCCGCATCCAGAATGATGGTTTTGTTTTTTGCATGTGCCGCCATAAAGCATCTCGCTTGATCCATCTCTCCCCTTTTCTCCACTCCGATATATTCCAATAACGGCGGAGGATAATCGAATGTGACAGAAATGGAACGAATGTTGCCATGAGATCCTAATACGCTCAAAGGGACAATAATAATATCTTCTTCATTTGAATAAGCAGCCTGAGTTCCAAATGAAACGGGCAGCATATTTCTCTTTGGCAATTGAAGAGCGGCAGATTTTCCATAACCGATCGAAAAGACGGCAAGGTCTTCAAACTGGATTTGCCCATCCGGGTTGGGCATCGCGAAGTAACTGCCGCTGGAATTAGTCGGTCCGATATCGAATTTTGCTTTATAGCCGGCCGGTTCACCGTCCGATTCACCAAAGTAGGCGGAAGCGAACTGGATAAGATCATTGAAATTAATCCTGCCGTCTCCTTCCGAAGTTATAACTCCTTGAGATACAAAATCTCCCAGAAAAAACTTGATCGTGCCCGGATGTGAAGCAACCTGGAGATTCTGCTGTGATGCTCCGTCAAAGCATCTAAAATCCGTTCCGGTAATTGTAATTTCGTTCGATCCGGGTTGTAAAATGGAAAAATCCAGTTTCACGATATATTTACCTGCGGCAGGAGAAACATTGAGGTTGGAACTCGCGCCTGCATTGACTTTTACTTTTCCAGCGGAAATAGTGCTCACCGCCATGAAGTCGAACATATTTCCATTGCTCACCGACAAAGCGGCCCTGGCGGCATCCCAATTGATCTCAAACTCAGATGCACAAAATGAGAGCGTGCCGGCCGGCGTCGCATAGAAAGATAAAACCGGAGAATTGTACGACCAATCATCCGCTCCATTGAGTGTACCATTGCCCATTCCCGCTTGCGGAAATGCTGCCGCGTGATCGGCGTCAGCGTGAAGCGGATCGCTTGTCAGATACAATTCCAATCCGGAAGAGATACCGGTACCGCTCACAATAATATATTTTGCATCCGCACCCGCGCTTGTGCATTTGATTGTGTCCGTATAGGAATATGCATTTTCAGGACTGAACCGAATATCTATATTGGTTTGTTCAACTATGCCGTCAGTGGGGATGAGAGTGATTGGACCGGCTGAAAAAGTATTTGTACCTGTCCGTAATTCGAATCCGGAAGGAGAATGGATGATGAGATTATCGATCAGGTGAACTCCGCTCACCGTTATATTTTGACTGCCGGAAGACTCCCCGACTTTAGTGTCTCCGAACGGTTGAATTGCGGAGCTGTTGACCGCGATGGTTGGGGTCGTTGACAGAGTCAAAACGACTTTATAATTATCGAATTGACTTGTCTGGACTGCGGAGGTTGCGTAAGCCCAATAAAATCCAAAATGAGTTAATAATGTGGATGTATAGGTGTTATCCGAAGACGATGTACCCTTTTGAGCCGTCACCCCCTGTGATGGATCGGACCAATTCGATGCTCCGTCATCTCGAATATAGAGTGACCAGTTGCTGCCATAAGGATTATATGTTACACGGACGCTTGCATAGTTGTTTACCGCGCTAATATCGTTGTTCCCGGAACTGATAATATTAATCATCGAGCCGGATAGGCCTCCTGAAAATCTGACTAATCGAATCGGGTCCGGAGTGCCGGAGCTGCCAAAAACGACGGCGTATCCGTTTCCCGCTTCCGCACCTGTAAAGATGCCATTTGAGCACGCCAGAATTATTGCCGTACCGTAGCTGCCGGAATTTAAGCCGGATGGATTTGAAGATCTGTTGAATCGGAAGTTAAATGTCCATTCTATTATGCAGTTATTTGATTGAAGCGATTGGTCGTAACCTGATGAAAAATCTTGAGTTAGTCCGGCAACGTAAACAATTCCATCGGCATTAGCGGCAGCGGATGTATCGTTGGTTAATTCCAGGAAGGTGCCGGAAGTTATGCTCGCGCCTCCATCGCCCGGTGTAATTGTTGTCGAATATGTTGTGGGAGCACTTGCGGTCAGTGTGAGTCTATTGAAATTATCGAGGAAGGCCTGACCTTGTGCGAATGAATGCGTGGCTGTGAGTGTAATGAGACCTATTGAAGCAAATAATGCGTACAAAATGAAGCAATTTATGGTGCAGATACCAGTTCCCCGATGAAATAGTACCATAAGCCCCCCTTAATAATCAGTTGGATTTCTCCCTTCGGTAGTCCTCTTCTCCGTCGTTTCCACAAGTTTCTGATGGCCTGCCTGCCGACTTGTCCGCTGAAGCACGAAGAGCGGAAGCGAGGTAATATAACACACCCGTCATTGCGAGCCCGACGACTTTCTCTCAATCTGTTTGGTGGGCGTCGGGCGAAGCAATCCCGCTTTTTCCCGAGCCTGAGATTGCTTCGTCTCCCGATTGACTGCGTCGCTCGGGATCCTCGCAAAGACCGAGAAGCGGACGGTCAGATTGCTTCGTCTCCCGATCGACTGCGTCGCTCGGGATCCTCGCAAAGACTGAATTGTCCAAGTCATTATGGAAATGAACTGACTTCCTGTTACAAACTCAATACTCGAAACTCGATGCTTATTATCCCTGGGCAATGACAATAAAATTGTTGCAAGCTAACGCTTGCATCATTCTCAGGCCTCCGGCTGTCACTCCCATACGTTTCTGATGGGAATCTTACTCTGACCCTCATCGAGATTCCCGACAATCCCGACTTGTCGGGACAGGAATGACAACCCTTTACTCTGTCATTCCCATACGTTTCTGATGGGAATCTTACTCTGACCCTCATC
>RPQN01000311.1 GCA_003819715.1 Ignavibacteriota bacterium | reverse complement strand
GACATTGAGTTTGCATCCAATACCGAGACCTTGTCGCCCTACCCGATTTTCCCTGAAAAATTCGACGTTCTCCGGACAGGGGACCGCTTTCTTCCCAATGGATGGGTAAACACGCGAATCGACGAAAATATCTACGCGGGCGCGTCGGATGATTTTTACTATGATGGTTCGAATTCGCTCAAGCTGTACGACAACAGCAATGCAACAGTATCGGACGTCAAGGTTAAAATCGAAGACACTGCTTATGGACAAGTCCAGTTCCGGTTTTACATTCCCTCCGGAACCGCAGAGAAATCGTATTTTCAATTGCGTTCCTCACTGCGGGATGTGAGACTTTTAAACCTCTGCTTTGATCCGAACGGCCAGGTTCAAACCCTCGATGGGAGTTATAACTTTCAGTCCGACATAGCCCCCTACAACCATGATGAGTGGAACAATCTCACTGTGCGATGGGATAAAAACTGCGGCACCTTCAGAATCCAATTAAACTCGGTTAACCATACCTATTTCGAAATGGTGAATTTATCAGAACCTATCGGCAGCATCCGTTTCGTGGCTGGTAACACTTCACAACAGCCGGGCAGTTATGCCTTGATGTACATCGATAGCGTGAATTTTACAGCGGTGGGTATTCCTGAAGACATAGAAGAGTTGAAATTGCAGAACCTCTGCATCTCCATAGACGAGTATGATCCGGTTACACGGAGAGCTGGCGACGTATTTTTTGATACGGATCCGTCGAGATTACCTTTTTTACCTTTCGGAAAAAAAGGAATATCCCCCGATGGTGGACTGAAGATTACACCCAATTTCGAATTCTACACGGCGAAGGACGCGATGCTCGTTTCACCGATTGACGGGGTCATTACGAAAATCGGTCTTGACATCCAAGGCGACTATTTCATTGAAATAAGACCGGACATCAATTCAAAATGGCAGGTGAGTCTTGATCATGTATTGAACCTCCAGGTGAATCTCGGTGATTCAGTTGCCGCGGGACAATTTCTGGGCAATCCCGGATATTGGGACGACGTCAAAGGCCGCTTTGAACTTCAGATCAATTTTAACACTGATCATATTTTCGTCGCTCCTTTCCAGGTGTTTGACGAGACGTTCAAGAGCATATATCTGCAGAAAATCACGCGGCTGATCTCTGACTGGGAAACGTACTCGGGAAATACTGACGCGTATGACGAAGGAAACATGATATTTCCAGGCTGCTATTTTCAGATATTGTTTTAACGCGGTCACTGAAGTGGCAGGCATTGTAAGATATGTAAATACAGGATCCCCTGGTTCGAAATCAAGAACACCGCACCAGATATCCGCAGTCTGTCCGGCAAGCAGAGTCAACGCCCAGTCCGGAAGCACGATTGAATTCTTTGTGCTGAGGACGAATCCTTCCTTTGTAAAGCCGGAAATTCCAAATGAATAGATATTGGCGCCTTGTGCCGAACCGATAGTGATCGTGTGCGTATCCGTGGAGTAAGAAATTTAGCCTGATATGGTGAGCGATGTGGTAAAATCAGCCACAGGGATCATATTCCCTACCGTTTTTTCCGATCCCGGATTGTCGGTCATGAGGCGGTATCATACGACTGGGGCATCAACACCAGCGGATATGAAAAGGGGACCGGCCTGCGACATGTGACCGGCGAACCGTCTGTCGAGGAAAAAGCCGTGTGGCTGATCCATATGGATTCTACGGAATCATACCATGTGTGGCCCATCAAAACCCGTCCATAAGGCGTATCATAAGAACAGGCCGCCATGGATCCGGCAGCCGGGAAATTTACCTGGAATTCCTGCAAGGCCTGCTGTGTAAAGTTTTTTGACGGATTTGCCGCGCTTAAGTCAACATTCCTTTCCATAATCACGAAAGAATCGCCGGCAGGCGGATCAACCATTATGATTATCGTGTAATCATCATAGGAATCCTTCGAGAGACAAACTGAATGACCCGTCAACAAGCGTTGTCTGGCTGTCTGCACCGGGTCTTCCTGCTTGACGACTGAACAGGACCAGGCTGCGAACAACGCAAGCACTATCAAATATCCGATGCCCTGAAAATGTGCTGATTTTCTCATTATTTCACGCCATTTCTTCCCATTAAATGATTTTCCACATTAAAGAGTTATAATGTGGATACCGGAAATATATCATACCGAATAAAAAAAACAGCGATTTTTTTATTTTTTATAAAATTCCCTTGCAAAGCCGCCACGGATATCTTATAATTTATTGACTTAATAAACCAACCTATCTGCAAATCAATATCAAAACAGTTCATGCATGCGGGGCGTACTGTCCCTCAAGGAGACCCATTGTGCTGAAGAAGATTGTCCAGAACTATCTCTCAAGCAGTGCAAATCTTGCAGGAAACAGTCTCCTCAGGCTCAAATTCATGATCGTCAATTCGTATACGGTCATCGGCTGCTCGTACGTCTTTGTCCACGGCGTTTTCAACTTGCTCCGGCAGTTCCATATTCTCGGAGGCCTAGAAATACTCGGCGGACTACTCGTCATAATCAACATCATTCTTTTGCGCAAAACCAAGAATATCGAATTTGCGGGAGCGGTCATACTCTTTCTCATGCTCTGCCTATTCATCAGCCTGGTTGTTTTCGGACAGGATGACAAAACGGGTTTGTTCTGGTTTTTCACATTCCCGTTACTCGCATTTTTTCTGAAAGGCATCAAGGAAGGGTTTATCTGGATCATATTCCAGTTCGTGGTAATCATCACCATGCTCGTGATGAGTGAATTGAACTTCATCATACGCATCCCGTATTCGATCTACGAAATCGTCGTGCTCTGCATGAGCATATTGGCCGTAATTCTTCTTTTGTATTTCTATGAATTGATGAAAAACGAGTTGGTCGCCATGCAGAACAAGCAGCATGATGACGATGTTGAACAGAGAATTCTGCGCGAGCAGTTTGATATTGCGGAGCGGATACAGAAACTCCTGATACCACAAAAAGACCGGAACTTCGGCAATATTTCAATCTCGGGATACTACAGAGCGGCTTTGGGCGTCGGAGGCGATTACTATGACTATTTTGAAATAGACGGGGACCGGATCGCCGTGATCATCTGCGATGTCTCGGGAAAGGGGATATCCGGAGCATTCGTCATGGTGAATATCCGTTCCATCTTCCAGAACAATATCCCGAAATTCATGATCACTCCATCTGAAATGATAACCATCATAAACGAAAAAATGCTCGAGGATTCGACGAATGACTTTTTTGCGGTTCTTTCTGTTTACATTTACAACAAAAAGAACATGACCATGGAGTTCTG
>RPQN01000310.1 GCA_003819715.1 Ignavibacteriota bacterium | reverse complement strand
GATCACCACGGCGCCGACCACCAGTTGAATTCCAAAAGCATAAATCATCGGGGAAATCATTTCGAGGTTGAACAGTGCAAGACAGACCGAACCGATCAGGACCAGTAAATATTTTGAATGAATATATTTCCTGCACAGCGATATGCCGAACAGCACAATAAAGGTGAAGAGGAAACTCACCGAAAATATACCATGGGACAACACGTAGATGATCGGCATTGCCGAATCGAAGACATGGGAGGGCTGATCATCCGTGGGGATCACCTGGAGATGCGCAGCCATTTCAACCAGGTGCACCAGCAGCAGTGTCAACGCGAACACCGCGGCACCCAGAACAAGTCCGCGAATAATGCTTTTACCGATTTTCGAATGGATGACGCGGCCCTTAGAGAGAAGATCAAGCGAAATAAGTTTATCACGCCACACTTCGCGTACGATCGATTCGCTGACCGCCCACATGAGCGTCAATGCGCCGCCGAGGATCAATGGGCTGATCAGGAGCACGATCAATAATCCCCAGCCCGTCTGTTCCTGCTGGATATTTAAAAACATATCAACATCGAATGCCAGGCCGACGATAATACCGACGAACAATGCAAGCCGGAACCCTATTTCGTACGAGCGAATACGCTGAATCGCCAGCAGGATCATGCCGATGATGGAGATCCCCAGGAACAACGCATAGAGGATTCCCAGTGCTCCCTGCTTCTTGTTTTTTTGAAACGCGGGAGGAATTTCTTCCTGACGTTCATACAGCGCGATAACATTCCCCGCGACAATTATTTTTATTTGAATGGGATTTCCCAGAACCGGTGTCTTTTTATTCCAATCGAACTCATAATCGGTGCGGTGCAGCTGCTGGGTGCTTTTCTCCAGTATGATGTGATCGGTATCGGAAAGAACCGTTTCCGAAGTTTGCTGTTTGAGAAATTGAATTGCTGCAAAACGGGCCGCACTGCTTGTCAGACTGGGGAGGTTCAATGTATCGGAAAATTTCCGGCTAAATCCGAGCACCTTTCCTTTCGTATCAAAGACGAATGATATATCGCCGCGGACGTAGTCTTCAAATTTCTCTTTTTGCTTCCTGGATGCTTCGTCTTCGCCGAAGCTCAGTTGAAGATCGTTCGTTTTCTTCCACCGAACCGACCATTGGTAGACCGGAACGCTGTCACGCAGAAGTGTATTGGCTCCGCCGATACCGTACCGCTGCTGCGTTTGCCTGAATAAAGAACGGTTGACTTTTAATTGAACCGCCGGCCATAGATCAGAGACATCAATATTCATCTCCGACAGGAGTGCCCGGGACCGTTCGACAATGTCAGTACTCCGGGCCGGGAGGTTGAGACCGCCGTACGGGTGGGTCAAGGGGAACAGATAGGCGATGGCAACAAGAGCACCTACCAGGAGAACGAACAGCGGAAGAAGCTGCTTGAATTTTTCCATGTGATTTTGTTCATCAGGTGAAAAATTGACGATGTTGAAATTCAGAATTTTGTGTTACGATTTTGCCGCCCGGGAAAGTTCGTCTTCGATGTATTCGCGAATTGCCGGCTTGAGATACATTTCGTCGATGCCGACTTCCGCCAATCCCTGCGCTAACACGGGCGCACGGCGTGCCGGTGCCAGCCGTTTGTTGATCACAATGAGCCGTTCTGCTTTCAGAACGCAATACCCGCCGTCGAAATCACCTTTTTCATACCGGATCGCAATCCCGCAGTTGAAGGCAAGCTGTTCAAGTTCATTTAAGAGTTGTTCGTGCGTCATGCGTTTAACAGTTCGAAATGATATCCATTCTAAATTATCTCATTTTCGTGTGAGGTGCAAGACAGACCGATGACCCTGTCCGAATTATCTCTCGTAACGCTTTATGCCGCCGATGGAATTTCCACCAGATATGAAACCGATCGTTACTCATTCTGGATACGTAATTTTTTCTTGAAGGATTCCCACCATACCTGGATCCTCCTCCCGCTCCAGATGGTGAACAGGAAGAACAATGCACCGCCGAAAAGATCGACGACATAATGATATCGCAAATAGATGGTGCCGATAATAAGCAGCCCGGCAAGAACCGTCATGATCCACCGCGTCTTGAGTCTGTAATGATGGCCGAGAAAGACGACGATAAGCGTCAGCTGGGTATGTCCGCTGGGAAAGACGTCCCGCTGTACAAATTGTGCCGCATTGGGAAGTGCAGAAGATATCGATTCGCCTGCGTTGATAAAATCGCGCATGGGGGTGGTCAGGAGCAGCCCGGGCAATTCCCGGTCCAGCAGCAGGAAATTATGAAGCGTAAATCGTGGTCCGACCGCAGGGAGAAGGAAATACCCGAGATACGACAAATAGAATCCATACACGACAAGGAACGCCCCATGGTCGAAGTCCTCGATGGCGTACCGGCAGTAGAGTTCAATCCCGAGCATGAGAAACAGGATGTAATAGGAAAAATATGCAATCTGAAATATCTCGGTCAGCAGCGGATGAGCGAACTGCGCCATCCATTGCGTCGGATTGACCCCGAACAGCCAGTGGTCGATAGAAATAAAGAGCCCGTCGTAATCGACCGGATGAATCGGTCGAACCATTAAATATATTTCTTTGAAAACAAAGAGGACAAATGCATAACTGTAAAAACGGTGAATACCCATGAGCAGTTTTGTTTTCTTCGTCTCTGCGAGATATGCCAAAGAAAATATCACTGCAATAACGAGCAGATTGATGACGACAATTTCCAGCCAGACCGATACGCGTCCCAGAAATATGAGGTTCAATCCGATAAGGAAGAGCATAAACACAACGGAGACCACGTCAACCGGAGCGAGATAGGAAATTAATTTTTTCAGCTTTTTAGTCATCCCGGAATTTCTCTTTATGGATTACTCTGTCATTGAACGCTTTTCATGCGGTTTTGTTTCAATTCGAGGCCGGAGCTGTTTCACTTTTAACGATTGCGTCAGGAAAAGGAATTCATCGACTCCCAATTCTTCCGGTCTCCTGGTCAGATCAAATTGCAATGTCTGTAAGAGGGCGTCGTCCACCCCCATGGATTTCAATCCGTTGCGCAGCGTTTTTCGCCTCTGGCCGAATGTTGATCGAACAACCGAGCGAAAGAGGAGTTCATCATATTCGGGCAACTGTTCCCTGAACCTGAATCGTACGACGGCGGAATCCACCTCCGGTTTTGGATAAAAACAATTACGTGAAACCTTGAACAGCATTTCGCATTCCGTATAGAATTGTGTAAAGACGGAGAGTATCCCGTACTCCTTGTTTTTCGGCGGGGCAATAAGCCGTTTCGCCACCTCCCATTGAAGCATGAGTGTCGCATCGCGGATCACCGAACGCGCATCAAACAGCCAGAAGAGAAT
>RPQN01000309.1 GCA_003819715.1 Ignavibacteriota bacterium | reverse complement strand
TTCAAGGTGGTCTCATGGTATGATAACGAATGGGGGTATTCCGTTCGTACGGTCGACCTGACAAACCTAATCGCGTCGAAATTATAAGCGTATTCAGAAATTGACAATTATTTCTGCCCGGTGTTTGCGTGCATCGGGCAGATGGTATTCTGCATCGGGCTGACGACTTATCGGGTCGAAGCCCGTTTTTTATATAGGCGAGGGACTCCGGCGATACCGGGACTATAAACCAACCATCTCTTCACGGAGAAGTAGAATGAATAAAAAAACTGTAAGCGATATCCGCTTTGCCGGCAAACGCGTCATCATGCGCGTGGATTTTAACGTGCCCTTGAAAAGCGGCGTCATTCAGGACGATGTCCGGATGCGCGCAGCCCTGCCCACGATCAACTATGTGCTCGAACAAAAGCCGAAATACCTCGTTCTCATGTCGCACCTGGGAGACCCGAAAAAAGATACGCAGAAGGCGAAAGAGAAGGCTGAGAAAGACGGAAAACCGTTCGATGAGGCAAAGTTTATCGAAGGCAAGCATAAAATGAAACCGATTGTAGAACATCTCTCCCAGCTCCTGAACCGGCCCGTGAAACTTGCGCCTGCAGCGATCGGTCCGGAAACGAAAGCGATGGTCGATGCATTGAGCAACAGTGAAATATTGATGCTGGAGAACACCCGTTTCCATAAGCAGGAAACTTCAAAAGATCCGGCGGAACGCGAGCAGATGGCAAAAGAGCTTGCGTCGTACGGCGATGTCTACGTCAACGATGCATTTGGCACCGCGCACCGCGCCCATGCTTCGACAGAAACCATTGCGCATTATTTACCCGCGGTCGCAGGATTTCTCATGGAGAAGGAACTGGCGTATCTCGGTAAAGCAGTTGAAAATCCGGCGAAGCCGTACGTGGCCATTATCGGCGGAGCAAAAATTTCCGGCAAAATCGATGTCATTCAAAATCTCATGAATAAAGTGGATGCCCTGCTGATCGGCGGGGGAATGATGTTTACGTTCTATAAGGCGCAGGGACTGGAGATCGGAAAATCACTGCTGGAACAGGATAAAATAGAACTGGCAAAGAAAATTCTTGATGAAGCAAAAGAAAAAAAAGTGAGACTGCTCCTGCCGGTCGATTGTGTGATCTCCGATAAATTTGACAATGCGGCAGCAGTCAAGACAGTGAAGGTCAATGCCATTCCGGCCGATTGGATGGGAATGGATATTGGACCGGAAACGATTAAACTGTTCAGCGATGAAATCGTGAAGGCAAAAACAGTCGTCTGGAACGGACCGATGGGCGTTTTTGAAATGTCCAACTTTTCAAAAGGAACTACTGCCGTTGCGCAGGCGTTAGTTACTGCAACAAAGTCGGGTGCAATTACAGTCGTGGGCGGCGGAGATTCTGCCTCGGCCATTGCACAGGCAGGACTCGATAAAGCCGTGTCGCACGTCTCCACCGGCGGCGGTGCCTCGCTGGAGTTCCTGGAAGGGAAAGTTCTTCCCGGCGTTGCAGCGCTGAACGACAAGTGAGGAGTGATCGTGTGATTCTCTTTACCGTTTCTCAAAAACGGCCAAAGCGAGTCGCTTAATCAAATCGTAAAATTGCACATTATTAAATCGAAAATCTAGAATGGCATACGACAATCAAGGCAATTACTACCGTCCCTCGATGTTCGGGGGATTTCAATTTTTCCCTCCCGTCATCAAGGGGCTGCTGATCACCAATGCTGCGGTGTTTATATTGATGTGGTTCTTCGGCGCATTCCATTTTGATGGGATAAGTATGCATTCGGTGTTTACGTCGATCTTCGGCTTGATGCCCGTCGGTGAGGGATTTTATCCGTGGCAGCTGATCACCTATCAATTCATGCATGCGGATTTCTGGCACCTGTTCTTTAATATGGTGTTCGGCCTCTGGATGTTCGGTATGGAAGTGGAACATGTCTGGGGGGCGAAAAAATTTCTTATCTACTATCTCTCCTGCGGTGTGGTGGCGGGATTATCCCAGCTGATCCTCTCGCCGATCTTTGAGCCCGCGCTCGGCCCGACGATCGGCGCTTCAGGGGCGATCTACGGCGTGATGATCGCCTTCGCCGCGATGTTCCCGGACCGGTATATATTCCTGTATTTTCTTATTCCGATAAAAGTAAAATATTTCGTTATGATCCTTATTGTCTTTGGTGTGATGTCGGTCGGTGGGCAGGGGAATGTGGCCAACCTTGCACATCTCGGCGGCGCAGTGGGTGGATATCTCTACATCCTGTATGATCGGCACCGGCTGAACCGGGGAAGAAATCAGGGAGCGTTTCAATCCTGGACATCGCCGGGGAAATGGAGCCGCCCCGCCTCCTCAGGCGGAGATGTTGTCGAAGCGAAGGTGTTTGATATTAACGAAGCAAAATCTTTTGAGCCAAAAGAACCTCCGGTCGATGCACAAAAACGCATCGACGAGATCCTGGACAAAATCAGCCGTAGCGGGTACCAAAGTTTGTCGGAGGAAGAGAAGAAACTGCTGTTTGAAGCGAGTAAAAGAATGAACTGATCATGGGGGCACGATTCATCGTGCCCTTTGTTTTTCTATGAACGGGTAATGTCCCATGAGTGAACACCATCAGGCAGCAAAGATTGGGTTGAGGCGTAAAACGCGCCAGGTCAGCGTCGGCGGCGTCAAGGTCGGAGGCGATGCCCCGATTTCGGTCCAGACCATGACGAAAACGAAAACGGACGATGTTGCCGGAACGGTGGCGCAAATTATTGAGGCCGCGGAAGCGGGTGCCGATATAGTCCGGGTGACGGTGAACGATAAAGAGGCCGCAGCCGCTATTGCAGAAATTGTCAAACAGTCTCCGGTACCGATCGTCGCGGATATACATTTCAATCACATTTTCGCACTGAAAGCGATTGAAGCCGGTGTCGCGAAGGTGCGCCTGAATCCCGGCAATATCGGATCGAAAGACCGCATTCAGCAGGTATTGACGGCAGCAAAAGAGCGCGGTATCCCGATACGGATCGGAGTGAATTCCGGTTCGCTGGAAGAGGATATTCTTCAAAAGCACGGCTACCCGACCGCCGAGGCGCTGTTTGAAAGTGCGATGCGCCACGTCAACATTTGCAGCGAGTTCGACTTCAACGATGTGGTCATCTCGGTGAAATCCACGGACGTGAAATTAATGATTGATGCGTACCGGCTCGTTGCAGACCGGACAGATATCCCGCTGCATCTCGGCGTTACCGAGGCCGGCCCGGCGTTCCAGGGAACTATCAAATCTGCGGTCGCTTTCGGCGCGCTGCTCTCGAGGGGTATTGGTGACACGATCCGGGTATCCCTGTCAGCGCCTCCTGTCGAGGAGGTCAAGGTTGGCATCAAGATCCTGGAATCTCTCAACCTTCGGCCGCGCCATCTGGA
>RPQN01000308.1 GCA_003819715.1 Ignavibacteriota bacterium | reverse complement strand
TATTCCTTATGGATGCCATAATTCTATCAACGTTTTATTTTTTCCTGCTCTTGATAGTATTCAATATAAAAAAGACCGGTACGGGTTGACAACGATCAACGCGCTTGCAGCCCATTATCAATATACATCTAATCCCTCTCGTAAAGGGTTCTATTTTCATTTTAAAATTGTTCATCTTCAGTCATTAGTTTCGCTGCTTCAGTCAGTACTTCACCCGAATGCCGAATCTCCCGTCCTCTTTCTTCCGCATGAATACGGGCTGCAGGTTTTAAGAATGGCTCGATCGATAACGTTACACTCCCCGGCGCCATGAGTTCTCGCATCAATGATCAATTCTGATACATTTCTGAAATATTTTCACGAGATCATCCCCGCAACTCGTGAGCCGAAATGCCTCCGTTCCCTTAATTTATTCCCGTCGTGACCGTCAATTATTCGTATTTCCAGCTTCAGGAACCGCTTTGAAGGAGAGATTGTTAATACACCTGTCGTCATTATTATAGTTTCCCATAGGATTATATTTACGGGGAAGCGAGATTGAGAAAGACGAATTTCATGACGTCATGCCTGCAGAGCATAAGACAGGCAAAATAAGTTATCTGCCGTGAATAATGGAATGAGCAACAGTGCGTCATACCTTATGTGAATCATATTGTTCATTCATCCAATTGATAAGCCCGGAATAATTCCGACGAGGATAGTGCATGCCAAACAGAACAACCAGCAGCTCGCTCGATTACATTTCATTAGGAATGCCTGCACCCGAACAAAGACAGGCCATCAATTCCAGCCGGAATTTGCACGTCAATTTTATCGGGAATAGCCGGGCGATGAGAGAAATCTCTTCAACGGTAGAACTGGTTGCGGTTTCCGATGCCGGAGTATTGATTACAGGAGAAAGCGGCACGGGAAAAGATGTCGTCGCACGCCTGATTCATCTCAAAAGTCCGAGAGCGGATCTGCCGTTCATTGCTCTCAATTGCGCAGCGGTACCCCGTGAAATATTAGAGAATGAATTATTCGGCCATGAAACAGGTGCGTTTTCGAGCGCTCCAGCCAGGAAATCAGGTTATCTGGAAATGGCGAATCACGGAACGTTGTTTCTTGACGAACTGACAGAAATGGATAACGAAACGCAGGCGAAACTTCTCCGCGTCATAGAGACAAAATCTTTTCGGAGGCTTGGGGGAAAAGAAGAGATCAGTGTGGATGTGCGGATCCTCGCATCAACGAGTCTCCGTGTCACCGAAGCTCTGCAATCAGGAGAATTACGGAGAGATCTCTCTTATCGATTCAGCGCCATCGAGATAACGCTTCCGCCGCTCAGGGAACGAATTGAAGAAATTCCCCTTCTTGTCGACTATTTCCTGCTGCTCTTCACCCGGAAATATAAGAGACCGCCAAAATCGTTTTCAGCACCGGCAATGAAGGCGCTGATGAATTACGCCTGGCCGGGCAACATTCGCGAACTGAAGAACGTTGTTGAGCGAGCGGTGTTGCAATGTACCGACGGAATCGTGGGGATCGAGCACCTGCCGATGGAGATATCAAAGGCGAATTCCCCGGGGCCGCACATCACCATTCCCATGGGGACAGCGCTCTCTCTTGCAGAGAAGGAAATTATTCTTCAAACATTGCATTCCGTAGAAAACAACAAATCAAAAGCCGCTGGCATTCTCGGATTGAGCCGAAAAGCGCTTTATAACAAGCTTCATAAATTTGGAAACGGAATCACGGAGGTACCCGATTCTTCATCCCTCCTCCCTGTGAGCCTCCTCCAGAGAAATAAAGGGACGATCACATCATGAACAGCAATCTTATTATGAATTCCGGGACAGCTGATTTTCTCAATCGCTGCCCCGGATGTAAATGATTATCGCACTAACATCATTTTTCTGGTTGCACTGAAATTTCCCGCCGTAATCCTGCAGAGGTAAACACCCGTTGCTGCATTGGAGGCATTCCAGTTCACGGTATGAAATCCTGCCGAATAATCTGCATCAGCAATAGTACTGACGACGCGTCCGTTGACATCATAGACTGTTAAGAGAACATGCGAATTTGTGGGTAAGGCGAATTTGATTTCCGTCGCAGGATTGAATGGATTCGGATAATTCTGTCCGAGGCTGAAATCATTCGGCAACAGTGATGCCGCTTGGTTCTCTACGCCTGCGGTGACATCGGTCGTGAAGGATCCCTCCATCCCTAAACTCACATGAAAATCGCACTTATACGTATATGTTCCTGCCACCGTGACCGGATACAGAAGTACCGACCCTGTTGCCTGATGAAAACTTTGTGCGCCGACAGGAACGCTGAGCGAACTCAATGGATGGAAACTAAAACTGCCCTGCCATGAAACCGTATCCCCGACGGATACTTTAAGAGTGCTGGGTGAGTATGCATCTCCCAGCGAACCGCCGAAATTTATAACGAACGTTTTGGCATTTGCACTGGTAAGCGGTGCAAGCAGCACCACGATCCATGCAAGGATCATCGTTCTCCAAACCAGCGTGTTGACGTGTGTTTTCATATTACCTACCTCCTCTTATTTTATATTATTTTGAATTAGTATAATCGTCTATTCTCTCTCATGGACAACACGGTCGGTGGGCAAATTGTTCCATCGCTTGACCGGGATGAATAAAACCTTCGAAAGACCTGATTCCGCGCCAGTATTCTCGTTGCGCTGTATCACAGGTTTATGTGAAGGCGGGATCATGGGTAGAGTGATCTGAAGGCGGAGAGGATTATTTGGTTTTATTTCCCCTTAAAATCCTCTATCTGACAAAAAAATAGAAATGGATGGGAGATTATAACTTAATGAGAAGTCCCCGATTTGGGAAAGAGAGCCTTACGTGCATAGTATCCTCTGGTTAGGGGAAACGCACACCACATGTTCCGGAAAGAACAAGAGTGAATCCTGTCAATTCTCAGAAGTTGAGAAGGGAAAAAGACGCCGATAACCAATAAAAGGACCCGGCAGTACGATGTGGATCATCAGCAGGAAACAACGACAGCGGTCTACTAATCAATGATGGGACATTTTGAATATTCGTCAGATTTTCTTTTTCGCCAATTCATCCCACGCTAATGCACTGGCACCCAGGACAGCGCTATTACCTTCCGGCAGCCCGGACGGAAGCAGTTTGACTTTATTCTTAAAAATTTTAAATAGATGGTCTTCCATGGATTGTTTCGTCGGCTTAAAAATCAAATCGCCGGCTTTCGCCAATCCGCCGAAGAGAATAATTGCCTCCGGACTGAGATAGGCGACCGATTCTGCGAGCTTCATTCCGAGGATCTTCCCCGTGAACTCGAACGCTTCAAGGGATATCGCGTCGCCCCGCATTGCAGCGTCGAAGATCATCTTTGATGTTAATTGATCACTGCTGATATCCCGTAATTCACTGGGAAGAGGTTTCGAATTCAGCAATTCCTGAACAGTACGGCAGATGCCGGTGGATG
>RPQN01000307.1 GCA_003819715.1 Ignavibacteriota bacterium | reverse complement strand
AGCTGGGGGTATCCGTTCCTATTCGAGAATGCCGAGAGCCGGAAGGTGGCCGTCGAAATGTGGCGAAGGATTGCGGAGCGCTACGCGGGGGAGCCCACGGTGATCGGGTATGATCTTCTGAACGAGCCGATCGCTCCTTTCACGGACACGACTCGTCTCAACCCTCTTCTGGAGCCTTTTTACAAGGAGGTCGTGGCCGCGATCCGGACGGTGGACACCAATCACGTGGTGTTTCTCGGAGGCGCGCAGTGGAACAACAATTTCAGGGTCTTCGGTGCGCCGTTCGAGCGGAAGCTCGTGTATACGTTCCACAAGTACTGGTGTGACACGACGCAGGCGATGATCCAGGAATATGTGGATTTTCGGGCGAAGTACAACGTGCCTCTCTGGATGGGAGAATCAGGAGAAAATACCGATGCGTGGATATCGGCTTGGCGGAACCTGCAGGAGCGAAATAATATCGGCTGGTGCTTCTGGCCTTACAAGAAGCTGGATTCACCACGATGCCTGGTTACCTTCGATCAACCCCGCAACTGGGACTTGATCGTACGCTTTGCTGACGGGCCGCGTGTCACCTTTCAGGACATTCGCACTGCACGTCCACCGATCGATTCGGTCCGACAGGCATTCGATGAATTTCTCTCGTTATGCCGGTTCAGCGAGTGCCGCTTGAACAGCGGATATGCGGAAGCATTGGGTATCAATTCGAAGAAAGAGCCTTGAGAATTGAGAAAAGTATCAAGGTATTACGAGAGAAGTGATGACATGATGGTTTGTGTGAAGCGGAAAAAGCAAATTGCCTCTCGAACTGTGCTGCTGACATGGGTATTCGTGCTCTTGACATTTTTCTTTCAGAGTATTCTCAGCGCTCAGGGTTTTCTAAAGGCATCGGGAACGAAGATCGTAAAGGGAAACGGAGAGGAAATTATTTTGAGAGGCATAGGACTTGGAGGCTGGTTGGTGCCCGAAGGATATATGCTCAAAACGTCTGGATTTGCGGATTCGCCGACCGCGATAAAGAATAAAATTATTGATCTGGTAGGCTCATCGAATGCCAATCAATTCTATGACCTTTACCGGCAGAATTATGTTAATCACAAGGATATTGATGCAATTGCACAATGGGGATTTAATTCAATTCGGCTGCCGATGCATTATGAGCTTTTAACACCAAAAGGACAGATCGGTGTCTACCTTGAGCCGGGCTTCGCAATAATCGACAGTTTACTCTCCTGGTGTGAATCGAATAGTATCTACTTAATTCTGGATCTCCATTGCGCCCCCGGTGGACAAAATAGCGCCAACATCAGTGATTATAGCGGGTCTCCATCATTATGGGAGAGTACGCTCTATCAACAGCAAACCGTCGCATTGTGGAAGGAACTTGCTCGGAGGTATGCGAATAAACAATGGATTGGTGGATACGATTTATTGAACGAAACGGTATGGAATCTTGGATCTGCGAACCAGCCATTACGGGATTTATACATTGCCATCACCAATGCCATTCGAACAGTCGACCAGAACCATATCATTTTTATCGAAGGCAATCAATGGGCGAATGATTTTACAGGACTCACGCCGGCGTGGGATGCCAATATGGTTTACAGCTTTCATAAGTACTGGAACACTCCTGACCAGAATTCCATCAACTGGGTGCTCAGCCTCCGGAATTCTGCTCAGAGGCCGCTCTGGTGCGGGGAGTCGGGTGAAAACTCAAACCAATGGTTTGCAGATTGCGTCGCCATGTTTGAAAACAATAATATCGGCTGGTCATGGTGGCCTCATAAGAAATTAGGATCGACGTCCGGTTTGCTCTCCGCGCACGTGACGGACGGATATAATAATCTTCTCAAGTACTGGAACAATCAAATAACGACAAGGCCATCCGTTTCTGAAGCATTCAATGCACTCATGGATCAAGCAGTGAATCTGAATATCTCGCAATGCAGCATCAATCGTGGAGCCATTGATGCGCTTATTCGACAGCCGTCAACTGATGCGACTTTGCCCTATACCGCGAATACCATTCCTGGAATACTCTATGCGGCCGACTATGACCTAGGCAAAAATACTTTTGCTTACAAAGATAACGTTTATCAAAACACGACCGGTAATGCCGGTGGTGCGGCCTGGAATAGCGGCGGTCAATATCGAAATGAAGGAGTGGACATTGAAACCTGCGGTGATTGGCCCACGAACGGATTTGATGTCGGATGGATAGAAAATGGAGAATATCTTGTCTATACAATACAGGTTCAGAAAACCGGGACGTATGATATTGCACTTCGGGTCGCTTCCACTGCGGAGGGCGGAATAGTACGATTCATGCTCAATAGTAACTATTTCGGAGCGTTTATCACTATTCCCAACACCGGGGGATGGCAGTCCTGGCAAACGGTGCCTGCCGGACAGGTTTACCTGAACGAAGGGAAAAATATCCTGAGAATAAATTTTCTTATTGGTGGATTCAATCTGAACTATATTGAATTGAGTGAAGCACCGACCGGGGTACGGGAAGAGAGTTCGATTCCCCATCAGTTTGTCCTGGAACAGAATTATCCCAATCCATTTAATCCGAACACCACGCTTCGCTTTGAAACCCCCGGAAATGATAATGCAAAATTATTGATCTTCAACGTACTGGGTCAATACATCACCACGCTGTTCGATCAGACTGCGGAAGCAGGGAAAAAATATCAAATACAATTTAATGCATCGAATATTCCTAGTGGCATTTATTTTGCTATATTAGAGTCAAACGGTCAACGACGTATTTGTAAAATGTCGGTCGTCAAATAAGTTATTAAAAATCATAACAGTTCAATATGTTTCATGTGCGGCGGCATCGATGAGGATAAGTAAAATGATAAAGAGGACATGTATTATCATAACCATCTATTCACTCATGGTGTGCGGGGGCTGTAAAAAAGGAACGACATCTCCGAGTGAGAACGGGTCAACGCCGCAGGATTCCATTCCGCAGCTGCCCGGATGGAAATTGGTATGGAATGATGAATTTAATGGCACGGCAGTGGACATGACGAAGTGGGAATATGAGGTTAACGGCAATGGCGGAGGCAATAATGAATTGCAGTACTACACGGCGCGTGATTCTAATTCGTTTGTCAAGAATGGCGTCCTGACGATTCAGGCGCTGAAGGAATCGTATCAAAATAAGCAATACACTTCAGCACGAATGCGGACTAGAGAAAAAGGGGATTGGAAGTACGGCCGGTTTGAAATTCGCGCCAAACTACCATATGGTCAGGGTCTTTGGCCGGCAATATGGATGCTCCCGACCGATTGGGAATACGGGGGATGGCCTGCAAGCGGAGAAATTGACATCATGGAATGCCTGGGCCAGGATCCGAGGAAAATATACGGCACTATTCATTATGGGCAATCGGCAGCGACACATCAACAATCGGGCGGAAATTATTCTCTTCCATCGACATCCTCCAGTTATGCCGGCGGCTTCCATGTGTTTGCCATTGAATGGGATTCCACATCGTTTCGATGGTATGTCGATAGTACAATTT
>RPQN01000306.1 GCA_003819715.1 Ignavibacteriota bacterium | reverse complement strand
CAGGAGAACTGCGCCGAGAAGATAGAGATTAAAGTACTCGCCAAGAACTTCTTTCAGCCATACCGCAATCAGCATTTTGATTCCCACTAAAAGCAGAACCATCGCCAGAGCCGGTTTCAGGTATTTGAATTTTGTGAGCATACCTGCAAGAGCAAAATAGAGCGACCTTAATCCCAGGATCGCAAAGACATTGCTTGTGAACACTAGAAAAGGATCTGCCGTTATTGCAAAGATTGCAGGAATCGAATCGACCGCAAAGATGAGATCTGTTGTTTCAACCATGATGAGCGCCAGCATAAGCGGTGTGAACATCAGCGTACCCGGTTTGATCTTAGAGACAGCTTCATCGGGCTGTTCGGGTAATCCAGGAACTTCGCTTTCATGAGACGCCTGAGAACCTGCCCGTACAAAAAAATGCTCTCTATGGAAATGAGATGTCACAGGAAAAAGCCGCCTGGTCAGCCGGATCACGATGTTTTGATTCGGGTCAGTTTTCTCTGTCTTCAGGAAGAACATCTTCATAGCGGTGACGATAAGAAATCCTCCAAACACATACAAAATCCAGTGGAATTCCGCAATGAGCGATGTCCCGATAACAATCATGGCGGCGCGCATAATAAGTGCGCCAATGATGCCCCAGAAAAGAACTCTGTGCTGGTAGATTGCCGGCACAGCGAAGAAACCGAAAACCATTGCGATGACGAAGATGTTATCGACACTTAGCGATTTTTCGACTACATAACCTGTGAGGTATTTGATTGTCGCGGATTGGCCGTTGTTCACGATTCCATCCACGGAATCGATCGAAAGCCCTAAGCCGAGCCAATGGTTCTCGTAACCATAATACACAAGAACAGAAAATGCAATGCCCAGGGAGATCCAGAAAGCGGACATCAGAAGAGCTTCTTTCATGGCAACGACATGAGCTTTGCGGTGTAACACGCTGAGGTCGAGCACAAGCAAAGCAAGAACGAATGCCAAAAATCCAGTCCAAATAAAAAACACTCATGCCTCCTTTAATCAATCGATAGTAATCAAATGACTACTAAAATACACTTTATCCCGTGTGATGCAAAATAGATTTTCAGCAACCCCTGCACCCTCGCCTCCCGCAGCCTCAGCGGGTTTATCGCCGTTTGCATTTAATTTTTTACAAATGCTTCTTCAGGAATTCTAACGTACGCGGCCATGCTTTTTCCGATGCCCGCAAATTAGAACCGTCGCGGCCGCTTTGCTGCCGCAGAAACCCATGCCCTGCCCCTTCGTAAATCTCGTACTCATATTTTTTGGCAAGCTTTTTTATTTCTAAAGATGCCGGTTCAACAGTCGCAACTACACGCGCATCGTCGGCGCCGTACAGTCCCAGTACAGGAGCGCCGAGTGATGATAGCTCCTGTGCATCGGGGGAAGTCCCATAATAGACTACTGCAGCCTTCAGCTTCGGCTGTACGCACGCGTACCCGAAACTCCGTGTACCACCCCAGCAGAAGCCGACCGTCGCACATTTCCCGTTTGCCGAAGGAATTTTTGCTGCATACTCAAACACGGCATCGGTTCTTTTGTATGATTCTTCCGGGGAAAGAGAGCGGATCAAACGCACCACCGAATCTCTGCTCACAATCGATTCTGTTCCCCCTCCATTCGGACCGAACCCCGATAGATAATCCGGAGCAACGGCGATAAATCCGTCTTGAGCGAGCCGGTCGGCAACCGAGCGGATCCAGTCGGACACTCCGAAAATTTCGTGGATGATGATAACGACCGGCGCTTTCTCTTTCCGTTCCGGATAAACGATCCATGCGCGGAGGGGAATACTGCCGCTGCCGTACGGAATGTCAATCCATTCGCCATGGCGCGATGAAGCGTTCAGCACAGTGAGTGCGTCATCTTCGCCGGGCGGGAGCGAACTTCCCGGAGTGGCGTCGTTCTTCTGTGCAAAGAGGACCGTGAGAAAAAAAGGAATAACACATAGCAGCTCCCGCAGTGCTTTTTTCATAAGTTCCATCTCCTTTATTGCGCTGAATTTATTTCATCAAAAGCAGTTTTTTGTGCGAAGAAGAGAATAGATTCTGCTGTTTATTAACAAACGATAACCTTGCAATATACACTCCGCTCGCGTACCCGGCTGCGTTCCATACAGAGGAATGCACACCTTGTCTAAAATACCCTTCGGCTAAGACGGTAATTTCTTCTCCGATTGTATTGTAGATGGAGAGATTAACATTTCCGTCCGTAGACAAACTAAATGGTATCGTTGTCGAGGGGTTGAACGGATTCGGGTAATTCTGGAAAAGTTTATAGGCAGCGGGAGCAAGTTCTATGTCTGAGGCGCCGGCTGTCTGCTCCGTTAGTTTATAAATCCTGCCGCTGCTGCCGTAAGAGCAAAGGTACATATTCCCCTCGGTATCGGTGCCGAACGTCGAAATCAAATACGATTCGTCCGAGAGCGGCAGTACCGACTGCGGGGGAACGCCGTTATACGTGAGCGCCCATGTTTTACCGGAGACGTAATCTGCAAAGATGTACTTGCCGTAAAGTGAAGAGATAACCGATCCACGATAGACATATCCGCCGGTGATTGAACCGTCGTTTCCCGCCCCCGAAAGATTCGGATAATCCCACACCGGAGGTAAAAGTCCGGCAGTATCCTGACACGCAGGATTCACAACAGGATTGCAAATAAATCCCTCCTTCAACCGCCATCCATAATTTCCCCCATTGATAACAATGTCGACTTCTTCTCTCGTATCCTGTCCGACATCGCCAAGCCAGAGAAGGCCCGTAACACGGTCGAAACTAAACTTCCAGGGATTGCGGATACCATACGCGAATATTTCTTCGCGGTAACCAAGCTGGCTTCTATAATAAGGATTCTCCGGCGGAATCGCGTAAAGCAATCCCGCATCTCTCCTGTCGACGTCGATACGAAGTATCTTTCCAAGAATTACCGTTCTATCCTGTGCACGGTTGTTCGGGTCATTACCTGACCCGCCATCGCCAAATCCAATATACAGATACCCATCCGGGCCAAACACCAGCGTACCGCCGTTATGATTATTATACGGTTGATCCACTGAAAGCAGAATAACTTCGCTTTCACGCAGCGCAGAATCCGGATTTTGGGAACTGACGGTATAGCGAGCAATGTATGACCGGAGAGATCCGGTGCTGTTGCTGGTGTAGTTGAGATAGAAATATCCGCTGTCGGGGTAATTCGGGTGAAATGCAAAGCCGAGCAACCCTGTCTCGTTTCCGGATTGAGATACGAGGTCTGAGAGATTGAGGAACACTTTGCGTGTACTGACGCCCGGAATATTTTCGAAGACATAAATGATGCCCCGCTGCTGAACGACAATGAACCGGTTTGTCCCATCATCCGCGTGCACAAGTTCGACAGGAAAAGCAAACGGCGGAAGAGATGAAAATTGATCCTGCCAGCTGTATTGTGATATGGTTTTACTTTGAGATAGAAGAAGCAATATTGCAGTATAAATGATGATCGATTTCATCTGTCTTTTCTGTTTCAATTTGAACGAGATGTT
>RPQN01000305.1 GCA_003819715.1 Ignavibacteriota bacterium | reverse complement strand
CCGCTCTTCAACATGATTCTGTTATCACTCGCCAAGTCTCCTTTCAAGGACATGAAAGCTATGAAGTGATTCGCCGGCTTTCCATTGAAGGTTCAACAATTGGTGTACTGCGCATCGGCCTTTCGATGGATGAACTTCATGCAATAGAAGATCGAATGACACGGCGGGTAGCCATTATGTCGATTGTCTTGGCGGTCATCGGTGCGATGGTCTTTATGGCGATCGTTGTGAATCAGCATTATCGGACGGTTTCACAGAAATACAGCCAGATTCAATCGTTCACCGGAAGTATTTTAGATCATATGCGCGATGCGGTCATGACCATCAACGCACAAAATCAAATTACGATTTTCAACCACCGGGCAGAAGAATTATTTGAAACGAAGGCAACTGATGTTCTGGGAAAAATGTCGAGCGAGCTTTCCTCTGTTCTGGGGCATTGTTTCTCGGAAATATTCTCGGAACCAGGACCGGAATCAGAATTGACTCTCGAATGCGCTGCAGGTCATACTCATATCGTCTCGATATCGCTTTCATCAACACATCTCTCTGATGGCTCGCTGGAGAGTCAGACTGCTGTTATCAAAGATCTCACCGAAGCACGACAACTCGAGCGTGAGATTCACCGCAAAGAAAAGCTGACGGCTATGGGCGAACTCGCTTCCGGCGTTGCGCATGAAATTCGCAATCCACTCAATGCCATCTCGATGATCGCCCAGCGTTACGAGAAAGAGTTTATCCCTCGGAGCGGCATAAAGGAATATCGAACCCTCACACACGTGCTCAAAGATGAATCAGCGCGCGTGAATGGTATCATTCAGCAGTTTCTTACGTTTGCTCGTCCCCCGAAGTTGAAGTTCGCGAACGTGTCAGCTCAACGTTTTGTAAATCATGTATCAACGTTATTCCAGGGTCAGGCAGCAGCACGACATATCCAGTTTGTATCCCATTGTGATTATGTGGGAACAGTGCGGTTAGATCATGATGCAATGACTCAAGCCATCCTCAATCTTTTGCAGAACGCCTTAGATGCAACACCACCGCATGGATCAATTGCTCTGAAAGCTTTTAGAAAAGAACGATCGCTGATCATGGAGATTCAAGACACGGGGGAGGGTATTTCCCAAGAGCAGCTTGAGAAAATATTTAATTTGTATTTTACCACCAAGACCAATGGCAACGGGATGGGATTAGCAATTACACAGCAGATTCTATCCCAGCATGAGGGAAGTATTCACGTGAGAAGTGAAGTCTCTCTCGGTTCAACGTTTACCATATCCCTTCCCCTGGTGTCATAAACAGTCTCTTCCACAGCCGACCCGACGAAGTCGGGATGATGTGAATAAATTATCTTTGCATCGGCATCCATTAAAATGAACGCCTAATTTTTTAATGAAACCCGGAGGGTTTAGCGGATGTCGGAGAAATAATTATTGAATTACTGGGTGTCACGGTCCCACCGTGTCACAAATATTGAATACGTCGATTGTTTTCAATGATTTGCCTCACGAAATCCTTTTCGATTGTTGTTGCAGTCAGGAAGGCAGGGGGTTCGTGACGCCCTAGAAATTAGGATAAAAGGACTGATTATACTTGAAAAGGCATTCACATTTGTGAATGCCTTTTTTTATGCCCTGCCTCTGATGGAGAAGTGGACCACTCCAAAATGTCCTCAAAAGGGATTAGCTACTCTTTCATCCTTTCGGGCTATTTCCAGTCACCCAAATCATGAGTATGATTTCATGCCGTTCTGGAAGCAGGAGTAATGTTATCGCATCCCGGGGAAAAAGGTCTGGTAAGAATTTACAAGTGAATTCACGATGTACGAATCCGCACTTGGCGGATAAATTATAAAAGAAAGGATACATAGTATGTTATACACTGTCGCTATAGTTTTAATCGTATTGTGGCTGCTGGGATTGATCACCTCCTTTACCATGAGCGGATTTATTCACGTACTGCTGGTGATCGCAATTGTCGTTATACTCGTGAGGCTTATTCAAGGACGTAATATTTCCGGTTCCAGAGTTTGACGAGAACGCTTTGCCTTAGCGTTTCTGTCGGATCGTTCTCCGCCTCACGGAACAAACAATTTATATCAAGTAATCAAAGGGCATAAATATATGAAATTTCTCTCCTACGCAATTTTCACGATTTGTCTGTTTATTGCATTTCAAACTACATTTGCGCAGGAGCGCAAATTCGGACTTGGTTTCATGATCGGTGAACCGACGGGGATCAGTGCGAAGTTATGGACGACAAACAATAATGCATTCGATTTTGGACTCGGTTGGACGGCATTTAACAACCGGTATAATTCAGGAAGCTACGTCCATTTTCATATGGATTACCTCTGGCATTCATTTGATGCTCTTAACGCAACTGAACGAATTCCACTCTACTACGGCATCGGCGGGCGCATTAATACGCGTGCCGGAAATGAAAGCTCCTTCGCCGTTCGCGGTGTCTTTGGGGTAGCTTGGATGCCGCGGTCAACCCCAATCGATATATTCCTCGAATTGGCTCCGTCGCTCGAGCTTACGCCTTCCAGCGGCTTCGCTCTCGACGCCGCAGTCGGGATACGGTATTTCTTTTAATGAATCATGAGGTCAGTGATATGCGATTGAATAGCGGTTATGTGTCACGGAAAATATTCTTCATAGTTCCAATCAACATACTCATCAAAAGGGAAGAACGATGAAAACTGTACTCGTTATTATTGCTCTCGTTTTCGCCGGTGTTGCTTATTATTTCTATGCTGCGAAGACGAAAGCGGAGGCTGAACATCAAACAAAAATCAGCACCATTTCCGATGAAAAGGAAAGTGAAATATCGCATCTGAAGGGGACCTATACTCAGCTCGAGGCTCGTTTAAAAAACGAAATTGAGCAGGGCCAGATTAAAATCGTTCAGTTATCCGACCGGCTGTCGGTTATTATGGTCGATAAAGTATTGTTCCCGTCGGGAGAGGCAGAAATCACTCCTGAAGGATTGAAGGTGCTGGAACGCATCGGCGATGTTTTGAAAGAGGCAAAAAATAAAATTATTCGTGTCGAAGGATACACCGACAACGTACAGATAGACAAGCGGCTGCAGAAAAAATATCCGACTAATTGGGAGCTTTCCACAGCGCGTGCAACGAATGTGGTGCGCTTTTTACAGGAAAAGATTGGAATTGATGGCGGGCTCCTTCAGCCTATAGGCATGTCGGAATATCATCCTATTGCGAGCAACGAAACTCCGGAAGGCCGCAGTCAGAATCGCAGGATTGAGATTTCCCTGCTGCCGTAGGTTTCTGACGAAACGGAGTTGTCTGAAAAAATCCCGGATGATAACAGGATTATGAGCAGCTCGAAGAGCGGGGAAAGGGGTACGGAACTTCTTTCCCTGCTCTTTTTTCATTTCTGCCCTGATTATCACGGATAATCGGGCTATTAGTAGTGGACAATTTTAAGATTCTTGCTCCAACAAAAAACACACTAACGCGTGTGCCATTTTTAGGCCTCCTGCTGTGGGAATGACCAACCAGCACTCTGTTATTGCTCTT
>RPQN01000304.1 GCA_003819715.1 Ignavibacteriota bacterium | reverse complement strand
TGCCATTAATTTACAGGATGATTTTAAACGCATCGAACAGCTCGCGCTCTATATGAAACGCAACAAACAAAATGCGGAATGGATCGATGAATTGAAAAAAACAATTTTTGTCGATATCCGTCTCTGACCGGCAGCCCATCTCCACCACTGAACACCGGAAATCATATGGCAAAAAAAATCAAGACCACGGGCGATGTGGAATCCGTCAAACGGCTCACGAGCGCTTATGCGGACCTGCGGAAAGAAATTGGTAAAGTCATCGTCGGTCAGGATATTATTATTGAGCACCTCTTCCTGACTCTTCTCTCCCGCGGACATTGCCTGTTAATCGGGGTGCCGGGTCTGGCGAAAACACTCCTGATTAAAACCTTGGCCCAGGCGCTGGATTTGAAGTTCAGCCGTATTCAATTCACCCCCGATTTGATGCCGAGCGATATCACCGGAACAGAAATCATTGAAGAGAATATTTCTACCAGGACGAAAACATTTAAATTCATTCACGGACCGGTGTTTGCCAATATCGTGCTCGCCGATGAAATCAACCGGACCCCGCCGAAAACACAGGCCGCCCTTCTGGAGGCGATGCAGGAACATCATGTCACTGCAGCCGGAGAGACCTATGTGCTCGATGAACCATTTTTCGTTCTGGCGACACAAAACCCCATTGAGCAGGAAGGAACGTACCCGCTGCCTGAAGCCCAGCTCGACCGGTTTATGCTCAATCTCTGGCTGGAGTACCCCTCGTTCGCCGAGGAAGTTCAAATCGTAAAATCCACCACCAGCCGGTACGATGCAACGGTGAATCATGTCCTTTCAGCGGACGATATTATCGAATTTCAAAACCTCGTGCGCAGTGTTCCGGTCGCCGACAACGTTATACAATTTGCCGTTCAATTGTCAGAACGAACCCGCCCATCGTCGCCGGATGCGCCGGCCTATATAAAAAATTGGATCACTTGGGGTGCCGGCCCGCGTGCATCACAATATTTAATTCTTGGAGCAAAATCACGCGCCATTCTCCATGGACGATTTACCCCGGATATTGAAGATGTGAAGGCGATTGCAGGACCGGTGCTGCGTCACCGTCTTGTGACCAGTTTCAATGCAGAGGCCGAAGGCGTGTCGACCATCCAGATTGTTGAAAAGTTAGTTCAGGATATGAACGAATAACGGATAACACCGGGAAGCATGATGCGAACATTGAATACAGCGCTGCTTCTTCTGGCTTTGGTCCTCGAGACGGCAACAGCACAACGCCAGCATTTCTGGATTGTCGTGACCCATAAAACTGGAACCGCCTCCCTTCAAAAATCGCAGATGTTTGGCATTTCCGAACGTGCCCTGAACCGGCGCGCCAAATCACTTCCTCCGGACAGGCTCATAGACGAACTGGACGTTCCGATTTCAGAATCCATCCTGTCTCAACTCAAACAAACCGGAGTCAAGATACGAACCGTCTCGAGATGGTTGAACGCGGTGTCGGTTGAAGCAACCCCCGAACAGATCCAGGTCATTTATACACTTCCGTTTGTTGCCCGGACCGAACCGGTGTTGCGCATGGTTCACCCCGAGCCACTGACCGCTCCGGTGGAGGCACCCGTATATTCAAAATCAACGGATGTTATGGGAATCGATTACGGCCCGTCCGAAACACAGCTCACGAATATGAACGTCGTTGAGCTTCATGCTCTGGGAGTCAACGGCGCCGGCGTTCTCATCGGAATGCTGGACGATGGATTCAACAATTTCCGGACGCACCGTGCATTGAAAAATATTCGCATCATCGCAGATTCCGATTTTATCCATAACATCAACGATGTTTCCATCCAGCCATGGGAAATTGCGTCGAGCCCGGGCCAGGGGAACCATGGCTCAGGGACGTTATCCGCAGTCGGCGGATTCGACAGCGGACATCTCATTGGGGCTGCATTCGGTGCATCGTTCATCCTTGCGAAAACGGAAATGGACAGCAGCGGCAGTGCTGCCGATTTTAATTCTGAAGAAGATACCTATGTCGCCGGGATAGAATGGGCGGAGCGTCTTGGCGCCGATATCACATCGTCTTCACTCGGATATAAACAATTCTTATCGCCGCCGACCTATACCACGTCCGATATGAATGGAAAAACGACAAAAGTTGCACGGGTGGCATTGATTGCATCGCGAAAAGGGGTTCTGGTCGTGACGGCGATGGGAAACGACGGTTTTGTGAGCGGCAATGGAACGTCTTCTCAACGGGCGCTCTCGACGCTTATTTCTCCCGCAGATGCCGACAGTATTATTTCCGTCGGTGCAGCATCATCGGATGGTGAACTGGCATCGTTCAGCGGCTGCGGTCCGACCGCCGACGGTCGTATCAAACCGGAAGTGATTGCCCAGGGGAGGGGGATTTATTGGGCCGACGGAACCGGAACGACAGGGTACACCACGGCTTCAGGAACTTCCTGTGCAACACCGCTTGTGGCCGGTGCGGCGGCTCTCATCCTTTCTGCACACCCTGAGCTGACGAATATGCAGGTCCGCGATGCGCTTATGCGAACCACGACTCAAAGAGTCGATGGCACTCCGGAGACGGCCGTGTATCCAAACAATTTTTACGGTTACGGATTTGTGAATGCGTATGCGGCTGCAGTATCCGTGGGACCCGTCTTCAGCAATCTCCCTTCGGTGACGGTGAGCGATACCCAGCTGACCGTTTCGACATTCGTCGTCTCGAATTCTGGAATTCTTCCTGACTCAATATTCCTGTATTATCGCACCGACAACATGGAGTATGACCGGGTGCATCTCCTGCCCACCGGTACTCCGAATGAATACCAATCCGTAATACCCCTTTTTCCATCTGACACGTCCGTCGTGGGATATTTCGTCCTTTCCGACAGTACGGGGAAGAAATATAAATATCCCTCCAGGGATTCCATGCAGTATTTGCAACGACGGAATTTCACGGTGCCGCAAACATACACGCTCCTTCAGAATTATCCCAATCCTTTTAACACGTCGACGACCATTCTCTTCTCAACGCCGGAAACAGGCATGTTCGAAGTGACGATCTTTAATCTTCTTGGACAGCATGTGAAAACACTCTTTCACGGATCGATGCAGCCGGGGTCGCGGACGTTGTCCTGGAACGGGACAGACGAGGGGGGCCGCACGCTTGCCACGGGGATCTATTTCGCCTTGTTGAAAGCGCCGCACGGAACTCGGTCCATCAAACTGCTCTATCTCAAGTAAGCACTGCCGATGCCGGAGCTCCATCTTTCAATTTTATTCTCTCTCGTCTTCCTATTGATCGCTGCACTCTGTGCCTTTTTCATTTCACTCTTTGTCTATCGTGTCACCGTTCCACCGGTCGCACCGGTGAAGCGCTTTATTCTTATTGCTCTCCGAAGTATTGGATTATTTTTATTGTTTTTCCTCATCGGTGAACCGCTGCTTTCTCTGGTAACGCATTCCATCGATGCGCCTCTTGTCGAAGTGTTGATTGACAATTCTCAGAGTATGACCCTCCCCGACCGGATGGAGCGGAGAGATAAAACGCTGAAATCAATTCTTCGGTCTGATGTCTGGAAACAGATCGGGAACGAAGGGAACCTCTCATATTTTCTTT
>RPQN01000303.1 GCA_003819715.1 Ignavibacteriota bacterium | reverse complement strand
CGAACCTGTACCGATCGATATGCTTTCCGAGAAAGCCGATATGCCGCCCTCCGATGCACTGGTGACGCTGCTCTCACTCGAATTCAAAGGGGTCATACGCCAGCTCCCGGGCAAATTGTTTGTCCGGACCTGATTTACATTTCTTTTCTCTCATATGATTTTTCACTATACTTCAGAGAAGAGACTGAGAGAAGATGTCAGAGACAAAAAATACCATACTTGACGATTATATTCCGCGGTTAAAATTCGCGTGCAATATCCCTGCGTGCAAAGGGGCGTGCTGCACACTGGCCGGAGGCACCGGTGCGCCGCTGAAGGACAGCGAACTGGAGCAGATCGATCGCGCATTCCCCATCATCAAATCGATGCTTCCTGCAGAACACCTGAACACCATATCACAATACGGTCTCACCGAAGGCAAACCCGGTTCTTACACCACGATGTGTTACGATAGTCATGCCTGCGTTTTTGTATTCTATGAACATGGGATTGCCCGATGCGCGTTCGAGAAGGCGTTTGGGGAAGGCAAATTACAATGGAAGAAGCCCATCTCCTGCCATCTCTTCCCTATCCGGGTCAGCGCCGGCGATCCGGAGCGGCTCCGGTATGAAAAAATCGATGAATGCAGCGCTGCACTGGATCGGGGACAGCATGAAAATATTTTTTTAAGTACCTTCCTGCGGGAACCGCTCGTCCGTGCCTATGGTTTAGCCTGGTACGAAGAATTTCAGCGCGCATGCAATGAAGACCGCGACAAACAGAAGATATATAAGCTTTTTTAGAATGAACGAATGATCAATCTTTCGCAACAATTACGGCTCGGATTAAAGCTGACACCGCAGCAGGTGCAGTATTTAAAATTGCTTCAACTGCCGACGCTTTCGCTCGAACAACGGATCAAACTGGAGCTTGAATTAAATCCGATGCTCGAGCTCAATGAGGAGCAGGAATTATCGCTCGACCAGGAAGATCGGAATGACGAACCGGAGAGTAAAACGGAAGAGAGCGTCGAAGAACCTCAGCCGAAAGATGATTACACCCTTGAAGATTATATGCATGACGACCTCTCGGGCTTTAAAAGCCCTGAGGCAACGAAACAAAACGATGACGACGACACCTATGAATCGCCCCAGCAGTCCACCATCCCTCTTTCGGAACGGCTGCTCAGCCAGCTCAAGATGTTTTTGTCGAACGATGAAGAGATTCTCCTTGGCGAAGAGATTCTCGGCAATGTCGATGAAGACGGATATCTCCGGCGCGATATCGCTCTCATTGTTCAGGACCTCAATTTAAGTTACGGGCTTTCCATTGCCGTTGAAAAAGCGGAAGGTGTTCTTCAAAAAATACTGGTTCTCGATCCTCCCGGGATCGCAGCACGGAACCTGCAGGAATGTCTTATTGCCCAGCTCCATGCCGGGAAATATCCCTCGTCGCTCAAGGAGCTGGGGATCAGGATTCTCAAGGATTTCTTTGAAGATTTCAAACTCAAGCGTTTTGATAATCTTGAACGCAATCTCAATATCGGCCGGGAGACGCTGAAAAAAATCATCGAGTTGATTCAGCACCTCAATCCGAAGCCGGGCGAAGGCGAGTTCACGGCGCAGGAAAATTACATCACTCCCGACTTCATTGTCGAAAAAGACAACGGCGATTTTATTATCACGCTCAATGACCGCAATATTCCCACCCTGCGGATTAATAGTGCGTATAAGCAGCTGGTCGCGCCCAAAGGAAAGAAAGTTTCAGCGGAGACGAAGGATTTCGTCAAGAAAAAATTTGAGGCGGCGAAATGGTTCATTGCCTCCATCCACCAGCGGCGTGAAACGCTGATGAAAGTGATGAAAATTATAGTGGAGCGGCAGCGCGAATGGTTTCAGGAAGGCGAATCCCTCAAGCCGATGATTTACAAAGACATCTCAGAAGTGGTCGGAGTCGATATTTCGACCATCAGCCGCGTCGTCAACAGCAAATACGTGCAGACGGAATTCGGCGTCCACCCGCTGCGCTTTTTCTTTACCTCCGGGCTCGAATCGGACAACGGCGAAGATATCTCCAACCAGGTGGTCAAACAGCGCGTCAGGGATATCATCGCAACGGAACCGCCGCAGGACCCATTGAATGACGATAAGATTGCAGACATTCTCAAACAGGAAGGCATCCGTATTGCGAGGCGCACGGTCGCAAAATACCGCGAACAGCTCGGACTGCCGATCGCGCGGATGCGCCGTAAAGTTTGATATCAGAGGGGAACAGGTGCATGGAAGAGAATAAGATTCATGGAACCACCATTATCGGGCTCCGGCATAACGGACATATCGCCATCGGCGGCGACGGTCAAGTCACGCTCGGGAATACGGTGATGAAACAAAAATCGAATAAAATCAGACGGCTGTATAACGATTCCGTCCTCGTCGGTTTTGCAGGATCTGCGGCAGATGCATTCAGTCTTCTGGAACGTTTTGAAGAAAAGCTGGAGCAATACCAGGGACAGCTGGCACGCGCGGCCGTGGAACTGGCGAAGTTGTGGAGAACCGATAAATATCTCCGGCAGCTGGAAGCACTTCTCGCCGTACTGGACAAAGATCATGCGTTGATCATTTCAGGGACGGGAGATGTTATTGAACCGGATGACGGCATCGTGGCCGTCGGTTCCGGCGGAAGTTATGCGTTGTCTGCAGCGCGCATCCTTGTCAAACACACAACACTCGGTGCGCGGGAGATCGTGCAGGAATCTCTCAACGCCGCATCCGATATTTGCATCTATACCAACAAAAATTTCACTATCGAAGAATTGTAGGGACCGTGGCAAAAAAGCAGACTGTGTTGCAGCAAAAAGAACTGACTCCCCGGCAAATTGTACGGGAGCTGGATAAGTATATCATCGGCCAGCATGCCGCAAAGAAAGCGGTGGCCATTGCACTGCGGAACCGATGGCGGCGGCTTCAGGTCACCGGGACGCTGCGTGAAGATATCATGCCGAACAATATTATCCTCATCGGCCCGACCGGTGTCGGCAAGACGGAAATCGCGAGGCGGCTGGCAAAACTTTCCGGCGCGCCCTTTCTTAAAGTAGAAGCCTCAAAATTCACCGAAGTCGGCTACGTCGGCCGGGACGTTGAATCGATCGTCCGTGACCTGACAGAAATCGCCGTGAACATGGTGAAGGCGGAAAAAGCCGCGGAGGTGGAAAACAAAGCGCGCGAGCTGACCGAAGACCGCCTGCTCGACATTCTCGTTCCTCCCAATCGCCGGACAAAGACGGAAGAAGGTCAGGACCCGGGTGCAGACCAGGCAGTGAAATTAGAACAAGAGCATGAAACCACACGCCAGAAATTCCGGGAGAAACTGCGGTCAGGCAGCCTCGATGAGCGCATGATCGAACTGGAATTATCCGGTTCGCAGATGCCGATGATGCAGGTCATGGGTCCGTTCAATATGGAAGAGATGGGGATCAATTTGCAGGAGGTCTTCGGCAATATTCTCCCCAAGAAAGAGAAGCGGCGTAAAGTAACGGTTGCCGAAGCACGCCGGCTTCTCCTGCTGGAAGAATCGCAAAAGTTAATTGACATGGAAAAGGTGATCAAAGAGGCGCTCGAGCGAGTGGAGAATTCCGGCATTGTCTTTATCGACGAGATCGAT
>RPQN01000302.1 GCA_003819715.1 Ignavibacteriota bacterium | reverse complement strand
CCGGCATTGTTGGTAATGATCGCGCCGTATTCCGTTGAGCCTAAATAATTGCTCCACGACTTCGGCGTGTCCGGCCGCTTTATGACATATTCTTTGTTTTTATCATCGAATGTACCGAACTGCATATTTTTTCTCCTCATTGCGTCGTGACCGTCACTCTCCATGCTTATCACCGATAGTGACGGTCACGGACTCCAGTCTATCCGTTGCTTTCCTTGCGCTTCAAATCCAGTTCCGCCTTTACCGTTTTCATCAACGGCTCATCCAGCTTGTAGAAGAATGCCAGTATAATGAGCGCCACCGTACCCACGGCTGCCGGGATGATGCTCATCATCGACTTCAAACCGTTCTGGACATCGATGTTCTGCACCACATTCGCCACAAATCCCGTCTGGTCCAGTATGAACGCCGCAATCATACTGCCAATCGCCCAGCCGATTTTGTTCGACATAATCGAAGCCGAGAACACTAATCCCGTCGCCCTCCGGCCCGTCTTCCACTCCGAGTAATCGGCAGTGTCCGCATAGAGCACCCATAACAATGCCGATATCGGGCCGCCGGTGATAGAACCCACCAGCTGCAATCCGAAGATGAGCATCAGGTTATCCGGCTGCAGGAAATAGAACGCCCCCGTGCAAATCAATGCGACCACAAACAGACTGATCACCGCGCTCTTTCTCCCGGCCAGTCCGGCGAACCACGGTACCAATAAGACACCGACCAGTGATATGCCCTGTCCGAGGGTATTAAAGATGGAAGTGAGCACTTCGAACCCGAACTTATGCGTCTCATCCAGCAATACAATCGATTCTTTGCCAAAGAGGCCATAGACCGGGTTGATGATATATTGCAGCAGGAAGTTCGTGATCTGTGTTAAGAGCGGGCTCCCCTGTTCACCCACATAATATTTAAAGTAATGGGTCGTGACACTCATTCGGATGCAGACGAAGAGGATGAAGAGGATGGTCACAATGAACAGCAGTATCCAGGGCTTATTCTTTGACAGATCCTTCAAGTCGTTCCTGACCGAGGTCTTCTCTTTGGCTATCGGCTGTATGCGTTCGCGGGTGGCAAGGAAGGTGATCATAAAGAAAATCACCGCTGCGATGCCGTAGATCCCCATCGTCATCTGCCAGCCTTTGGCGGCGCTCTCCTGACCGAAATACGATGCCATCGGAAGCACAGTGGCTGAGACGATAAATCCCCCCAGATACGCTCCCATAAATTTGAACGACGAGGCGCTGGTCCGCTCCACCGGGTCGCCGCTGATGACGCCCAGCAGGGCGGTATAGGGAATATTGATTGCCGAATACAGGAACATAAAGAGGATAAAGGTGATATAGGCATAGATCAGTTTGCCGGCTTCTCCAAACTCCGGGGTGGTAAACGCCAGTACGGCCGAGACGGCCAGCGGGATGGCGCCCCAGAGCAGATACGGCCTGAATTTTCCCCATCGGCTTTTGGTCCGGTCGGCCGTCATCCCGATGACCACATCAAACAGGGCATCCAGGATCCTGGAGACGAAGAACATGATGCCCGCGGCACGACCGGTGAGGCCGAAGATGTCCGTATAAAAAAACAACAGCTGCGACATGATCGTCGACCAGAACAGACAGGAGGCCAGATCCCCAAACCCGTATCCGATTTTTTCCCGTAAAGGAAGCTTTTGTGCTACCGTCTCCATTGATTTCTCCTGTGGTGGTTATCTATTTCATGTCGCGTTAAATGTCTACGACTCTTCCTGACTTCGGAATTCGTTATTACTTTTGCTGCTTCCCCGCGAGAATTGTTTCGATCTCTTTTAATTCTTCTTTCGTAAACGGAAGATGCTTCAATGCACCGACGGCGTCTTCGACCTGAGAAACACGGCTTGCACCGACAAGCACCGATGTCATTTCGGCGTGACGCAGTACCCAGGCGAGCGCCATTTGCGCCATGGTCTGATCTCTCTGAAGAGCGAGCGCGTTCAATTTGTGCACTTTCAAAATCTTCGCCTGATCCACTTCTTCTTTTTTCAAAAAGCCATGCGGTTTTGCAGCGCGAGAATCTGCAGGAATCCCTTCCAGGTACCTATTGCTCAGCAATCCCTGAGCTAGCGGCGAAAATGCAATACATCCCATTCCTTCTTTCTTCAGCACTTGAAGCAAGCCGTCTTCCACCCAGCGATTGAACATGCTGTATTTTGCCTGATGGATGAGACAGGGCGTTCCCAGTGATTTCAATATCCTGGCTGCCTTTGCGGTGAGATCTGCCGGATAGTTTGATATACCGGCATATAATGTTTTTCCGCTTCGGACGATCTGATCGAGCGCCTGCATGGTTTCTTCAAGCGGAGTTTCATGATCAGGCCGGTGATGATAGAAGATATCGACATACTCCAGTCCCATTCTTTTCAGACTCTGATCCAGACTTGCAATCAAAGACTTCCTTGATCCCCATTCTCCGTACGGGCCCGGCCACATGAGATATCCGGCTTTGGATGAAATAATCATTTCGTCACGGTACGAAGCGAAATCTTTTCTTATGATTTTTCCAAAATTTTCTTCTGCCGAACCAGGAGGCGGCCCATAATTGTTTGCCAGATCAAAATGGGTAATGCCCAGGTCAAATGCGCGCCCGATCATTGCCCGGGAGGTACGAAAACTGTCCACGTGCCCGAAATTATGCCACAGGCCCAGTGATATAGCAGGCAGTTTCAATCCGCTTTTACCGCAGCGGTTGTACATCATTTCGTCGTAGCGATTTTGTTTCGGTATCATCATGGTCATTTCAAATAGGTGTGAATGATAACCGCTCTCCGGTTGTATTATTGTAACTCCACCTGCGACTGCAGTTTTATGTCTTTTGAGGACGATCCGACCTGAATGGTAAATGTCCCTTTTTCGGCGAACCAGTTTTTAGTTTTCACGCTCCAGAATGAAAAATCTTTCTTTGATAATTGGAGCGAAATGATTTTACTCTGACCGGGCTCCAGTTCTACTTTCTCAAATCCCTTGAGTTCTTTTACCGGACGCTGGACGGTTGATTCGATATCATGAATATAGAGTTGAGCGATTTCCGCGCCTTTTATTTTTCCGGTGTTTTTAACTTGAAAACTCACCAGGAGAACATCGTTTTCATTGAACGTTTCTTTTGATACGGTGAGATCTGAATATTCAAACGTGGTATAGGAACATCCGAATCCAAAAGGATACAAGGGCTCAATATTCTTCTTCTCGTACCAGCGATACCCTGAAAAAACGCCTTCCGTATACTCCACATCGTATATCGGATGTTCTTTTTCCTTTTGTGATGTCCATTTTTCATCCAGAGATTCTCCTTTGGGGAGATAGCCGTACCCCGGTGAATCCTTGAACTCCTTTTCAATCGTGATGGGGAGTTTTCCCGATGGATTTATTTTCCCGGCAAGTATTTCCGCCAACGCCGTATTACCATTTTGACCGGCATACCATGAATAAAGAATCGCCCCGGCTTTCTCGTTCCAGCCCGTCATTCTGATGCCGCTCCCGGAGGATACGATGACCACCGTACGGGGATTATGTTGAACACAGAGCTGAACTTTTTGTTCCTGGTTCACAGGAAGTTCGAAACTGCGGTCCTTCCCTTCCCGGTCGTCCGTTCCCACATTGCAGAGAACAACATCTG
>RPQN01000301.1 GCA_003819715.1 Ignavibacteriota bacterium | reverse complement strand
CCCGAACAACGTTCTCATCGATGTGCCAGATGAGGATGCCGCCGCCGTCGAATTTACCCGTTCCGTCGGTTTCGCCAATCAGGGCCCAGTCGTAACTACTCACATCCACCAACGAACCATGAATGCCGCTGACGTCATAATAGCGAAATCCGGCGGTGTCCTGGTTGAAGTGACGCCGGAATGTTGCACCATCAGAGCCGGCAAACTCCATATCCAACCCTGTGCCCAACGGGTTTCGATTCCTGTTTTCAACGAGAAAATATTCCGAGGATGAGATCGGAATCTTATACACCGTATCCGGCACTGACGGATCGTGGAAACCGGCTGCAGGCACCGAAAGATTTGATCTTGAGTGTTCAACCGGTACGGGAGTCAGCCAGCCCAGGAACATTTTTTCCCATGCATTCGGCTCCGGCGGGAAAATTCCATTATAGGCAAATATCGAAGCACCGTCCATCAGTCCAAATTGCCCGATTCCGGTACTGCCCGTTTTTGTATTGAACAGGTCGGGCAGGCCCAGAAAACTTCCCAGCGAAGCGGCAAACAATCCATTGATGCTGAATTGATACGTCTGGAATCCCTCATTGGCGGGAAGATCGCGCGATTCCGTTTCGGGAAGGATGATCGTATTTTTTATCCGGCCGCGCCCAAATCCCTGAAACGATGTCTGACCTAATGCCGATGCGAATGCAGTCGAATCAAAATAGAGGGACGGAATATCATACGGTGTAGGATTGAATCCGAGCGAACTGATCAGATCGATATCCCGTCCTATTCCTGCATGAAAGATCACGAATGCATCGTACTGCTGAACATTCATTTCCGGGAAAAGCGAATCTGCGATCTGCCAGGTTTCTTCCGCCAGCGCGGCAAGATTCCGGTTATCGTTCGTACTCGTCGGCGGCGAATAGGATTTCATCGGTTTCGAAAGTGTGATGCGTTTGGTCTGCCCGTAGACGTTCCCGGTAAGCGTCAACTTCCCGTTGGAAACTTTTCGAAAATAATTTTCAACAAATTGAATCTTATGATCGAAATACAGGGAATCGTGCGGCGCCGGATCGATCATGGGACTTGCCGGTGCAGTCATGAGAAATTTTCCATTCCCGGTGGTCTGCTCGTCGGCGTCGGTCTGAAATTCCACCATCACTGCAAGGATCCGCACCGTATCGCGATTGACGGGGGCGCTTTTCCGGCTCTGTTCAGGATGGATCATTTTCCGAAATGGCTGGACAACCGCATTTCGCTGCTGGGCAAACGACAGGGTACCCAACAGGAGCAGCACAGCGATTTTCCATGCCCGGTTCACGAGATCTCCATTCTTCATCATTGAATACTCACCACTAATACAGAGATTTATATTACGCAGAAAAATTTTTCTATAGCCGCGACGTTTACATCGTGGTCATAATCAATAAATCCTTTAGGCTTCAGCCACATTCTGCACTGTTTTTTGGCTAAAGCCTATATTTTTATTGCAATAAAACCCACGACCTGAAGGTCGTGGCAATAGGTTCAGCGTTTTGTATACCATCAATTATTAATTCGTATCGCCGCCCCAACCGATCGAGAGCGACAACCGGAGCGTTCCATCGAGCGGATGCTGCCCTTCGAATGCGCTCAGGTAGCCGAAATCGAACGCATAAAGGTCGTACCGAAGGCCGGCGCCAAACGTCATAAATTTGCGGTTCCCTTCTCTCGGGTCCTCATAGAAAAATCCGGCGCGCAATCCGATCAATTTCGGTGCACCGTACCAATATTCCAATCCCACGCCTGAATCAAATCTGCGTATCTGCTCGCTGATATTCCCGCTGGACCAAGTCGTAAAGAACGCTTTATAGAATTCGTCCGATGACGCTCCATAGCGGTTGACCAGCAGCCGGTTGACCTCGACGGTCGCGCTCATATTATTGTAATCGCTTTCAATAATTTTATAGGCAATTCCAAGCCGGAGATTCATCGGCAGAGGATCTGCCTGTGCGCGGTCGACATAAGACATCTTCGGGCCGACATTGGCGAGATTCATGCCGAAGCTGAGGCTTTTGCCCAGGTCGATACCGGTCCATGGTATTTCAAACTGAAGCGGGCGATACAACAGTCCCAAATCGAAACAGAATCCCGTTGCGGTTCCGCTTCCCGTTTCCTGCCCCGCGCCCTGGTCTGCGAGGTGCGAATAAATCAACCGGACGCTCGTGCCGATTCCCAATTGTTCAGTCAGTTTTGTACTATAGGTTGCCGCAAATGCCATTTCATATCCCGTAAAGGTGCCGATGACATCCGGTGACGAGCTTGTTCTGTTAAACTCGCCTAAGTTGAGATAGGTCAGCTGAGCGCCGACAATACCATCCAGTTCTTCGAACGGCTGCTTGTACGCAAGATGGGCGATCCAGATATCGGACAAGCCCAAACCGGGAAGCCAGTTCGTGTGGGTCATCGCAAGCTCGGAACCCTTCTGGAAGGCAAGTCCTGCAGGATTCCAGAATGTGGCCCAGGCATTATCCGCCAGGGCGACACCGGTCTCTCCCATGCCGCTGGCTCTCGAATCCGGTACAATCATTAAAAACGGGACGGCGGTGGTTTGTGCGGTCTGCGCCTGCATGACGAGGGGGACACAGAAGACGACAACCGCCATAAGTAAAATTAATTTATTTTTCATAAGGTGATACCCTCCTGAGAGTAATGAATGCTGAACGAATTTCCGATTTTGCTGAATGATGTTCATGAATATTTCCTTCTGTGATTAAGTATTCTATCCCCGTGAATGGTTTTTCCGCCGAAGAGCGCGATTACCGCATGACTGCGAGTTTCCCGATAATTTCGCTGCTCCGCGATCCGTTTTTTTCATGAGTAATTAATTTATAAAAATAAATTCCGTTCGCGAGTTCGCTTCCATCGTTATCTTTTCCGTCCCAGGGAATCCGCACATCGCTCCCCCCGACATTTCGTTCGGAGAGGGTTCCGATCAAGCGGCCGGCGATCGAATAAATTTTAATTTCCACATCAATCGGATCGGAGGAGGCACGCTGGAAGGTAAAGGTGGTTGAATGGGAAAACGGATTCGGAACATTCACTGCATTGAGTATTGCAAAATCGTCTTCCGCATGAACTTCGAAGAACGTCTCGGCTTCCGACGAATTATTCTGCACGTCCCATGCTTTGACGATCAGTGAATATTTTCCATCGCGCAGATTTTGCAGCGGATAACGCACTTCCCCTTTTTTATAATTATCCAGGCTGCTGTGATAATAATTTGAAAGATCGAACACCTGCCGGGGGCTGCTGATGGTGGCGGTCAATTGATGGCCGACGCCGACCGTCGAAGTATTGATGCCGCTCTCATCTTCGAGCTCCACAAGAATAACGGGATTGCTCTTCACGAGACCGCCGGGGCGAAACGCGGTGGTATCCAGATAGACGTTCATCACCGGTCCCTCGGTATCTTTGACACTCGTGGTATCGACGCCGTCGATCATTACATTTTCCGTGCTCCCCGTCGCATCGGCCTGACCGCTCCACGCATACATGGAAATCCGCGCATTTTTTCCAATCGTGACATCTTTGGGAACGGGAATGATTGCTTCGTACCGCCCGTGAGTGATGGAAACATCACCGCGGTATAACAGACTGCCGGTCATCTTAAAATTAAAATCCCCAATCCCGT
>RPQN01000300.1 GCA_003819715.1 Ignavibacteriota bacterium | reverse complement strand
GACTGCATAAATGTGCGTCCCTGCAGATTGATGACACCGACTCGTCCTTTCTCTTTGAGGTCGTACAGGACAAATCCGTTGCCTGGGTTTTCTTTGGGATAATTCAGCGGCCGGAGGATGTTGCGTTCTTTCGAAATGAGTGCTTTGGACTGCCATCGGTCCCACAGATGATTGCCGGTGGTAATAACATGGACCCCCAGTTCGAACAGCGTTTTAGCGTCCGCTTCGTCTATCCCTTTCCCCTCGGTTGCATTCTCTCCATTGACCACACAAAAATCAATTTCATATTTCTGGATGTATTGCTTGAGCACGGTCGAAATGAGCGTCATTCCCGGTCTGCCGTTGATATCGCCGACAAAAAAAATATTAATGACATTTGCCACAGATTGCCTCGTTGAACTTTCAGTGAGATTTTCTATTCGTTGCGCCGCTGTCGCGATCCTTCCTGAACGGCGGATCAGGCCGATGAGAGAACCGACTCATACACCTGCTTCGTTTTCTCTCCCACGTTCTCCCATAGGAATTCTTTTAAAATGCGGGAGCGCAGGACGTTATCTTTTGCCGTCTTCAATGCGGTCCGAATACCCTCGGTAATATTTTTTACCGATGCGGGTTCGACATATACGGCCTGATCGCCAAAGTATTCCTTGGTCCCGCCAATCGGCGTGATGACGATTTTCGCTCCTGCGAGGCCCGCTTCCAGTGCGGCAATGCCGGGGGTTTCAAATTGCGAAGGAAGAGCAAACACATCGCATGCGGCGTAGGCCGATGCCAGCAGCATGGAATCATGAGCAATCGCATCGATAATCAGGAGCCGGGGATTGTGTCTGGCCCGTTCCAGGCATGCCCGGCCGGAAGGTGTATCCTCAATGCGCCCGATGATCGCCGCCGGATGATCTATGCCTTCAAGTGCTTCGATCAGACGATGCATGTTTTTACGTTCAGGACCGATATTGCCCACGGAGAGAATAAAGTCTTTTATCCCGTACTCCCGTTCAAATAATCCGGACGCGGCATGCGAAAATCTTTTTTCAACTCCGTTCGGAATAACGAAGAGTTTTTTTTCCGGAACTTCAAACGCTTCGATGAACAATTTTCCTTCTTCCGTCGTATTCGGGGTGACTGCCCGGGCCCAGCTGCACATCTCTGCAATCAAACCATAATCTGTCCAGATCCCGCGCATGGTGCGGCTGATCAATCGATCGGTTTTGATCACTTTCCGGACCAGTCCGGCCTGACGCCGTGTAAAAAAGACCGGAGAAATAACCAGAGGCAGTCCCTGGGCTTTCATCGCACGCGCGAAATGATACGTCGCCATATTGGCGGCGAAGAGATGAACCAGGTCAAAATCAGCCGGATGGAAATCCCGCCACGTATCGAACAGCGTCACATGAACGCCCAGGTGTTCCAGTGCTTCTTTTGTCTGAAGCACCTGGGTGCGCACCCCTCCCCGGGTTAATGCGGTTGCCTGATTTGTTGCGAACAACACGTGCATGCGAATTCTCTAGGCCTTTTTCGTTCGAAGTAATTTCACCGCGGCATTTACCCCGCGCACGAGCGGAATGCGATAATTAAATCGCCGCGCGCGTAAATAATCGTCCGTCATGGTCCATGCCGTCGATTTCGATTCCCAGCGGACTGATTCCATGACGATTTCTTCAGAGACCGGGAGGATTGCTTCTCTACCATCCGGCCGGGACATAGAGAGAGAGATCGATTTATCGGCACGGGCGCCCTGGAGGTGCAGTTTTCCGTTCGCATACTGCATCTCGGGAATCGATTCTGACCGCAATTTCCACCAGGAGGCATATTCCGCCATCGTTTTCATCGGTACTTTTTCATAGCGCATTTCTTGAAAGAGCCAATCCAGCACTTCGAGGTGCATGTCCCGCGGATGGTGATAAATCACGATCGGTTCGTGGACTACAATTTTTCGTTCAACGACACCCGCAAAGTACCGGATCATCTGATCGTTGGAATAACTATGCCGTTTGAGGCTGCCGATGCAAATCGGATGGATCGGCACCTGCAGTGCGCCGTTCCTGCCCTGAATCAGCGGGAAGCTCGGCAGATTATCATAATCATACGAAAACTCTGATGAATATTCAAAACCGCAATCAACAATCGCCCTGCCGAGATTCGTATTCCATGTGCCAAAAGGAGCTGCGAATCCCATGAAACGGAATCCTGTATTTCGCAGAGAGGCCTGTGCCTTGTGGATATTCTCCACATTGGCGTCATAATCCGGAAAGCTCACATGATCGAAGCAATGAACCCCCAGTTCCTGTTCGTGCAATTCTGCAAAGGATTTAATTTTGTCCGCATGATTTTTTGCATCGACGAACCACGTTGCAGCAATTCCATTCCGTTTCACCAGCTGAGACAGATCTTTTAACTGATCCTCCGTTCCGTTATCGGTATCGATCCGGAGACAGAACACTGATCGGGCCCCGTTCGGGAAACTCCAGAGATGAACGAACGGCAGTCCCCGGCGATGATGAAGAATTTCAAGACAGCGTAACACGAGCGCCCGGATTTCTCCTTTTGAAACCTTTGAAACCGTTTCGAACGGGAGACGATGTTCCGGCGAATAAAAAGATTTCACCGCTGCCCGGGAGTCGATCACCATCGCTGCAGGATCGAACGGTACGGCGATCACCAGATCGTCGATCTGGGTGCCGACGCGGGCCGCAAAACTGCCGCGATTGGTTTTTAGTTCGTTCGCATTCCATGCCAGTTCGCATTTCGCATAAATATCGACGATGCCGAGGGAATGAAACATGGAATTTTGTCCCGGATAAAGATAATCGATAAACGCCCGTTGAGCGGTAATCTGCCGGATGCGGGCGTACACTTTTACCGAACACAACACCGCCCCTCCCAGTCCAAGGTACTGGCGCAGCATTTCCGATTCACGATCATCAACGGTATCGCTCACGACCACTGCACTATACTCTTCCGGAAGCATTGATCCGGACACGACGGCATGCGGCACACCAATCTGCTGCAGGAGAAGCTGCCATCCACCATGGCCTCCCAGTATTCCGATTTTCAAGTTCATGTGAACCTCGCCATTAATGCTGTGATATCGCTCCAGGCAACAGCGCTCACTGCGTATAACATAAGACTATAACTGCTGACTCCCAACAGGATTGCCCATAATAATCCATACGGAAGGACGACGGCAACACAGACCGCCATGCCGGCGACGGAAAAGACGACGCGAAAAATTTTCTCCGGCGGCGAAAGAGGGATACTCCGGTGAAGGGACCGCCTCATCAACCACACGCTTATTCCCTCTGCCACGACGACGCCGAATGCCGCTCCCACCGCTCCATAAAAATATGTCCCGGCAGTCACGCTGATGAAATATGCACCCGCGGTGATGAGCATGATGGACCCGTATAATTTATCTCTGCCGACGCCGATCAAGCCTGCTGAATAGACCGTATGTATCATCGTAATAAAGAAATACCAAATAAACACCTGGAACACGGCGATCGACGAACTGTATTCAGGTCCGTAAATAATTGGAATAAGCCGGTGTGCGATCAGGATGCCGCCCACCGCAACCGGCAGGCTGAGAATAAGGATCCAACGCATTGCATCGGTGAGCATCCGGTTGAAGGATTCAGGCGAATCCGCAAACTTGCGCGCCGAAGCCGGCAAGAGCAGCAAGACGAGAATCCGAT
>RPQN01000299.1 GCA_003819715.1 Ignavibacteriota bacterium | reverse complement strand
CTCCCCGCTAGGGTACCCAGGGGAATGGGCGAATTAAGCAATCAAATGATCAGTCCGATGATGTAGCCGGACTTTCGTTCATTCAGCACCAGTGTGCCAAACAACCAGACGACAAGCATGAGCACCGCAAACAGGACAGCAATTCCTCCCTGGTCCATTCCTCTCACTTTGCGGATGACATCGTCTGTGTAGTGAAGGGTAATGAAAAAAATCGCAAGCAGGGACATGCGGACGTAGATAGCATTTAGTGACATTTGTATTCTCCTTTATAAGTAACGATTTGAAATCTTTAGTGAATGGATCAAGGCAGTTGCCTGATGACCGTTGCCCTGAAAGGCGCGGCTAACAATTCCTCCAGAGGTGCGTAGGCGCCGTCGGCCATGGCTTGCTGCATGACTGTTGCCCGTACCTCCGCCGACGTCCAATCAGCAATTTCACCCAGTATGTTGGGATTATCAAGTACCTCGAAACACCTGCTGCCCAGAAAAGCGGGTCGGCTCGGTCCATATTTCGCTGCAACGCTCTCGAGCAGACTCTTGAGCTCAGCCCGCTTGCCTGGTCTGGCTTCAAGTTCGACGATCACTTTGATTCTCGTTTCATTTTCTGTTGACATCCTTTCCTCCTACGATAAATTGAATCTGTTTCATTGCGCATTGGGTAATGTTGCAAACAATCAGTCGGGATGGATTAAATTTGTTTTCTCTATAAGCGTTTCTTTTCTACTTCTTGAAGGCTGATCGACAGGCTCCTTGAACCTATGGCGTCATGATCGCCTGTGGTTTTCGTGAATTCCTGGTTGGCTAATTCGGCCGCCAGCGCCATGGCTTTGTCATAGTGGTGTTGGGTGATCAATACGTATTTTAGGGCCGCGCTGCGGATGAAACGCGGGATTGACATGTGCATCTTGAGCGCGTCATGGACGCGTGTGCCGCCATCTGGCAGGACTTCAAAACGCATCGTCTCCGTAAACGCGTGTTTGCCCTTCACGAATGAATGCGCGGTGTAATACTCAAATGGATGCCAGTCCACCATCACCTCCGTGCTGATCGATTCGCCGTGCGCACAGTGATTGCTTGAACCGATCCCTGGTCGTCCCTTCGGTCGATCACCTGCTAACCAGGTCACATGACCGCCGTTCCAAAGGTTGCGCTTGTCCGGGTTGTGGATCCACTCCCAGGTCACAGCGGGAGGCGTGGGAAAGTCAATTTGAAGAGTAAGGTCCGCATCCTTATCATGAAGCATGATGCGGCGCGCTTCGGTGATTTCCTTGTAGCGCGGATGCAAATTGACGTTAAAGGTTTTGATCTCGCCCAGATGTTCATACTGCTCCATCTGGACATAGGCATTGGCAAGATCCAAATCGATACAGTTCAGGCATTGTTCTGTGACCATCATATACGCGCGCCAGCCGGTCGCTTCTGTGACGTGGTTCTTGGTGAGGCGATGAACCAGGTTTACATCCGAGCCGATGAGTTCGTTGAGGTTGGTGATCGTTTGTTGAATATAGTCGCCACAATGGATAAAGAATTTCAGATCCAGTGATGGAATGTTGCGGCAGGCATTGCAAGTACAGGTGGTAGCGCGCTTCATCGAAAGCTGTTTGTCACGAAACGCCACGTATATGGATTCGACAAAATCGATCAATGTTTCGCTGCGCACAAATATTTCTTCGGGCGCGTATACAAATACAGCATCGCCCTCGAGTTTGGATAGGGTCATTGTGGGCTGGAAGCGGCCCACCATTAACTCAAGCAGTTCAGAGAGGATCTCCTGCGAATGTTCGAGTTCTGTCTTGGCAACGAACGATGTGTAGCCGGAGATATCTGCAATGACGAGATAACCATGTTGGGTAGGTTTTGACATTTTCAGATACCTTTGGTATGGAAGGTTATCATTGAACCTCATTCATGCCAGAATCATTTTCCCAAAGATGGAGGCTCAAATTGCCGAAATCTTGAAATCCCAGACGGCGATATACACTATATCCCTGTTGGGATGCTTGTAAAATACCAATCCGATACCTCATCCGGCGTGCCTCGAGCAGCGGAGCCAATGTGATGGCCGAGCCGATCCCTTGACCGCGTGCCTCCGGAATGCATGAAACGTTATAGATTCCCGCCACTCCTTCGGAGAGGAATAACTGCGATGTGCCGACCGGCTTTCCGTCCAATAGAGCTAAATAGGTTCGAAACTGCGGATTAAAGATTGCACCTACGAAAAAATCGTACCAGACCTTCTCGAACTTCTCATTGATTCTGAAGCCAATGCATGCACCGTGGATCCATTGTTTCAACGCATATTCATCGTCCACAGGTACGATTCTCAAGTCAGGGTGAGTCGGCGGGTCATCTGGCAATAGCGAGAGATCGACCGCCATCTCAGTGGCGAATGAATCTCTAAATGTTAGGCCGTGGGCAAGCAGTGCCTCATTGATTTTGGCGGACGACATGCCTGCCTTGGTCAGCCAAGAGAGTCTCCTGATATTCATCGATCTGAAGTGAACCAGTGCGCTTTCAATCAGATCATCAATGCCATCTGGTGGCAATTGGTTGCACACGACCAAGTTCATGAAATGGTCTGGCAAATCCGTTATAAACCAGGTCAAGTAGCGACCAATGGACAGTTCCACGTTCGGTGACTGCGCCAGGCAGTAATGATATGCCTCCCAATTCGCCTTGATGGCGGATTTCACCGATTCACTTCCAGAGAGTTCAGTCAAGATATTTTTCATGCTAAAAAACGATTAATTAGTCTTGGCATTCCACCGGACGAGTAATACCAACGGCAACCCAACGAGCAGGATGTGTTCCAGAATGATCTCTATGAAAGCCACATGGGTGGAGCTGGCAGCGGAGACGCGGCGCTGAGAGGCACAACGATAAAGTTCATGACAATAAAAACTCCAAATCCATATAGAAGCGAGCCAGGAATGACATGGCGGCGCAGGAGAGGAATTCGGTCGGCGCTCAGGAAAAAAACGCCAGCAATAATAATGGTCATGACGAACTCAAGAATCACCGCGAGCAGAGCAGTAGCGAGTCCGCCTGTGAAGGCGGCCTTACCTATTGCCCCGCTGGCCAAATATTGCATTGAACTAATAAACGGACTCTTAAGAATGAAACCGTAAACGAGCCCAACTTGGACTAATAAATGGAGCAATCTAGTGATAATGCCGCCGATCACACTTAAACGAAGAAGTGAGTTGCGGTTGATGAGAGTCGTACTGGCGATCGTGGACACGATATCGGTTCCTTTCTTTGGTTAACTCTAATGGTCGTCTTCAGGCACGGCGTTGCCTCTTCGCTACAGCACCGTGCCTGCATTCCAGCATTAGGCGGGACAATCGGTTGTTTCTAAAACATCGTGTTGTTGTTCGCTGACGGTTCCGGAACTTCCTGCACCACATCCCAATGCTCAACGATCTTGCCGTTTTCAAGACGGAAGATATCCACAACTGCGCTACCACGGTCGCCGGGTTTGAGGACCAAGTGACTGTGCAGGACCACGTAATCGCCTCCCGCGATGATCCTTTTTGACTCCATGCGAAAATCTGGAAAGTGTTGCGCGATCCGTTTCACAGCCTGAATAAAAGGTTCGGGACCGTCTCCTGCGCCGGGATTGTGCTGCCGATAGTATGTTCCAAGATATTTGGCAACCGCTTCTTCAGGCTTGCATTGGTTAATGGCGAGCTCAT
>RPQN01000298.1 GCA_003819715.1 Ignavibacteriota bacterium | reverse complement strand
TGAAACGGATTCCGCATAACCGGCTCCCCGTCCGCTCCACCACGGCATTGAGACAGGAATGTACGATGCCGTACCGGATCGATCTTGCAGGAGGGTGGCTCGATCAGCCTTACGTCGGAAAATATTCTGCGGGACCGGTGATCACGGTTTCCATCGAACCGACCATTGAATTCAATGAACGCAGCGGGATGGCGTCCAGCACGCGGAGACATGCCATACAACTCTGGCACACGGACGTGCCTTCGGGCGATAAAGAACATCTCGCACGTCTTCTGTTTTGCTTCGAGAATCCGCCCGGCAGTAAAATTATTGCCGGTTCACAGGATGCGCTGGGAATAATTTTACCGGCGCTCAACAAACTTGATTATGAAGGCGAGTACTGGCCGAAACGGATTATTTCTGTGGAGGATGAAGGGACTATTTCATGGATTGAGCAGCATCTCTATCTGGTCACACTCGATCCAAGAATGTCTGGCTATGACGTGCTGGAAGGTACAAAAATCAACGAACAATCGGCAAAAAAATTGGCCGATGCGGCGGAAGGGTGCTGGAATTCCATCCTGAAGCACGATCTTAAGAATTTTGGCAAATATATTAGGGCATCGTTCGAAGCGCAGATCGAGATGTTTCCGGGAATGATCGACGATTTTATTTTAAGGACTATTGATAAGTATAAAGACCAATCGTATGGCTGGAAGCTTTCCGGTGCGGGCGGCGGCGGGTACCTCATATTGGTTTCGGAAAAACCAATCGCCGGCGCGATGCAGATCAAGATCCGAAGAAAGCTCGAATAAACAGTAGAAATGCATGAGGGATGACTGATTCTGCTTGCAAAACAACAGAATTCCTGAGGCTTTTTGATGCATTACTCATTAGACTCCTGCAAACTCCATATTGCTTATAATCTGTTGAATAATTCGAATTTTTGGTTAACTTGATTGCAGTTCTTAAGGTTCTTGTGCATTAATGAACTTTATCTACCTTCTGTTCAATTCACAAATTCGTATACATCAAATAAGGAGTTACTACTATGCCCCCTACTGTTGACCCAAACTTTCCGGGTGCGGAAAAACACGAAATTACGCTGGAAGAAGCAAAGAAACATATCCAGCGCCACAAGAAGAATCCGATCCATCCCAATCACCATGGCGGCTCGTTCGACCGCGCAGCAGTAGACAAATTACTTGCCCAGCCGGATTGTGCCGGTCTGCGGATTTATCATGGCAAAAATGAAGATGGCACGCCTTCTTTGATTTTAGTCGGAGTGGATTCTGCCGGAAAAGATATAACTCCGATAACTACTAAATCAACTGCTGCATCAGCAATGACAACGACCGCAACCGCGAGTATTATGGAAAAATCATGGCCTTGCCCTCCGTACTGTGATGGTAGCAGTGAGCTGTTGCAATAACTGCAAGTAATGAAGACCCCCATTATTTATGTGATATTATATTATCTAACGGTGACTATTGAAGGATTCGCCGGGGGGGTAGGTATTTATCGCTATAAAAAGCTAAGTAAACCTCTGCGCTATCTTGTTTGGCTGCTCACCTTTTGGTTTTTGATGAGTATTATTGAATTTTTAGTGGATAAACTACTTCATATTCATAATATTTGGTTGCTTCATTATGTTACATTCATAGAAACGATTTTTACAATGGCGATTTTCTATCAGTGGCGGACTAGTAAAATAAATGGTTTGCTCTATATCGTTTCGACGATTTTATTTCTCATCATTTGGGTTATTGGAAAATTCACAATCGAAACTATGGAATTTGGAGATAACTTTACCGTCTCGATTTCTTACATATTAATTATTTCTTTTATCGTCTATTTAATGCTCCATATAATGCGTGAAGATAATATTTCATTGACAAATGATGCTCGATTTTGGGTGGCAAGTGGTTTCTGTATATATTTCTCAGGTACATTTTTACTATTCGCGTTGTTCAACTTTATGTTAAGTATTCCGAGAGAAATTATGCAAAAGATATTCGTGCTAAATTGGTTGTTTACAATTATATCTGATGCATTTTTTGTTCGGTCTTTTTTTTGTAAGCCAATAAATGCCGGTATCATCCACCAATCACAATCGATCGCAAATCTTTAATGACGCTTCTTCAAATTGGGAAATTGGTCTTTGTTATCGTTGAAGCATTTGAGTGTGTGGTTGGTATCGTCGGTCTGCGTAGATGGAAACAATTGACGCCGCCGCTTCGTTTGTTTGAAGTCTTTATATGGTTTTCTCTGGTCGTCGTGATCATAGAAAGTATCATGGCTAATTTTAACATCCGAAATTTATGGATGCAGCATTGGTATAGTCTCTTTGAATTACTGGCGTATTCGATTCTCTATTATTTATGGCGTCCAGATAAACGTTTCGGCCTGCTTCTCTGGATGTCATTCGCTTTGTATCTCGCGGTGTGGATTATCGGGAAATTCTCTTTTGAACCATTCTATTATATGGATGTCTATTCAGGCTCAGTCTCGCAGGTCATCCAGATGGGGTTTGGCGGATGGCTGCTGTATGCGGCCTCGCAGGAGAAGATGTTCGATTGGAAGAAAGATCCCCGATTCCTGGTGGTGACCGGTATTGCGGTGTATGCCGCGTCGACGTTTCTCCTCTTTACAATGTTCAATGTCATGTTGACTCTGCCGCGCCAGACGATGCGGCTGATCTATCTCTCTAATTCGGTGTTTATTATTTTGCAATACAGTATCTTTTTATGGGCTTTCCTCTGTCAGCCAAAATCCGTGGCCGTCACTCTCCATGATTAAGCATGGAAAGTGACGGTCACGATGACCATTATGCCGGACACTGCAGTAAATATATTATGGACGATTGGCGTCGGGACGTTCGTTCTCCTCCTGCTTGCCGTGGGATTTATACTGGCAATCGTTCAAAGCAAACGCCGGGAAATGGCCGCCAAACAGCGCGAGCTGGAAGAGCTTGCCAAGAGCGAACTCAAGTACCGCAATCTATTTGAGAACTCCCTTGCGGGGATGGTGCGCCTTTCATCAGATTCGTGGGATGTGCTGGAAGCAAACCGTGCCTTGCTGGAAATGCTCGGTGTGAAGACGCAGAAAGAAGTGAGACAAATATTTGAGACCATCCCCGTAACCGACCGTGATCAGATCCTGACCGCGTTTAAAAATCAGGGCACAATAAAGAATCTCGAAATTACGGTCCGTCGTTTTGATACAACGGAAGCATGCATCTCTTTTTCCGGTAATTTGTTCGCGGAGAAAGGGTACGTGGAGGGTGTTCTCATCGATGTGACGGAACGGAAGCGCCTGGAGGCAAAACAGCTGCGCGCTCACCGGATTGAAAGCATTGGCGTACTGGCCAGCGGTATGGCTCATGATTTAAAGAACCTTCTGGTTCCGGTGAAGATGGCCGCGGAATTGCTGCAGCGGAAACAGGAAGATAAGAACAGCCGCTCCATGCTCACATCGATCGGGCAGAGTGCAGAACAAAGCATCAGCCTGGTTCAGCAGGTCCTCTCCTTTGTCCGCGGTGTCGAAGGGCTCCACGTCCCGCTTCATGCCGGCGAACTTCTGCGTCGGGTCCTCGCCGTGATCCAGGAAAACCTGCCGCCGAACATTGAAGTGGAAAGCAACATACCGAATAATCCGGCCTTCGTGATGGGCGATGAAACGCAGCTGCGTCAGGTCCTGGTTAACCTGATCAACAACGCGAAAGATGCCATGGCGGATGGAGGGCGTCTTACGGTGGGACTG
>RPQN01000297.1 GCA_003819715.1 Ignavibacteriota bacterium | reverse complement strand
CAGAGTGCACCGCCGGGGCAGCTGCACAGTTTTCTCTTCTGCCGATGTGACAAATCCGGCTAAGCTCCGTCGCCAGACACTGCTGACCGGATCGGCGGCAGCGGTATTGATAACTCCAACCTTCGCACTTATCCCGCCTCCGTCGAACGTTCCCTCACCAACTTTGGCTGAACCGGTGCTGCTTCCGCTTGCCGTCGAGATATAAAGATAGGATCCCGCAGGGTCGACCGCAATTGCAGTGACCAGGAGATTCGGCAGCCCGTCGTTCATCGAGGTCCAGTGTAAACCGCCGTCGGTCGTCGCATAGACGCCGTTGCAGGCGGTGGCAGCAAAGAGCCCGTTTCCATTAGGAGCCATGGCAAGCGCCATAATATCGATAAGAAAATAATCATTGGAATACGACGGCAGGCCGTTGTTCACCGCGGTCCAGCTCGCCCCGTTGTTGGTGGAAAGAAATACCCCCGCGCCTTTTCCGTTGTCATAAAAATTTGTCCCTGCAAAAATTTTGCCGCCGTCGGGTGTGATCACCAGTGAAGAGATATACTGTTGTGTGAGTCCGGAATTTACCGCCGTCCAGTTCGACCCATCGTCCGTCGAGCGGAACACCCCGCCGCCGAATGTCCCGGCGAAGAGTGTTGAACCGTCTGGACTGACCGCAATCGAATAGACGGTGACGTTCGTCAGGCCGGAATTGACCGCCGTCCAGTTCGCACCGCCGTTGGTGGAGCGAAAGACTCCGCCGCCATCGGTTGCGGCGAATAATTTTGAACCATCGGAACTGAAAGCGATCGACTTGAGGCTGTTGTTTTCTAAACCGTTATTACAGGGCATCCAACTCTGGCAATTGTCCGTGGAGGAATAGACTCCGGCCCACCACCCCCACGCGCCGGCAAAGATGGTCGAGTCCTGCGGACTGATGGCAATACGCTGAATGGAGCCAGCGGTTAATCCGTTGTTCGCCGGCGTCCAATTTATACCGTTATCAGTGGATGTATATATTCCCTTACCTTCAGTCCCCGCAAGGATATCATTATTTCGGGGATTAAATGCAAAGCACAATATCCGTTCATTCAATAGTCCGTAGTTCGCTTCATTCCAGACCATGGTGCCTGTCGCGGCATGATATATTCCGCTGCTTTGAGTTCCGCTATAAATATGATTTCCATCGGGGGTCAAGGCAAGACAAAAAATACCCGGCGGCACCTGATAGATTTCCAGTAATCCATCATTCACGGCGTTCCAGCTTAAACCGTCGTTGGTGGATCGGAAGACGCCCCCGCTCCAGGCCCCTGCATAAACCGCGCTCCCGTCTGTGCTGTAAATAAACGAGCTGATTTGATAATTAAAAGTTCCGCTCGCATACGCCGTCCAGTGTGTACCGTTATTCGTCGAATGATAGATGCCGGTTTCAGTGCCTGCGAAAACATGCATCCCGTCGGGGCTGAGCACAAGAGAAAGGATCTTGGAATTGGTAATGCCGCTGTCTTTCCTGGTCCAGTTCGTGCCGTCGTCCGTTGATCGAAAGAGTCCGCTGTTCGTTCCTGCGAATATCTGCGAACCGTCTTGACTGATGGCAAGTGTGTTGATCTGGGTGTTCGTCAAGCCGTTGTTTCTCGCCGTCCAGCTCGAACCGTTATCTGTTGTCAGGTAGACGCCGGTTCCGTTCCCCTGGAAGCCGGTTCCTGCAAAGAGTTTTTGTCCGTCATGACTCATAGCCAGCACGCTGACGCCTCCTCTCTGCAAACCGCTGCTGACCTTCGTCCAGCTTACTCCGTTGTCCGTTGAAAGGAACACGCCGTTTTGCCATGCGGAGCATCCTGCAAATATATTTTTCCCGTCCGGGCTGATTACCAGAGTGCTGATTCCCGAATTGTTCAATCCTGTAAAAGTCCAGCTTGCGCCGTTATTCGTGGAGAGGTAAATTCCGCCGCCCCATGTTCCCGCGAAGACATGAATTCCATCCGGGCTGACCGCCAGCGCATGGACGCTTCCGCCGTACGGCCCGTTGCTTTGCACCCATTGGCTGTCTGCGGGATTTGCAATCAGCAGGCAGAATGAGATTATGACAATAATTCGGCGTAATTTTTTCATGATGTATAGACCTTAAATTTTGGAAGATAGTGAACGACGGCCGGAAGCGTTAAAATGTACTGTACGAATATAGTGGAGAGCCCCCGGAGCACTGACGAGTGCACTATTTTAAAATCGTAATTATTTCAATTCCTGCAAGTGATCCAGATTACAATTATACGTATCCTTGTTTACTCTGCCGCCTGTTTAATCCATTTAATAAAAAGCCTTTTCCTGATGTCTTTCTTCGATCGGATCTTGATGTGACGCATTTTCTTTCCCATGCCCTCAAGAAGGCCGTCAGGATCAGATAAACTCGTTCCACTTTGATAGAATTGTAACGCGACAAATTCCTTTGCAGGACGAATAGAGCAAATTAGTTTATCCTGTTCGTAGACAGGCATTCCCCATTTTAAAGATTCTGATACGTGAGGAAGAGCCTGATGTATCATCCTCCGCAATTCGCGGGCCAATAGTGCTTGATGCCCTTTCAGTGAATTGAAAAAGGAATCGGGTTTCTTAGCATAATCCGGGCGATGTTCCAAAATTCACTCCTCCTGATGTTCTTTGCGATCTAACGGATGGGCGCTCATGCCAGGTGAGCCGCCGCGTGGCGTTTTATGATATCCAGTGCATAACATCTCTCGTTACTATCCATTGTGCATTTTTCCGTTCAAGATAATAGGTGTTGCCGGATGCACTGAGTCCTCCTTCAAAATACCCGCCATCCACTTCGACCTGCTCTTCCGTAATCCATCTTAGTGCACCGACTTGGAACAGAAGGCCGTTTTCTCCGGTCTTGTTGTCGAAAACCCCATTCACAGAAAGTGTACAATCAGAAAAAGATTTAACTGGAGGAACGTTGTTATTGAAATGACTCAGAATATCCAAACTCGGATTGCCATGAATCCAGTATCCTGTTGAGTCGTTTAATATCATGACGGACAAAAAATATATTTTTGCAGTTTGCTGCTGACCGGATGCATTATGCTGAAACTGATAGCGGAAAACGGCCTCACGTATACTATCCTGGATGCTTAATTGAGCAAGTCCGTTTGAAGCATCGGTACCAAGATCGCTGCATCCCGAGAACAGAAGAATTGAAAGGAATATTATTCTCTTCATCTTCTTAGTCCTTTCTTCGTGCCGTAGCGGCCGACCAGAGAAAGACCCTATATTAATTATTTTTACTACCGCAAAAGCCATTCGAGAGCGGATGCCCGATCGTAGAAAACAGAAATATTATATCCGCGGTTCTTGCACACCGTTTCCAGAAATTTAAAATGTTCCAGATGATCCGGATTGATAATTTCTGCTATTCGAATTCCGAGGACAAGGCCTATCAACCGGAAGATTTTCGGACGGCTGATCACTTCGATGACTTTCCCGGATACGCTTTCGATGTTCCGATGATCAATTAACACATTCGTTATTCTATGACGTCTCATGGTATCAGCAACGGCGCGCGCCATCTCCAAAGAACCATCGACATCTGCAATCCCGTGTGTAGTAAATTCGACATATTTCGGATTATCGTGTAATGTAATTTCCCATTCCATCAAAGCGTCCTTTTCCTCTTAAATTCCTATTTACCGCCTCACCATGGAAATTGATCGTAATCAATACCGCTCCGCTCTCTGTTCGCGGAGAAGCAGCTGGTTCGTTGGCACTATTCAGTTATTTAAAATAACAATGAAGACAGGATTACAATAGCGTTCGATACTATTTCAGCAAAACAAGTTTTTTTGTTTGTGTAAAAGTT
>RPQN01000296.1 GCA_003819715.1 Ignavibacteriota bacterium | reverse complement strand
TAAAAATGATGATCATCGAGAGCAGTCCTGCCGAAATCGCCGGGGCTTTCTGCCCTTTATTGTCTGCATGGTATTCGCCGGCCGCCGCACGAATAATGGCATCAACGCCCGTCACCAGTCCGCCGAAATAATTATCCGCCTTAAAAAATGGTGTAATTTCCTTTCGAATGATCTGCGATGTGACTGCATCGGTCAGAACACCTTCTAACCCGTATCCCACTTCAATTCTCATGAGATGGTCCTGTTTCGCAATCACGAGAAGCACCCCATTGTCCTTTTTCGTTTGACCGATTTTGTTTTCCGAAAAAGTTTTATTGGCGTATTCTTCAATATTCTCGCCATCGAGAGAACTAATCATCAGAACGACTACCTGCGTGGAAGTCGAGTCCTCATAACTCTTCACTAATTGATCCAGCTGCTGCCATTCCTGAAAACTCAATGTGTTTGTAAAATCCGAAACCCGTTGTTCCAGTTTAGGGATTTTCGTTTCTGCAGCAGCCTCTGCAAGGCACCCTGCCACCATACACACGAAGACAACCCAGCGGAAATTTTTCATAGGGATACTCAGAATTTTACTTGCGGTGCCTTGTCAGACCCGGCAACGGATTGGAAATATTGTGCTTCATGGAATCCACCGAAGTTCGCAATAATATTTATTGGAAAACTTTTAATCATAGTATTGAAATCTTGTACTATTTCATTGAATCTGCGGCGTTCAACAGCAATGCGATTCTCGGTGCCTTCTAATTGTGATTGAAGTTCAAGAAAATTTTGATTGGACTTTAACTCAGGATACTTTTCCACAACAACCATTAATCGCGACAATGCAGAGCTTAATCCGTCTTGCGCTTTTTGAAAATTTTGGAATGCTTGTGGATTATTCAGTACCTCGGGAGTCACCTTCATTTGTCCGACACTGGCGCGTGCTTCGGTAACTCCGATAAGCACTTCTTTTTCCTGCTTTGCAAAGCCCTTCACTGTTTCCACAAGATTGGGAATCAGGTCGTACCGGCGCTGGTATTGGTTCTCCACTTGACTCCAGGAACTTTTCACGCCCTCATTTTTTGCAACAATTTTATTATAATCCCCGACGACCCATCCAATAATCAGCGCAGCAACCAACAGTATTCCGCCTACAATTGACAATCCAATAATCAGTCCCTTACTCATTTCTTCCTCCTCATTATTTTCGATTAATTTGTACAGTATAGTACCAAATCTTCGAACCAAAAACAACAAATGCAAACAAGAGCCAAAGATCTTTGCAAATGCGATGACTTGTGAGTACTTTCCATCAGACGAGAGAACAGGAATATCACATGCGGATTTATTTAAGAGCAAAAATTCATAAAGCAACGATCACCAGCGCAGACCTTCATTATGTCGGTTCTATCACGATCGATGAACGTTTAATGGAGCTGGCTGATCTGGACGAGTACGAAAAGGTGCTTGTCGTCGACAACACCAACGGTCAACGGCTCGAGACGTACGTCATTCGAGGGGAGAAAGACTCCGGTGTTATCGGAATGAATGGCGCCGCTGCTCATCTCATGCACCAGGGCGATGAAGTGATCATTATGTCGTTTCAAATTTCGAACCGTCCCAAGAAGCCAATCAACATTCTCGTCGACCGGAACAATCATTTCGTAAAATACCTCAAAGAAAAATCCGAGATGCGGGATTCAGACGGGTGTTAATTCACGGACGCAATTTGAGACGGGTTTGGCGTCATTGATCGGCAGGACGCTCCTCCCCGCTCTCGCACGCTGAAGCTGCTCCCTTCCCATGGAGCGGGACCCCAGTCTCCTATTCACCAAAAATAACTGAGCCGCGATTTTCATACTCATCGCGGCTCTCTGCATTTAACTATTCATCACCTTGAGAAATTCTTTATTCGTCTTGGTGCCCCGCATTTTATCAAGGAGGAGCTCCATCGCTTCACTGGGTTCCAAATCGCTCAAGAACTTCCGCAGAATCCAGACACGGTTTAAATCGTCGGGTTCGAACAATATTTCTTCCTTCCGCGTGCCGGACCGATTGACATTGATCGCCGGGAAGATACGTTTATCGCTTAAACCGCGATCGAGCACGATTTCCATGTTGCCGGTTCCCTTGAATTCTTCAAAGATCACCTCGTCCATCCGACTGCCGGTTTCCACAAGAGCCGTCGCGATGATGGTCAGGCTTCCGCCCTCTTCAATATTACGCGCGGCGCCGAAGAACCGTTTTGGACGATGCAGCGCATTCGCATCGACACCGCCGGAGAGTATCTTGCCGCTATGCGGGACAACGGTATTGTGAGCACGAGCCAGGCGTGTGATACTATCCAAAAGGATAACGACGTCCTTTTTTGCTTCCACCAGACGTTTGGCTTTATCCAGCACCATATCGGCAACCTGCACGTGCCGCTCGGGCGGTTCATCGAACGTTGAACTGACCACTTCCGCACTCACCGAACGTTCCATATCCGTTACTTCTTCCGGTCGTTCATCGATGAGTAATACAATTAATTTCACTTCCGGATGATTGCGGGTGATGCTGTTCGCCATTTTCTGGAGAAGGATCGTTTTGCCCGCTTTCGGGGGGGAAACGATCATACCGCGCTGGCCCTTTCCGACCGGGGCAAGTAAATCAAGGATACGCATCGCATATTCGCCCGGGATCGTTTCCAGCTTTATTCGTTCTGCCGGATACATCGGCGTCAGATTCTCAAAGAGGACACGTTCGCGGATCAAATCCGGGTGGTCATCATTCACCGCCTCGACACGAAGCAGTGCAAAAAACCGTTCCCCTTCTTTCGGCGGCCGGACCTGTCCGTTCACCGTATCGCCCGTGCGCAGCCCGAATTTTTTAATCTGGGAAGGCGACACATAAATATCGTCCGGCGACGGCAAATAATTGTAATCGACCGACCGGAGGAATCCATATCCGTCCGGGAGAACTTCAAGCACTCCTTTGCTAAATCCCAATCCGTCTTTCTGGGTTTGAGCCTCGAGAATTTTAAAGATGAGGTCCTGCTTGCGAAGGTCGCTGTAGCCGGTGATATTCAGCTCTTTGGCTATACCGTTCAACTCAGCAATTTTTTTTGTTTTTAATTCAGTGATGTCCATGGGCATGGAAAATATACCTCGATGTTAGATGAAGAGAATGGAAAATAAATTTCGATGATGATTTAAGAGAAAGCACGTACACTATGTTATCAAAATAATTAGAGTGGAACAAAATTTCTTGAAGTAACCTTGGTTGGATAAATAGGAATTGAAATTACTCTACCCACTTGCTCTTCTATAATAGTCGATTATTGGTTTATTGTCAAGTATTTTTCCTTTTTGAGATATGCGAGCGCTTCGCCGACGACAAAGTGAGAACCGGTGATCAGAATGGGCGAGCCGTTGCGGTGTCTTAACGCCGATGCGATGCCGCGGGCAACACTGCGATATTCCTGTACGGGTATACCGGATCGACGGAACTCGTACGCCATTTCAGCAGCGGGCCGGGACCGTTCTGTTTTCGCTTCAACGACGAACGCACTTCGGGCAATCTTACGGAGTTCAGCGACGCATGCCGGGAGGTTCTTGTCCTGCATCAGGCCAAAAACAATCTGAAATTTTCCCGGGTGGATTTGTTTCAATGATCTACAGAGCGTGCGAACTGCATCCGGGTTGTGCGCAACATCGGCGAGGACCAGAGGGTTTTGCTGAACAATCGACAACCGCGCCTGTATGCCGGAAAGCTTCTGGATATGCGCCAGTCCATAACGCACGTCCTTATCCGTCACAGAAAATTGCCCGGATTTCGTCGTCCATTCTACCGCATAAAGCGCCAGGAGCGCATTGATGAGCTGATGCGG
>RPQN01000295.1 GCA_003819715.1 Ignavibacteriota bacterium | reverse complement strand
TGTTTCTGAAGACGGCAAAATCATGATTGTTGATGAATTTACCGGCCGCCTTTTATCGGGGAGACGTTATTCAGAAGGATTGCATCAAGCGATCGAAGCAAAAGAAGGCGTCAAAGTCGAGCGGGATACACAGACACTCGCAACAGTCACCCTCCAAAATTACTTTAGGATGTACAAGAAGCTTGCCGGTATGACCGGCACTGCAGAGACAGAGGCAAGTGAATTTTTTGACATTTATAAACTCGATGTTGTTGTCATCCCAACGAACCAGCCGATGATTCGTGAAGATCATGATGATCAAGTCTTCAAAACTCGACGTGAGAAATACAACGCAGTTATTTCTGAGATTGAAGAGATGCGAAAGATACAAAGACCTATTTTAGTCGGGACGACAAGCGTTGATGTATCAGAAACGATCAGCCGGATGCTGAAGCGCAAAGGCATTCCGCACAACGTCCTCAACGCAAAGCAGCATCAGCGTGAAGCCGAGGTGGTTGCCCATGCGGGATTGCCGGGCGCCGTCACCATTTCCACCAATATGGCGGGCCGCGGAACCGATATCAAACTTGGTCCGGGAGTGAAGGATATCGGAGGCCTGCATATCGTCGGGACCGAACGTCATGAAGCACGGCGCATCGACCGCCAGCTGCGCGGCCGTGCAGGACGGCAGGGCGATCCGGGTTCATCGAGATTTTATCTTTCACTGGAAGACGACCTCATGCGCCTGTTCGGAAGCGAACGGATCGCAAAAATAATGGAACGCATGGGATTAAAAGAAGGCGAAGTCATTCAGCATCCGATGATCACCCGTTCTGTGGAACGCGCCCAGCGAAAGGTGGAAGAGAACAATTACGGCATCCGAAAACGGCTGCTGGAATATGATAACGTCATGAACCAGCAGCGCGAAGTCATTTATGCGCGCAGACGGCATGCACTCCTGGGCGAGCATCTGCGCGATGATATTATCGACATGCTGCGTGATTCCATCGATAAATTAGTGCAGGCCTATTATCCCGAAGGTGATTTTGAGGGATTGCGGAATGAAGTCCGGGCGCGGTTCCTCACCGATCTGACCATGACTCTCGAACAGTTCCAGTCACTCGGAGAATCGGGAGTTGCGGAAGAAATTATTAAAGCCGCCGAAGATTTTTACCGCCGCAAAGAGCAGCAAATTGGCGCCGAATTCATGACCATGCTTGAAAAGATGGCCATGCTTCAGGTCATCGACAATAAATGGCGGGATCACCTTCGCGAGATGGACGATCTGAAAGAAGGAATACACCTGCGCGGGTACGGCCAAAAAGATCCGCTGGTCGAGTACAAGGGCGAAGCATTCAAAATGTTCATTGAACTGATGGAATTGATCTCCGCCGATGTGCTGAATATGGTTTTCAAATTCTATCCCGAGCGGCACGAACAAATGCCCATGCAGCGCGGACGAAGGCAGACCCGTCACGAAGATATGGTCCTGACTCACGATTCAGCAACCGGTGCGGGATTTGCGGCGAGCAAGGAACCGGTCAATTCCGGAGAGGGACAGCAGCAGGCACAGCAGCCGCCGGCCGGGCAGCGGGTGCAGCAGATTCGTGTGGGCCCGAAAATCGGAAGAAATGATCCTTGTCCCTGCGGCAGCGGAAAAAAATATAAGAATTGTCACGGTGGATAAAACCCATACCAGCTCCTGCGAAACTCTATGAAAAAAGTTGAAGCAATAATACGGCCGTTCAAAGTAGACGATGTCCATGAAGCGCTGTCGGAAATTGGCGTCAAAGGGATGACGTTGACAGAGGTGAAAGGATACGGCAGACAGAAAGGCCATACCGAAGTGTACCGCGGGGCCGAATACAAGGTGGATTTCCTCCCCAAAATTAAACTCGAGATCATTGTCAAAGATGCGCTTCTGGATCAGGTGATTTCGACAATTATCAAGGTGACGAAAACAGGCCAGGTCGGAGACGGAAAAATTTTTGTCTCACCGGTGTTGGATGCGATTCGAATCCGGACTGAAGAATCCGGCGAAGATGCCGTGTGATTCGGCTTGCCTGGATCGGGAGTATTTCTCTTCTGTGAGCGTTCCGTCATCTCAATGATGGAGCGCTTTTTTATCGAATAGGATGGAACCAATAAATCCCAAATATAAAGCCGGTTATGTTGCGATCGTCGGTGAACCCAATGTCGGGAAATCCACGCTTCTCAATGCGTTATTAGAGCAAAAGATCTCTATCGTCACCAATAAACCGCAAACCACACGGCAGCGGGTGCTCGGAATTCTCAGCAGGGACGATGTCCAGATAATTTTTTTGGACACACCGGGACTGCTGAAACCCAAGTACCTCCTGCATAAGGAAATGGTGAAAAGTGCTGAAAGCGCCCTCGCAGATGCGGATGTTATACTGGTGATGACGCAAGCCTCCCGCGGGACTGAACTGCCCGCTGAGGTCAGCGAGCGCGTTGTCCCGATCAGCAAAACCAAGCCCATCATTCTTGTTATTAACAAAGCGGACACGATCAATAAAACGGAACTGCTGCCGGTGATCGAATCGTTTGCACAACAGGACTGCTTCAAAGAGATTATCCCCGTTTCCGCGCTGCACCATGATAACCTGGACGCCATTTTAAAATCTCTGGTGCACTACCTGCCGGAGCATGAGGCGTTTTATCCTCCGGATATCGTGAGTGAATCTCCTGAGCGCTTCTTCGTCGCAGAATTGATCAGAGAACAATTATTTGAGAAGTTCAGCGAAGAGATTCCGTACTCCACCGCTGTTGAGATTCGCGAGTTTAAAGAACGCGAGACAGGAAAGACGCTGATCAGCGCGGATATTATCGTCGAGCGCGAATCACAAAAAGGCATCATCATCGGCAAGAGGGGAGAGGCGCTTAAAAGCGTTGGGACCTCCGCTCGATTCCAAATTGAAGAATTTCTTCAGCGCCCCGTTTTTCTTGAGCTCCATGTGAAAGTACGGGAAAAGTGGCGGGAGAGTGAAGCGATGATGCGGCAGCTCGGTTACCACAGTAAAAAATAATTACGCCGGATTATGTCGCTTCGAACGAAAGTTCTGGTCGGATTTTCTGTTATCTGTCTCATTTGGGGTTCATCCTGGGCTGCGGTGAAGCTCGGTATCGAATCGGTCCCGCCGCTGCTCTCGCTTGGTATTCGATTATTACTGGCAAGCATTATCCTGGGCGTCATGGTTCTTTTAAAACATCTTACCATTCCCGCAGGAAAAAAGTTCTGGACGCTGGTCGGTATTATGTGTGTCACCTCGTTCACGGTCCCATTTGTACTGATTTATTGGGGGCAGCTCACCGTTGATTCCGGGCTTTCCGCCGTCCTGTTTGCGACATATCCATTCTGGGTCGCACTCGTCTCTCACTTCCTTCTTCCCGAGGAAAAAATTACTTCACTGAAAATCATCGGTATGAGTATGGGGTTTATAGGAGTGCTCCTTATTTTCAATAATGGATTTGCCGATCTTAACCTCCAAATGATGGCCGGCTTCATCACGATCATTCTCGGGGCAATCATTCAGGCATTTGGCCTGGTCTTTCTGCGGAAAATGGGGGAAGAGGTCCATCCGGTGACATTAAATTTTTATTCGATGTCGGTGAGCGCGCTGCCATTATTCGCCGCAAGTTATTTCATCGAAGATTATTCGAATATTCATTTCGACTCGACGAGCATCGGCGCGATCGCGTATTTATCCGTGTTCTGTACCGTCATGACATTTGTTATCTATTTCTGGCTCGTCAAACATGTCGAAGCGGTCGTCCTTTCGCTTTCGGCATTGATCACACCCGTTATTGCTGTCCTCATCGGCATAATTTTCATGGGGGAATATATTACCAGGGGCGTCATCGTCGGATCTCTCCTGGTT
>RPQN01000294.1 GCA_003819715.1 Ignavibacteriota bacterium | reverse complement strand
TAGTCGGTTTATTACAGCAAACTCCAGGCCTCCATCGCTCTCCGGGAAATTGGAGAACGGAAGAATGAGCTGTCGCTGCTCAATTCCATGATTGATGATTTTCGCAACCGTCAATATTTGGCATCCATCCTGTTTGAGCGGGCGAATAACTATGCGGCGAGCGGACGGCGGGACGATGCCATCAGCGAGTTTATCTATGTGGACACGACCTATGTCCGCACCGAGTACGCGGTACGGTCGGCGTATCAACTTGGTCAGATGTTCGAGACGGAAGGCGGAAATTATACCGACGCATTAAAATACTACTCGGAAGTGAGTGCTCCTGCTGCACCGGGCATCGTTGCAGACGGACGTCGAAAATGTGCGGCGCTCACACGTTATTTTAACGCGTGGCGGCAATTGAATTATGCCGACAGCCTGCTTTTCGTCCTGAGTGATACGACACGCAAAATCGTCACCGATTCACTCCAGCGGGCGGTTTCAGATTCGATGCCAAAATTTAGCAGCGACAGTTTACCGGGTAACACACCGGATTCCGGACATCTGCAAATCGCCCGTGGTTTTTTGCCGATAAAAAATCCGAGATCCGATTCTCTCAAAATAACACCGTCTCCCTTGGATACCGCGCAGCGGAAACTGGTCCAGACTCCAGTCCAGCAAATCCGTCTCAGTGCCGATTCGCTCCACATGCTCAGATCGATTGCTGCAGGAGAATTAGGCGATATTTTTTATTCTGAAATTAGTGAACCGGATTCGGCATTTTATTGGTACAATAAATCGTTATCCTGGAATTATCATAATGCACGCAGTCCGCGAATTTTATACATCCTTGCGGAACTGTCCAGAATTAATCCCGCGAAAAAATTCCCCACGGCGGAGGAACAGTATACGCGCCTCGATCATGATTTCCCTGAATCAATATATGCAGAAGAAGCCCGGCGGTTCCTTCAAAAAGCCAATACGGCGGTGAAGGTCGATACGGCAGCGGAATATTACACTCAATCTGAAAAACAAGTCGAATCCGGACAGCATGCAAAAGCCATCGAAACACTTCGCAATATTGTTCATTCATTCCCCAAATCGCCCTATGCCGCAAAGAGTCAATATGCAATAGGATGGATACTGGAAAATCGCCTCGCCCAGCCGGAGAGTGCATTGGTGCAGTACAAGCGGGTCGCCAGGGATTATAACGAGACACGGTATGCCGCAGCAGCATCAAGAAGGATTCTCGAGGATAAACCGGTCAAAGCCGCAATAACCGACACGTCAAAAATAAAAAGTATCCTGCCGCCTCAGAAAACAGCAGGCCCGGATACGCTGCATCGAAATACGTCGGGTATCGTCGCTGATACGGTAAATCAACAACAGAAGGATTCCCGAAGGAAAAATTTCCTGCCAAAACAGAAAACAGCAGGGCAGGATTCTCTGCAAAGAAATACGGTGGATAGTCCCGCCGATACGGTAAAACAACAGCAGAAGGTCCCCCCGGGAAATAGAAATCCTCGGAAGATGGAAGAATGATACGGAGCACAGAATATCAATGAGCACCAGAGTACAACAACTATGCTCGGTACGTTCTTGTCAGGAAGTTGCTGAGAATACCTTTCTCCTTCGATTTATTTCGCAGGAAATCGCTTCTTCAGCAGAGCCCGGACAATTTGTCAATATTCTTGCCTCCGGAAATGGCGCAGGAGTACTCCTCCGAAGGCCGTTCAGCATATCTCGAGTGGAGAAGGATATCCTTGAAATCCTTTTTCATGCGATCGGACCCGGGACGAAATTGCTTTCACGGAAACTGCCGGGGAACCGGATCGATGTTATTGGTCCGCTGGGCCAGTCGTTTCATGGGAATGCCGAGTTTGATACAGCGTTTATCGTTGCCGGCGGGATCGGCGTTGCCCCGTTCCCATTTCTCACCGATGAATTGCTGAAACGGGGGAAGCGCATTGAGACGTTTGTCGGGTATCGGACTGCCGGGCAGGCTTTTACTTCGAACCTGCAGCATCTTCACCTCGCAACCGATGACGGATCGGGCGGGTTCCATGGAACCGTCATTCAATTGCTTGAGTCGTCCTTCGTTCAGGACCATTCTGGCAAAATTAAAATATTCGGCTGCGGTCCCACCGTGATGCTCAAAGCGCTCGGAGAGTTTGCAAGACGGAAACAAGTCTGCTGTGAATTATCTCTGGAAGGCCAGATGGCGTGCGGTTTTGGCATTTGCCAGGGTTGTGCCGTAGAACGCGCTGACGACGATGGTCAATATGCGCTGGTATGCAAGGACGGACCTGTTTTTCAATCGACGGAAGTGAATTTATGAATTCATTAACATCTGCGGACAGGATAAAAACATCATTCACCCTTCGCGGAGTGGAATTCAAGAACCGCGTGTTTGTCGCTTCGGGAACGTTTGGGTACGGCGATGAAGTTCGTGATCTGGTGGATGTCACCCGGTTGGGTGGAATTATAACCAAGTCGCTTTCCTGGAAACCGCGTGCCGGCAATCCTCCCCCGCGTATTGTTGAGACGGCGAGCGGAATGCTCAACTCGATCGGATTGGCAAATATCGGTGTCCATGCATTCATAAAAGACAAACTTCCGTATCTGCGAACACTGGACGTGTGCGTTGTCGTGAATATCGCCGCAAGTTCGCTCGAGGAATTCTGCGATGTCCTCGGGTTGTTGGAAGAGCAGGAGGGGATTACCGGTTATGAAATAAATGTCTCATGCCCGAATGTCCGAGAAGGCGGGATGAGCTTTGGAACCGACTGCACGATGATGTCGGAGATCACTTCGAAGCTTCGCAAGTTGACGGAGAAGCCGCTCATCATCAAGTTAACGCCCAATGTCACGCACATTTCGGAATTTGCACGCGCTGCGGAATTGGCGGGCGCAGATGCCATATCGGTGATCAATACACTCGTCGGAATGGCGGTGGATATCAAAAAGCGCAAGCCAAAACTTTCCACGGTGACCGGCGGTCTTTCAGGACCCGCCATTAAACCGGTTGCTCTCGCCAAGGTTTACGAAGTGGCAAAATCAGTATCCATCCCGGTCTTTGGCATCGGGGGAATTGCCTCGGTTGAGGATGCGGTCGAATTCTTCCTGGTCGGCGCAGCGGCGGTTCAAATCGGAACCCTGAACTTTGTTGATCCGTCCATATCTGTAAAAATTGCCGACGGATTGGAACAGTACGCCCGTGAAAATAAAATTTCGGATATCGGCACACTGGTGGGTGCGCTCGATGCAGATGTCACGTTTTCAGTTCTTCAATCCTGGCTGTAATCGATCGGGAAATCCGTTTACTCATTGCGTTGTCCCATTCCCTTGACGTACACTGAATCTATCAAATTTCTCTACAGTCTCCAGAAGTTCGGAATGAAATTCGGACTTCATGGAATCCGGAGTTTATCCGCTTTTCTTGATCATCCGGAGAAAAGTTTTCCTTCCATTCATATTGCCGGTACGAACGGGAAGGGCTCCACTGCTTCCATGATCGCTTCGATATTTACCGCTGCGGGTTACAACACCGGGCTCTATACGTCACCGCATCTTGTCCGGTTTAACGAGCGGATTCGAATAAACGGCAAAGCCATTTCTTCGAGAGCCGTCGCACGGTTGACCCATGAACTCCAAGCCCGGGTCGTCAAGGAACGGGGTACATTTTTTGAAACAGTCACTGCCCTCGCGTTCCAATATTTCGCCGAGTCTCATGTGGATATCGCCATTGTCGAAACCGGCCTCGGCGGGAGACTGGATGCCACCAATATTCTTCAACCGATGGTTTCAGTAATTACGACTCTAGGTCTGGAACACACACAGATCCTCGGCGACCGACTTGAAAAAATCGCTTTTGAAAAAGGGGGAATCATCAAAAAAAAAATACCCTGTATCACGGGAGTGCAATCCCCCCGGGCGGTTCGTGTATTG
>RPQN01000293.1 GCA_003819715.1 Ignavibacteriota bacterium | reverse complement strand
CTGTTCTTTCACAATTTTTCCGACGTTGTCTATGCTGCCCACGACGGGAATACCGTTGATCATTTCGCCGATTTGACCATGGGTGGTTCCGACGAATCCGATAATTTCGTACCCTTCTCCAATTTTTGCACGTAATTTTTCATGCAGCCCGATTGCATCCGTATCGGTGCCGACGATGAGTGTTCGTTTCCCGAATAAGGTTCCCCTCCCATGCGCAGACGTTCTCCGAACCAATCGAAATATCAATCGCCAACCCGGAATACACACCATGGCGAGGATACCGGAAATTGCGACGATCATGCGGCTGAATGCATAGTTCTTAAAAAATGCGGTTAATGCGGAGATGAAGACATATGCCAGAAAGATTGCGCCGATCGAACGAGAAATGGACATGCGGCGCTGGGTATAGACTCCCGCGGCATACAGAGAAGCAATGACGATAAGAGCGGGAAGGGTGAAGACAATGGAATAGGCATAGGCAGGATACCGGAAGAGCTCTCCGCGCCACAGGTATTCGGCCAGCAGAAGGCTGATAGTCATGGCGAGGAAATCGAATATCGCAATTTTCAGGGGGCGCAATGCGGAGCTGATGAACGCAGCGAGCGAAACCATGCCAATGGATGCGCGAAGGATCATTCTGAAGAGTCTCGATGACCGGAAATGTTTTTCCACGAAGAGACGCATGGCCTCGTAAAAAGTATGGATCTCATCCAGGCTGCTTCGCCGCGTGCTCTCGCCTTTATAATGGATGATCTGAGTGGAGTGGACATAGTACACCCGCCATCCGGCCTCCCGAATGCGGAAGCACCAATCGATATCCTCGCCGTACATAAAATAACTTTCATCCAGTCCGCCAATATTTTCGAACGTTTCCTTTCTCACCATCATAAACGAACCGCTGACCGCGTCCACCGGATACGTTTCTTCGGTATTGAGATACGTGAGATTATATTTTCCAAACAACTTGGAATGAGGAAAGAGTTTGCTGAGGCCGAATATTCTGGTGAATGCAACCCATGGCGTCGGGAAACTGCGGCGGCACGCCGGTTGAAAACTGCCGTCGGGGTTCAGAATCTTGCAGCCGGCAAGTCCGGCTTCCGGATGACTGTTGAGAAATTCCACCATCACCCGGATCGTGTCTTCCTGCACAATGGTATCGGGATTGATCAGGAGAATATATTGACCGCGGGCTTTCCTGAGACCGATGTTGTTCGCTTTGGCAAACCCGAGATTGTCCGTGTTCGCGATAAGGTGGATGTTCGGGAACCGGTGCCGTACCATCTGCGCGCTGCCGTCATCGGAAGCGTTGTCGACGACAAATATCTCCGAGCGAATTCCTTTTAGCGCTTTCTGAATGGATAGAAGAGATTGGGATAAAAAATCGCGGACATTGTAATTCACGATGATGACCGAGACTTCGGGCAATGCCGGTTTTTGCACGCGGGCCATATCCTAGCGGTTCTCTTTTGTAAAGAGAGTCCTGAATTTCAGTTTCCAGACCATCCACGCCGCTTCATAGACGATATGTTTCGACATTTTTGAAACACCTTCCCGCCGGTCTGTAAAAACAATAGGTACTTCACAGACCCGGAACCCATGTTTCCAAGCTAAATAGTTGGTTTCGATCTGGAAGCTGTACCCGTTCGATTTGATGGAATCGAGATCGAAACTTTCCAGCACGGCCCGGCGATAGCATTTAAACCCTGCTGTGGCATCTTTGACCGGCAGGCCGGTGATGATCCTGGTGTACAGATTCGCAGAATAGCTGAGAATCAAGCGCCTCAGCGGCCAGTTGACCACATTCACACCGGAGATGTACCGCGAACCGATAATGAGATCGGCCTCTTCGGTTTTTTCCAGAAGTGTCGTCAACATGTGAGGATCATGCGAAAAATCGGCGTCCATCTCAAACACAAAATCGAATCCATGCGACAGGGCATATCTGAATCCGGCGACATAGGCCGTACCCAGTCCCATTTTATTCGGTCGTTCGATGAGATGAACACGCGAATTTGTTTTTTGCATTTCTTTTACCAGGCCTGCAGTCCCGTCCGGCGAGTTGTCATCAACGATCAGGACGCTGAATCCTTCGTTCTGGGCCAGCACCTCCGGGATAATCTTGGAAACATTGTCCGCTTCATTATAGGTCGGGATGATTATCAACGATTGTTTCATGGCATTTCCATTTTATTTCTTGAGCGCTTCTCGGATTGATTGGACAATAACCTGCTGCTGTTCTTCCTCCAGTTCCGTATGCATCGGCAGCGAGAGGACTTCCTCCGTTGCTTTCTCCGTTACCGGAAATGACCCTTTCGGTTTCCCTGCCTTCCGGTACGCTTCCTGCAGATGCAGCGATATCGGATAATAAATACCGTAGGGAATTTTCTTCGCACTTAAGGCATCCGCCACCTCATTACGATTTTTTATTCGAATGGTATATTGATGAAAGACGTGCCTGCCGTATGATGCTTCCAACGGAACTTCGACATCAGCGCCGGCAAACAGACGATTATAAACAGCCGCCGCTGTTCTCCGCGCCTGGGTCCATTCTTCCAGATGGCGAAGTTTCACACGAAGCAGCGCCGCCTGCAGCGCATCCAGCCGGCTGTTCACGCCGATGATTTCGTGTTTATACCGCTCATGTGATCCATGCACTACGATCATCCGGAGTTTCTCAGCCAGCGCAGGATCATTGGTGACGGCCATACCGGCATCACCGAATGCACCAAGATTCTTGCTCGGGAAAAAGCTTAAACACCCGATCGTACCGATGCCGCCGACCTTTTTGCCTTTGTAATCAGTCCCAATGGCCTGGCACATGTCCTCGATGACGGGCAGGTGATACTGCTGTCCCAGCGAAACGATCGGGTCCATATCTGCCGACTGCCCGTACAGATGCACCGGAATGATCGCCTTCGTTTTTTTGGTAATGGCGGCCTCCAATTTTGACGGATCAATATTGAACGTCTTGGGATCGATATCGACATAGATCGGTGTGGCGCCAAGCAGCATAATCGTTTCCGTTGTCGCGGCAAAAGTAAACGGCGTGGTGACCACCTCGTCGCCCGGTCTAATCCCCAGCGCCATCATGGCGACCATCAAGGCATCCGTCCCCGACGCACAGCCGACGGCATGGTTCACCTGGAGATATTGCGCAATTTCTTTTTCAAATTCGGATACTTCTTTCCCCAGAATATATTGACCCGACCCGAGAACACGCAGAGCCGTCTCATCTATTTCTGTTTTAATTTTTTGATACTGACCGACGACATCCACCATATGTATTGGTTTCATCGAACTCTCTTTCTCACGAATTTCTTCTGCATTGATTTTCCATTACTCGTTCTTGCGCTGCATCCATCTCCCGGAGCACTCTTCACTCAACATTCTTCATTCATCGCGCTTCACTTTTTACTCTTTACTCTTCATTCTTCACTCTTCATTCTTCAGGCATGTCCTTTTCCGGTAATCATGACATAAATAGTGTTAAAAAGAATTTTTAAATCCAAGCGCCATGAGAGATTTTCAATATAGAAGAGATCGTATTTGATCTTTGCGCGTACATCTTCCATGTTTTCATCGTATTTATGCTTCACTTGCGCCCAGCCGGTAATACCCGGCCGCACCCGGTGGCGATGATTGTACAGCGGAATTTCTTTTGTCAATTTATCCACAAAGAAAGGACGCTCCGGCCGCGGTCCCACCAAACTCATATCCCCCATGAGGACATTCAAAAACTGGGGAACTTCATCAAGATGCGTCTTCCTGAGAAATCGCCCGGCACTCGTCACGCGCGGATCATTTTTCCCCGCCCATATCGGACCGGATTTTTTTTCCGCATCCAAACGCATCGAGCGGAACTTCAATATTTTAAAATGATTGCTGTTCTTGCCCACCCTCACCTGGCGATAAAGGATCGGGCCCCGTGAATCAATTTTTATTAAACAAGAG
>RPQN01000292.1 GCA_003819715.1 Ignavibacteriota bacterium | reverse complement strand
TCCCTTGCGGATCCAGTCCATTGGTCGGTTCATCCAGTATCACCAGATCGGGATCCGAAAGCAGTGCCTGCGCGATCCCCAGTCTCTGTTTCATTCCATGGGAGTAGGCTTTTACCCGATCGGTCGCGCGGCTTGTCAACCCCACCAGGTCCAGCACTTCCAGAATTCTCTTCCGCTCCACTCCCCCCGACAATGCGCCGATGATCTCGAGATTCTTATAGGCGGAGAGGTATAAATAAAAGTCCGGCTTCTCAACAATGCCGCCGACTCGCCGGAGTGCATCCGACCGGCGGGATTTCAGCGAATAACCGAACAGGGAGGTTTCGCCCTCCGTCGGTTTAATCAGAGAAAGGATCATCCGGATGGTGGTGCTTTTTCCCGCACCGTTGGGACCGAGAAATCCAAACACATCTCCCCGATGAACTTCGAGATTAAGATTCCTGACCGCCCAGCGCTTGCCGTACCTTTTTCCCAGCTGCCGGGTCTCTAAAATATTTTCGTTCTTCTCCATGCGTTCTCAATTCAATACATTCACTGGCAATATACCAAGCGCTTCACTCTTCTTCAAGAGGAAAACAATTTTCCGGTTTTGTAAGAATTTATTTGAAGAAGAGCGTCGGAATCTGTATCTTAACTAAGGTAAAGTATTCTTCAATAAACATCATAAAGTGAACACATGACAAAATCGTATACCGTGGCCGTCGTAGGAGCGACCGGTCTCGTGGGTCGTATGATGACCACCATTTTGGAAGAACAGAATTTTCCTGTGGGACGTCTCATCCCCCTGGCCTCCGCCCGTTCCGAGGGAATGGAAGTTTTATTTCACGGAAAACCCGTCAAAGTTCAGACACTCACCGGCGAGAGTTTTGCCGGAGTCGACTTTGCTCTTTTTTCCGCCGGTGCAAGCACCAGCAAGGAATTTTCCCCGAAAGCCGCAGCACATGGCGCCGTCGTCATCGACAACAGCAGCGCATTTCGGATGGATCCGGATGTTCCGCTTGTCGTCCCGGAAGTGAACCCGGAAGATGCGTTCAAACATCACGGTATTATTGCCAATCCCAATTGTTCGACGATTCAGATGGTCGTGGCCCTGAAACCGCTCCACGATGCGTTCGGCATCAAACGCGTCGTCGTTTCCACATACCAGTCGGTCACCGGTGCCGGCAAAAAAGGTGTCAATCAGCTGGATGATGAAATCGCCAAGGTTCCTCTGCGTGAACAGAAATTCCCGCACCCGATCGCCTTTAACATTCTGCCGCATATCGATGTCTTCCTTCCGGATGGCTACACGAAAGAAGAACAAAAGATGATGCTGGAGACAAAAAAAATAATGGGCGCCGATATTCCCGTCACGGCAACCACGGTCCGCGTGCCGGTGTTCGGAGGACACAGCGAAGCAGTGAACATTGAATTCGAACGGCCCTGCTCTCCTGAAGAAGCGCGCTCCATCCTGAGTCGTGCACCGGGAATCATTGTCCAGGACGATCCTTCCAAAAACCTCTATCCGATGCCGATCCATGCATACGGAAAAAACGAGGTCTTCGTCGGACGCATCCGGAAAGATTTCAGTATTCCGAACGGTATCAATCTTTGGATCGTTTCGGATAATATTAGAAAAGGCGCCGCAACCAATGCAGTGCAAATTGCGGAATTGCTCATTTCTCGGATGAAATAGAAGTAACGTTCCATCCATCATGAGCAAAGTGTGCAGTTGTCATCCGTCATAGAAATATGGAGCGTGTGTATAGATTCAGCTTTTGATGTGATTTGGTAATTATCAACTTAGAATAGACAAGGTAGAAAACATGATTGTCATGAAATTCGGCGGCACTTCAGTGGAAGACGCCAAATCGATGCGAACCGTTATTGAAATTGTACGAAAGGAAAAAGCGCAGACTCCGATTGTGGTGCTTTCCGCCATTTCCGGAGCGACCAATACACTCCTGAAATCTGCAAAGACTGCACAGGAAGGAAAACTCGAAGAGGCCATTCTTCTGCTCAACGGGCTTTTCGACCGTCATGTGACGGTGATGGAGAATCTCATCGACAACCGCCAGACGGTTCAACAGTTGATCGCATCGTTTAAGCAGCGGTTTGAAGAGCTCAGGAATTTGTGCCGCGGTATCGCCATTCTGGGTGAGTTGACCAACCGTTCCCTGGATGCCATTGCATCCGTCGGCGAACTGCTTTCCTCGCAAATCCTTGCGGAAGCCATCCGGTCTCAAGGGCTTTCTGCACAGTGGGTCGATGCCAGAACGTTCATGAAGACCGATAGTCAATTTGCTTCGGCCGTCCCTCAATTTGAACTGATCGATTGTAAGGCAAAAGAAATCCTTTCTCCGCTGATCGCCGCAGGCACCGTCATCGTTACCCAGGGATTCATCGGATCGAATGACAAAGGCACCACCACGACGCTGGGCCGGGGCGGTTCCGATTATTCCGCATCCATTATCGGTGCAGCGCTGGACGCAGATGAAATCCAAATCTGGACGGATGTCGACGGCGTGCTTACTGCAGATCCGCGTATTGCACCGGGAGCGCAAAAACTGAGGATGATTTCATTCCGCGAGGCCGCAGAGCTTGCTTATTTCGGCGCAAAAGTTCTCCACCCGAGCACGATCTTCCCTGCCGTGAAGAAGGATATTCCGGTCGTTGTCCTCAATTCAAAACGTCCGGAAAACAGCGGAACGCGGATCGTTTCCCATCCGCCGAAAACGAATATTCCGGTAAAATCCATCGCGTGCAAGCGTGGAATCACCGTGGTCAACGTTCAATCGCTGCGTATGTTGATGGCATACGGTTTCCTGGAATCTATTTTTTCCGTCTTCAATAAATATCAGACGCCGGTGGATCTCGTGAGTACCTCGGAGGTTGCCGTTTCGCTCACCATCGATACGACGGTCACCCTGGACAAGATCATTGCAGAACTTTCTGAATTCGCAGAAGTCTCCATTTTAGAACACCAGGGAATCATCTGTGTGGTCGGCGATCAAATGCGTTCCACGGCCGGCGTAGCGGATCAGATCTTCAACGCGTTGAAGGAAGTCAATTTAGTCATGATTACCCAGGGGGCTTCCGAGATCAATATGAGTCTGGTCATCGATGAAACGCAGGTGGATGAAGCCGTACGACGGCTGCACAAACAATTTTTTGAATCGATCCCTGATACCGATCTGTTTGAACCGGTGGGAGGGAAATGATTTTTATGCGGTTAGCGTTAGTGGGATATGGAAAGATGGGTAAAGAAATCGAGCGCCTTGCGCTCGAACGCGGCTGGAGCGTTGATGTCCGTGTGGACATTGATACACCGCCGGTGACTCAGGCCCAGCGTAACACGATCGATGTGGTGATTCATTTTGCTACAGCGAATACCCTGGTCAACGATCTTCTCCCCTGGGCCGAGGCACACAAGCCGATCGTCGTAGGAACCACCGGCTGGCAGGATCAGAAACAGCAGATTGAAAAGCTTGTGAGCACGAATCAGATCGGACTTATTTACTCGTCGAATTTTTCAATCGGGGTAAATATCTTTTTTCGTCTGGTGAAAATCGCGGCACAAATGATGGATACATTCGAGGATTATGACGCGTTTATACAGGAAATTCACCATAAAAACAAGATCGACAGTCCAAGCGGTACCGCACTCACCATGGGACAGATTGTTCTCAATCACCTGAAAAGGAAAAAAGAACTACTCAATGAAACATCACATGGAAAAATTCGGCCCGAGCAGCTTCATATTTCATCTGTCCGGAGCGGCGCTGTTATCGGTACACACACGCTCGCATTCGACTCTGCGGTGGATATCATTGAGCTGAAACATACCGCAAAAAACCGTTCCGGTTTAGCGCTGGGGTCGCTCTTCGCCGCGGAATGGATCCGCGGTAAAAAAGGCCTGTATACCATGGATGATGCATTTCAAGAACTTTTCACATAAGGATTCTCTTTGTCATGGCAGCACAACAAAAATTCCGGGGTACGGCAACAGCGATCATCACACCGTTTAAGACAGACGGTTCAATTGATGAAGCAGCGTTGCGGCGATTTGTGGATTTCCAGATCAAGGGCGGTGT
>RPQN01000291.1 GCA_003819715.1 Ignavibacteriota bacterium | reverse complement strand
CACTGACTACTGAATACTGACCACTGATCACTGTCCCCTTCCTTGATTCCGTGACCTCTTCTTCGTAAATTGTTGTGATACAAGCCCGGATGGTGGAACTGGCAGACACACCGTCTTGAGGGGGCGGCGCCCGAAAGGGCATGCGAGTTCAAGTCTCGCTCCGGGCACAGTTGAAGGGACGGCAGTGCGCTGTCCCTTTTTCTTTTTATTGATGTTATTGCATGTCATACGCATTCATCGTAATTTGCCGTCAATCATGGATATTCGGGCACATGTCGTAGTGAGCGGATTGGTTCAAGGAGTCGGATTCCGCTATTATGTCTTCAATAGGGCAATAAATCATGGACTGGTCGGATATGTCCGTAATATCGTTTCAGGAGAAGTGGAAATTGAAATCGAAGGCAGCCGTTCATTGATTGAAGAATTCATCAAAGAAGTGAAAGTCGGTCCGCGCGTAGCCCACGTTAAAGATTTAAAGATTGAGTGGCTCGAGTGCACTCAATCGTATAAAAGTTTTGAAATTCAGTAATTGAGGTTATCTCTCCCTCTATCATGACAAAGCAGACAAGAGAAGTTGTTCGATTGGGGATCGGGTATGATGTCCATCGTCTCGAACTGAAACGAAAACTCGTCTTAGGAGGGGTTCGCATCCCGTCAGATCGAGGACTCTCAGGACATTCGGATGCTGATGTGTTGATTCATGCCATATGCGATGCCCTCCTCGGCGCAGCAGCGTTAGGCGATATCGGAAAGCATTTTCCCGATACCGATAAAAAATACCGCAATATATCCAGCCTGAAACTTCTCAAACACGTCGGCCTCCTGCTCCGGAAAAAGAAGTTCGTCATTAACAATATCGATTCGACGCTCATCCTGGAAAAGCCAAAAATTGCACCATATGTTCGCCTCATGCAGGAACGCATCGGAAAAGCACTCGACATTTTACCTGAGCGCATTTCGGTGAAGGCGACGACCCATGAAGGGCTCGGTTCGTTTGGGAGGGGAGAAGGCAGTGCCGCACTTGCCGTTGCATCCATTCTGGAAACCAGGTTAAAGTAACGTATGGAACAATTCATCACTGAGTTAGCAGCACTCCCTCCTCTCTGGATCTATTGTGTTGCCGGAGCAATTGCCTATATCGAGAATGTCTTTCCCCCTCTGCCGAGTGATGTCATACTGGTCGCCGCCGGATCACTCGCCGGGTTGGGAAGAGTCGATTATGCCCTCCTCCTCGTTATTTCTACCGCCGGGAGTACGGCGGGTTTCCTGACGATGTACAAAATTGGTCAATGGTTCGGTGTCCGGATTCTGGAGGCGGGAAAATTCACATTCATACCGCTGGAACGGGTCCATAAAGTTGAACAATGGTTTAAAATATACGGGTATTGGATTGTCGTGGCCAACCGGTTTATGGCAGGAACGAGAGCGGTGATCTCGTTTTTTACGGGAGTGTCTCAATTGTCGTTATGGCGAACGACCGTTCTGTCTTTTCTCAGCTCCTTGATCTGGAACGCCTTTCTTCTGTTTGCAGGAAAAGAATTAGGAATGAATTGGAGGGAAATATTAGCGGTACTGGAGACGTACGGGAAGATTGTCACGATCATTCTGGTGATTCTGATTATTCTCCTGGTCGGGCGAAGTTTAATAAAAAGCCGGAATATCTCCTCGAAAAATTCAACCTCTCCGAAGTCTCTGGACCGGTAATTGGAAAAACTCCCGTGCTTGATTCCCTCAATTCTCTGGATATTGTCCTGTTTCGCTACGTGAATGGTTCGCTGCGCAATCCGGTACTGGATTTTATTATGCCGATTCTCACCGACTTGAATAATCAACGTCCGATATTGATTCTCGCAGCAGTCATGCTTCTTTGGATGGTCATCAAAGGAAAGCGCCATACACGAATTGCCGCTATGCTCCTTATCGTCACCATCGCGGTAAGCGATCAACTGAGCAGTGCGGTATTCAAACATTGGATGGAGCGCCCAAGACCATGTCATGTCTTACATAACGTGCATCTCCTGGTAAGCTGCGGCAGCGGGTATTCATTCCCGTCTTCGCACGCGGTCAATAACTTCGCCGCCGCTCTCCTCCTGGCCTTCTTTTTCCCGCACGCGAAATGGTGGTTCTTTGGGTTTGCTTCGCTGGTCGCATTTTCGAGGGTGTATGTCGGTGTCCATTACCCTTCGGATATCGTCGGCGGCGCGGTCATCGGGATGATGATCGCGGCGGTTATCATTTTCCTGTATTCCGTTTTGGAGAATGTCTGGCGCAGCGTCAGGAAAATCAATAGTGAAGAAAAACCCTCGCGATGAGTGAATCCGATATCCAGCAGTCACATACCCCGTGGTGGATACAATCCGGCCTTGCGGCAGCATCCGGACTTCTCCTCGGGTTTTCTTTTCCACCATCTCCATTTTACACGCTGGCATATGTTTCATTTATTCCGTTGTTTTTTCTCTTTGCCAGGACTCATTCATACTTCAAGATGGCGCGGTCTGCATACCTGTTTTTATTAATCTTTCATCTCGTGACGGTGTATTGGACGGGAGGGTTTGTTGTCGGGAAGGATATGTGGATGATGGTTGCCGGTACTGCCGTGCTGTTGATCCATCCGGTATTTTACCTGCCGGCCGTGTTACTCGCTTTCGCGGTGAAGAAGAAGCTTGGTCTGGTGCAGGGTCTCATGGCGTTTGCCCTGTTCTGGACTTCGTTTGAATATCTTCACTCGTTGGGCGAATATTCGTTCCCATGGCTGACCCTGGGAAACAGTCAGGCCTATGATCTCAATCGTATCCAGATGATCGAGTTCACATCGGTCTACGGATTGACCTTGCTCATTTTTGCGTTCAATATCATCGCCACCGTCATCCTCGCAAATTATTCGAACGGTCAATGGAAGCTTCGATCGGGAAAAGTGGTTTCGTTGCTGGCGGCCATGGTCGTCTTGTATTTTGGTTCCGCGGTGTACGGGATGATGGTGATGAAGAGTGAATCTCGTGACGAAAAAAACAGGATGTCCATTGGCATCATTCAGCCGAACTTCGATCCATGGGAAAAGTGGGGGACAAGTTACGGTGCGAAATGGGAATCCTACACGCAACAATTCAATTATTATTGTCATGAAACAAAAAAGCTGGCTTCATCCAAACCGGACCTGGTGGTATGGCCTGAAACCGCGATTCCGTTTCATATTCTTCTGCCGCGATATGCCCTCTTTCGTTCTGAATTGTTCACTCTGGTGGATACGCTGGATCTTCCTGTATTCACCGGCCTTCCGACGGCGGAATATTTTGATTCCCTTCGGGCCCCCGCAACCGCGGAGAGAATAGGAACGGCAGATCTCTATGTCGAATCCTATAATTCCAGTGTTTTAATTCTGCCGCACCACACTCTTGCAGAAGTTCATAAGAAAACGGTGTTAGTGCCATTCGCCGAACGTATCCCGTACGCCGAAACGTTTCGATTTCTCATTGAGCCGTTAAAATGGAATGTCGGCATCTCAAGCTGGGGAAAAGGGAACGATACGGTCGTTTACGCGCTGCAATTGAAAGATGGACGTCTGACAAAATTCTCCGGAATGATTTGTTATGAGTCGGCCTATCCCAATTATGTCCGGGAATTTGTTAAAAAGGGGGCGGAATTTCTCGTGATCATTACAAACGATAGCTGGTGGGGGAATACCTCCGGAGCGTATCAGCATGCGTCGTTTGCCTCCCTCAGGGCCGTTGAAACGCGGCGCTGGGTGGTTCAATGTGCCAATGGAGGAATTTCCCTGGTGGTCGATCCGACCGGCAAAAGGCAATTCTCTACGAATCTATACACTTCTGCCGAATTTATTGGCGATATTGGATTGTCATCGCATAAAACATTTTATGTGGCACACGGCGATATTCTCGCTCAACTATGTCTTCTGTGTTCACTGCTCATACTTGCAACAGCAATCTTAAAACAGAGAAATGAATCTCGAAGGAACTGAAGTGGAGACAATCGATCTACGAAGTGACACGGTCACGAAACCTTCCCGTGAAATGCGGGAAGCAATGCTTGAGGCAGAGGTGGGTGATGATGTGTACGGTGAAGATCCAACCGTGCTGCAATTG
>RPQN01000290.1 GCA_003819715.1 Ignavibacteriota bacterium | reverse complement strand
GGCCTGATGATACGCTACCTGGGAGTTGGTCTGGGCCTGGCATTCGGATGCGGCATCTGTTCTGCCGCCGGCACGTTAATTCCTAAGCTGATCAGGAGTGAATTCGGAAGTTTGTTCGAATCAACCGCGGGCATTATTTCGTTTGTCGGCGTGCTGATTTCTCTGACGGGCATCGTTCTGATTGGTATCGCGGGAATGTCGAAGGAGAAAGAGCTGTCGGATGAGGAGAAGAAGAAAGGCGTGGCCGAATTCAACTTTAAGAAGGGTGTAATAGCGGCGCTGTTTTCCGGTCTGATGAGTTCGGCCATGGGGCTTGGCCTGGTGGGTGGATCAAAAATTCAGGAGCTTGCGTTGACGACCATGCCTGCGACGTCGATGACCTGGGCTGGGATGCCCGTGCTTGTGGTGGTGCTTCTCGGCGGATTGACGGTGAATGTTCTGTGGTGCTTGTATCTCAACATAAAAAATAAAACGATCAAAGACTATGTGAAAGGCGGGACTCCGCTCATCGCGAACCTCATATTTGCGGGCATTGCAGGGGCTATCTGGTGCTCACAGTTCATTTGCTTCAAGACGGGCGAACCTGCTATGGGCCCGACGGCTTATGTCGGATGGGCGCTGTTGATGGCCTGTCAAATATTGTTCGGTTCGATTATCGGGATACTCTTAGGTGAGTGGAAGGGGACCAGTCGGAAGACCAAAATTATACTGACGGCGGGTCTCTTCCTGCTTGTGTTAACGTCTGTCTTATCGGGTTACGCAGGCAGTTTAGCATAAAATAATACTTTGGCCGGGAATGACCGTCCGACTCTTCAAGCACCGAGAGCACACTGAACTTGCACATCAGCCGTACGTGATGAAGAGAGACATCATCACCTTCAAACGTTTTCCGCGGGCAAGGTGAGTGGCGATCCGGAGCCGTTTGAGGAATGAAGGAATCTCCGGATGGTGAACTGTGGCGGGCTGGCCACTGGGATATTCACGTTAGGATAGCATGCTCATCATGATATGTCCTTGGTCTACGGAGACATAGTGTATGAGGCAACGACTCTTTTCCAAATTTCTTTCGGTATCTTTTATTATGAGCCAATTCGCCACTTGACTTTGATGATGCGGAATAATAAATTACGAAAAGGTTTGCGCAATCGATTAAGTAAGTTTCCCCTCAAGGGTATAACGACTCACAGGGCGGAGCTGTAGACGATCGAATTTATGCGCGAGTGCCTCACTCGCAGGTATGAAGAGAGTTTGTATTAATGACTCATGGTGAAATTTGGACTTTGAAGGTCATGGCAGGTTGAATATGACGCGTACATCAGTTCGTGGACAAAAAAAATCAGCTGTAAAACATGTAACTAATGGCAAGCTGTATAAACGCGTGACGTTGAAAGATATTGCCCAATTATTGTCTGTGACCGTTGCGACGGTCTCGAAAGCGTTGCGGGATAGCAGTGACATTTCTCCTGAAACGAAACGCCTGGTTAGAAAATTGAGCGATGAACTTGGCTACAGACCCAACCTTCTGGCGAAATCTCTTATCAACAACAAGAGCAAAATGCTTGGAGTGCTGGTTCCGGATCTCCGCATCTCATTTTTCTCTGAAGCGGTGAGAGGAATGTATGAGGAGGCGGAAAAGAAAGGATACGAATGCGTCTTTCTTGTTCACAACGAACTTGAAACAAAAGAGAGGCAAAAATTAGAATTCTTGTATGATATACACGCCGACGGAATATTATTGAATGCTGCCGGAGGAAGTAAGTACAACTACCCTCTCATTACAAGAATGGCCCAGGAGGGAATTAGATTTGTTTGTTGGGATCGAAGTTTGAAAGGTGTCGGATTTAAGTCGGTCAAAATAGATGACGTTGAAGCGTCTTACCAATTGACATCAAAACTGATTAAAGAAGGGCGGAAGCGCATTTTGTTCCTTGGTCCTCATACGGGAATTCCATTGTTGAGAGACAGGTTTAATGGTTACAAGATTGCCTTAAAGGAAAATGGGTTGCCCTATCGTCCGGAATTGGTCATTCAGTCCTTCCGAAGTATAGATGATAGTTATAACAAAATCCTGTCGCTCTTTAGTCAGAAACTGGAATTTGATGCCGTGGTGAGTATCGGTGGATGGATCACATATGGTGCGGGGAAAGCCATTCTGAAGATGAACAAGTCGATTCCCAACGATGTTGCGATTGGGGAGTTTGGTGATAACGATATTGTCTACAAACTGGGAGTGCCTTTTTATACCGTGGTACAACAACCGGTTGAAATTGGAAAAGGCGCGACTGACATGCTTATTAAAATGATTGAGACAGGTGAGCCGGATGAGAAATTTGATGATATCATAATTGAATCTGAAATAGTCGAACGGAGAGTCCTGACAACCAGATGTTAACTTTTTACACCAGTACTTTAACGTATTTAATTTTTTTTCTTGAGTGAGCAGAGAGCCCTGATGTATTTCGTTGTTCTTGTTCGGGCGCAATGCCCGCACAAGATGTGCATTCGTTTGAGGTTAAAATAAACATTTCAGAAAGGAGAACGATATGCTTTATTTTATTCACCGACCTTTGGGGGAATTCATTTTTTGTTGCTGCGCCGCATTCCTTTGTATGACGCAGTCCATGATGGCCGCAACTTCAGGCGACATTAAAGGGAGAGTATACGATAAAGTGACCAAGGAAGAAATGCTGGGCGCCAACATTGTTATCGTTGGGACCAGTTTGGGTGCTTCGTCAGACATGAATGGGAACTATGTGATCTATGGTGTCCCTGCGGGTTCTCAGACAATGGTGGTCTCCTATGTGGGATACAAGAAGATTACAATCAAAATAAATATTAAAGAAGGTGAAAAATTTCAACAGGATGTTTATTTGCAGCCGGACGTCATCACCGGTGAAACGGTGACGGTCACCGCCCAGGCTCTTGGGCAAATGCAGGCGATTAACCAGCAGTTGTCTTCAAATACCATTTCAAGTGTGTTGTCGTCCGACCGCCTTCGTGAGATTCCAGATGCGAATGCAGCAGAGTCCATCGGACGCTTACCTGGAATATCGGTGAACAGAAGCGGTGGAGAGGGGCAAAAGGTCACGATCCGGGGAATGTCGCCGCAATACAATATTATGATGGTCAATGGCGTGAGACTGGAATCTACTGATCGTAACGATCGGAGCGTCGATCTTAACATGATATCGCCAAATTTACTCTCCGGTATCGAAGTGAAAAAAGCATCGACCGCCGATATGGATGCTGATGCGGTTGGCGGAACGGTTGACCTTAAAATAGGTAAAGCCAAAGAAGAATGGTATAGTAATTTTTCAATTCAGGGGGGGTATGGTTCGTTAGCAAAAACTTATGGGAATTACAAAGTTAATGGTTTAATAAGTGACCGTTTTTTTGACAACAAGTTAGGCATCCAGTTGTCAGGTTTCCTGGATAAATATAATAGAAGCTCCGATGAATTAAGTGCCGAATATTTTACAAATGCACAGGCCGAAATACAGGGTGGATTGTTAAAGATGTTCCTGAGCAAAGTGAATATCAATGATAATGTCACGGACAGGAAAAGATCAGGCGCCAGCTTGGTTTTGGATTACCAATTGCCGTTTGGTTCGTTGATGCTCAATAATTTCATCAGCAGCATTAATGATCATAATATTGTACAGCAAAACAGTTTGACTCTGACAAATTATAACTGGAGTGGTTATGCATCGGACAATGAGTTTACGAATACCGTAATCAGTAATGCGCTTCAGGGTGAATTTGAATTTTTCGGCGTGAAAATGGACCTTTCACTTGCCAATTCAATTACCAAGCAACGAAATCCCGGCGATTTGAGGATGGATATTGGCCCCAAGACAGGCGGACAAAATATGTGGGCAGACTCTCTGAAAGACGATTTATCCGTATCCCCAGGTGAATTATTAAATGCATATTACGTGAATAGCGGTGCAACGGTCATCATGCAGAGATTGTACACTCTCAAGCGGGATGTTGATGAAACTGCACAATCGGCTGTACTTAATTTTCAGGTGCCTTTTAACTTAACTGATTACCTGGCGGGGAGCTTGAAGTTTGGCGGTAAATATATTCGCAACACAAGAAAAAATGATGAGACGCAATGGG
>RPQN01000289.1 GCA_003819715.1 Ignavibacteriota bacterium | reverse complement strand
GCGGCAGCAGAAGCGGCGGTTGGTCTTGCAATCGTCATCGCCCTGTTCAGGCGAAAACACTCAATAAATTTAGACGAAATTAATATTATGAAATGGTAACGGAGATTCACACCGAAGACTAAAATCTTAAATCTTAAATCTAACACCAAACCACTGAATTATGTTTTCATTTGCACCACTTATTGTTGCGTTTCCGCTGGCGGGATTTCTCATCCTCGGATTGTTCGGCCCGCGGATGAAGAGTGAAAAACTCATAGGCATCATCGGCAGTGGTACGGTAGGGTTGTCTTTTCTTTTTACATTGACCCTCTTTATTCAGATGCTGGCTCTTGAACCGTCGCAGCGAAAGCTCACGGTGGAATTATTTACCTGGGTGTCGGCCTTTACCGGATCAACATCTTCGCTCACCGTCAACGTCGCGTATCAAATTGATCCGTTGTCCATTCTCATGGCACTCATCGTCACCGGAGTCGGACTCTTAATCCATATCTATTCGATCGGCTATATGCATGGCGATGGCGGGTTCTGGCGCTTCTTTACCTATATGAACCTGTTTATTTTTGCCATGCTGAATTTAATCCTCGCGGATAATTTTCTGTTGATGTTCCTGGGATGGGAGGGAGTCGGACTTTGTTCCTACCTGCTCATCGGATTCTGGTACGAAAAGAAAGAAACCGGGGTCGCCGCAAAAAAAGCATTCATCGTGAATCGAATCGGCGACTTTGGATTTATTCTTGGTATGCTCCTGATCTTTTCGACGTTTGGCAGCCTGAATTTTAATTCGGTGTTTAACTCCGCATCGCTCCTGTCGGTCGGGAATACGACCGCGCTCTGGATAACGCTGCTGCTGTTTATCGGTGCGATGGGCAAATCGGCGCAGATCCCGTTATATGTCTGGCTGCCGGATGCCATGGCCGGTCCAACGCCGGTCAGTGCACTGATCCATGCCGCAACCATGGTCACGGCCGGTGTTTATATGGTGGCACGTTGTTCCATCCTCTTTGCCCTGGCCCCGGTGACCATGGAGTTTATTGCAATCATTGGAGCGGTCACTGCAGTGTTTGCCGCAACCATCGCCCTGGTCCAGAATGATATTAAAAAGATACTCGCCTATTCGACGATCAGCCAGCTGGGATATATGTTGCTTGCAATGGGTGTGGCGGCTTTCAGCGCCGGCATTTTCCATTTGATGACGCACGCGTTTTTTAAAGCGCTTCTTTTTCTCGGCGCCGGGGCGGTGATTCATGGGATGCACGACGAGCAGGATATCCAGAAGATGGGTGGATTGAAGGAATACCTGCCGGTGACCTATAAAACATTTTTTGCCGGCGCTCTCGCAATAGCCGGTATTCCGCCGTTTGCCGGATTCTTCAGCAAGGATGAAATTCTCTGGAAAGCGTTCAGCAGCGACCAGGGATCATGGATTTTATGGCTGCTCGGAATTCTGGGTGCGGCTATGACGGCGTTCTATATGTTTCGACTGGTGACGCTGACTTTTAACGGGAAGGCACGTTTTGATCATCATCGCGTTCATCCGCATGAGGCGCCCGGAACCATGACCATCCCGCTCATCCTCCTTGCGGTGCTTTCCATGATCGGAGGATTTGCTGGATGGCCGCATGCAAGCATGATCGAAGAATGGCTCGAACCGGTATTTTCACCGGCGAAGTATAAATTGCTTTCCGGCGAACATACAGCAAGATTTACGGAGTACCTGCTGATGTTTGTATCAGTGGCGGTCGCAGTCTCGGCTATTTATGCTGCACGCTGGATCTATCTCCAACGCGCGGAACTCGAAGCGGCGTTTGCGAGGCGATTTCCCCGTATCTATCGTTTACTCCTCCATAAATATTATGTGGACGAACTGTATGATGCGGTGATCATCGATCCCATGGTGAAAGCGTCGACGGAGATTCTCTGGAAGGCCATGGACGTTGCCATGATCGATGGATTGGTCAATGGTTCGGCGAAATTGATTAACGGGTTGGGCCAGATGATCCGGAAAATTCAGACCGGTGTTGCGCAATCCTATGCGGTGGTGTTTATCGGAGGAATTCTTTTTGTGATCACGTGGCTGCTGCTGAGGTAACGAGTGCCACTACAAAAAGTAAACTTTTGCGATTTAGAAGAGATTTCCAAAAAGGCATTCGTGCTCGTTTCCATATGGTGTCTTGATATTATAAATCACAATATTAATTCATGGAAACGGCACCGGGAATGGAATCGATGCAATGATTGTTGAAATGCTCCTGACAACGATAATATTTCTTCCTCTGCTCTTCGCGGTCGCCGTCCTGTTTCTCCCGAAAGAAAACGAGCAGGTGATCAAGTGGATGGGGCTGGGAGGGACGGCACTGACCTTTCTCCTCTCGCTGTTCCTGTATTTCGGCTTCGACTCATCCCTGACCGGATTTCAATTTGAACAGCGCCTCCCCTGGATCAGCAGTTTGAATATCGGGTATCATGTCGGTATCGACGGGATGTCGCTTCTCCTGATTCTCCTGACGACGTTTCTGACCCCGTTGACACTTCTCGGGACCTGGAATTCCATTCACCATCAAATTAAGAACTATACTTCCATGATCCTGCTGCTGGAAGCGGGAATGATCGGCGTGTTTGCTTCACTGGATTTGTTCCTCTTTTATATTTTCTGGGAAGCCATGCTGATCCCGATGTATTTTATCATCGGAATTTGGGGCGGACAGAATCGCATCTATGCGGCGGTTAAATTCTTTCTCTATACATTGATGGGTAGTTTGCTGATGCTGGTGGCGATCATTTCCCTCGCGTATTTCGCATCGACGGTTCCCGGCGGCCGCTTTACAACTGATTTGACCGATCTGTACCGCGTTGCGCCGCAGCTGCCGGTAAATCTGCAGATGTGGATGTTCGCTGCTTTTGGACTGAGTTTTGCCATCAAAGTCCCGCTGTGGCCGCTGCACACATGGCTGCCCGATGCTCACGTTGAAGCCCCGACGGCCGGGAGCGTCATTCTTGCCGGTATTTTATTGAAAATGGGTACATACGGCTTTATCCGTTTTAACCTGCCTCTGTTTGCTGAGGCGTCTCAGCGTGCAATCCCCCTGATGTGCACGCTGGCAGTCATCGGAATCGTGTACGGGGCGCTCGTTGCCATGGTGCAGACCGACATAAAAAAACTCGTCGCGTACTCGTCGGTTTCACACCTCGGATTCGTGATGCTCGGAATATTTTCGATGACCGAAGAAGGACTGCAGGGGGCAATTATTCAAATGGTGAATCACGGGCTCTCAACGGGCGCGCTCTTTCTGCTCGTCGGTATGATCTACGACCGCACGCACACCCGTCTCATCTCGGATTACGGGGGAGTGGCAAAGGTGATGCCGGTCTTTGCCGCATTCTTTATGATCGTGTCTCTTTCATCCATTGGTTTGCCGGGACTGAACGGCTTCGTCGGTGAATTCCTGGTGATGATAGGTTCATTCAAATCCACATTGATCGATAACCGCATCTTTACGGCAATCGCCGGCCTCGGGATTATTTTCTCTGCAGTGTATATGTTATGGATGTATCAACGGGTCATGGTTGGACCGGCACACGCCGACGGCCTTTATAACGGGCATCCATTGACCGACCTGACAAGGAGGGAAATTGCCGCTCTTGTTCCGATTGTGCTCTTCATCGTTTGGATCGGCGTTTATCCGAAGACATTTCTTGGCAAATCCGCTCCGATGGTGAAACAGACGGTCGAGCAAATGGAAAGCGTCAAGCATGGGAGTCAGGTGAAGATACTCGGTTCTTTTCAGAATCGATCGGAGCATCGTTGAAATCGCGTACAAAAAATAATATCTGGAAATTTGCCGCCGCCGCGATTCTCGTGATGGCTGTTTATAATTTCTTCGGGAATGTACTGACAGAAGTTTTTGTGATGCCGGTGAACGCGTGGTACATTGCCCCGTTTCTCCTCCTGCTGCTTTCTATTGCAGTGATGCCGTTTATTGACCGGCATTGGTGGGAGAAAAATTATCCCCTGGTAGCGTTCGTGCTTGGGTTTATTGTTGTCTTCTATTATTCGTTTTCACTTCACAACACGCCCCGGCTGTTTCTCACCTCGGATGAGTATATCAGCTTCATTTCACTCATCGG
>RPQN01000288.1 GCA_003819715.1 Ignavibacteriota bacterium | reverse complement strand
TTAAACTCTCCTCCCTTTGCCCAGAAGATGGTATCCTTTTCGTTCTTGAACATAAAGGATTCTCCATGGGTCACATAGGTGCCGGCAATGACTCCCATCCACACCGCATACGTCATTTCTTCGGGGCTATATCGCCCCCACCGGGATGTTAAATTTCCTTCATAGCCTACTTCGTCGTAGATAATCGGTTTGTAATACACATTACGCAAGATAGCCGCGGCGCCAGGATTGAGCACAGGCGCCTCATCCTGAATACTGACATGGGTAAACTCCGGTTTCCAGTATTCATAATAGTTGGCGGTACTGCCATGAATAGAACATAAATGACGATACGGGTCGGAAGCGACAACGGTCTTCGTCAACAGGTCCCAGTCGTCATGTGTTTTTTGTTTTACGAGATCCCATTCATTGGCCATGGACCACCAGATATTCCGGAATGATGCCATTCGAGCGGTGAGATATTTGATGTAGCGGATATTCACCTCATTGGTCATTCCATCAAACCCCCAACGACCATTGTCGTAGGGATGGAAAATGATCAGATCCGATTCAATCCCAAGCTGGCTGAGATCATCGATCCGCTTTTCGAGATGCCGAAAGAACGCGGGATTAAACCGTGTGAAATCCCATACCTTCTTTTCTTTTCCCTTCTCATCCTTGACGACTTCCTTAATTTCGAACGGGTATAATTCCGGCTCCTCAAGTACAAGACCATAGTTCTTCGGCAAGACACACATACGGACCTTATTGAAGCTGGCATTCTTCAGGCTCTTGAGAGTTAACTCCTGCAGTCCCTGAGCCATATGTGTCCACGCATAAATGGTTGTTCCAAAAGGATAGTAGCGCATACCATCAGCGTATTTAAAATTATAGGTTTCGCTTACTCGAACAATTCCATGATTATTGCCTGTTGTTTTTATACATTCGAACGATCCCTTTTTATCGTCTAACTCAGGAATGTTGCACGACGTTGTATAATTCCAAGTCCCGATTTGCTGAGGCATGAAACGAATTTTAAACACATTGCCCCCATCATAAAAACCGGAGACAACAACAGAAGTGTCTTTACCGGTGAATGTGGCTGAGAGATTGACATCGCTAAACCCATTGCCGGGAGCAGTATGTTTCAACAATACTTCAAAACGACCCCATCGTTCCACTTTTTGCTGAGCAGAGGACGTATCTAAAAGTAAAATTATAAAGATGATCGAGAGAATGAAGTACAGTATTTGTTTCATAAGAATTGGCTTCATTACAATCAGGACCGGTTGGATAAAAACTTATAGGCTAACTGAATTATGAATTACGAATACCTTGTCGAGGTCATAAAGCCTTGATAAGGTTGAGTATTGTCTTCGTTCGTATTACTTAGATAATGTTATGAGAACTAATCCGATAATGAACAAAGCAAACATTGCCGCCAACAATCCATTGGTTCCCTTTGGAGCTTCTTTAAATTCTTTCCAAATAATGACACCCCAGAAAATTGCAACAACAGGGGCGGCGTTGCTTAAGGCATATCCTATTGCAGGTCCAGCAGAACCAACAGCGATAAAGCTTATTACCATTCCCGCCATCCAGATGATACCACCGACAATACCTATAAAATGGGTATACGCACTACCTTTAAAATAGGCTAACAATGAAATACGTTCGCCCTGTACGGGGTATCGGGTAACAAAGTAATTGAAAATCGGTGTGCTAATAAATGCGCCGACTGCAAAGAAAAATACACCGGTAGATGGAGCAAGGTTTCCGGTACCGCCTCCTACAAAAGCAGGGTCAAGTGATTTTACAACTAATCCGTAAAAGAAGGCAATGGTAATACCAGCTAAGATAGATATTACAATACCTTTCGTTGTTGTTTTATGCTGGCTTCCGGCTAATCTTCTGTAAGCCTGCATGCATAGAATGATAGCTGTAATTATTAAGACAACACCAATGAATAGCATTGCTTTGTTCCCTTGATATCCTTCAATAAAATAATTTATCAGAATACCTAAAACCCATGCAAGTCCGCCGCCAATGGGAAAACCAACCGCCATTCCGGCAACCGCCATCGCTGCCACCAACAAAAATGTTCCAAGATTCCAAACAATGCCGCCTATCACAGCGTACCATATGCTTGTTGAATCTGCTTGCGCTAAATCCATTAAGAATGGGCGTCCTTCAGATCCTAAACTGCCGATTGTAAATGCTCCGATGACTGCTGCTATCAAACAACCAACAATAAAATCCATATAGAACAGTTCGAAACGCCATGTCTTAGCCGTTAACTTTTGCATATTTGCCCATGAACCCCAGCAAATCATGCATACTACAAGACAAAAAACTGCCATAGTATAATCATGAACGAGTATCATAATTAATGCCTTTGATATGATTGAACTTAAATGAATCGTGGATTTAAAAAACAGGTTTAAGCGGATGCGGCCAATATCCGCTTAAACACACCATACTACTCTCAGCTATGTATATAAAGGCTCCATCCCATATAGTTGCCGATGGCTTCTTCAAGGATAGGAGCGACATTGCCGCGAGTCATTGCAACGTGGTGTTCATATCCATTCTTGCAGATATGTTTCAACAACTGCTGAAGGTTGGTCACCGCTGTTACAGCAATACCGCCATCCATACCGTACTTGTCGGATGTGAACTTGCCTTCTCCAACATACGACTTGATAATTCCTTTCGGATCATCCGTTGACGCACGGAAAAATGTGAAATCGCCGGCTGCAACGGGCCCTTTCACTGCACCAAATGTATTCTCTTGACCCAGCACTGTACCTAATACATCGAGGGAACCGATGGTCGGTTCGTTTTTCATGAAGCTCTTTGGATAGTTACTGCAATGAGTACAAACACATTTGTTTCTATCTTGACCAAAGTTATTATTCCAATCGAGTAAAGCTGGAGGATTTCCAGAAGCCAACAATAACGCATACATTGAGACAGATCCTGTAATATCAACTTCGCAGGCACTCGGCATTAATTTTTCACCTAACATGCTCATCGTTAAGCATGATGCACAACCATAGTTGTTCTGCAATGAATCCCAACATTCAATTGTGCTGGCATCAATCTCGTTGGCTTGAAGCCAGTTTTCTACAGCTATACCAAATTTTGCCTGCTTAACAATCTGCGTGTCATTTGCTGTCGATACAATTTTTCCATAGGCTTTAATATCTGCCAGTTTGGTTTTTAATTCCGCGGCATTGTTATCTATTTTACTTGCCGTGCCAATAATATCCGAAAGATCAACGGGGATTACCGTGATACCCGATGCTTGTAAAATCTTTTCGCTTGCGCGAACAGTTTGGAAAGCTCCAGGGCGAGCACCGATAGCGCCGATGCGAGCATTCTTCAATCCGTTCACCACACGGCATATGCCTGCAAACTTTGCAACATCTTTGTCAAAATCTGCACTGTCTAGAGGATAGGTGTGAAGCGAGGTGTCTGAAAACTTAATACCGTACTGATAGAGATTGTTGCAAACAGATATTTTGCCACAGAACGCATCGCGGCGGCTATACACATCCACTTTGTCGTTATCATCATCGCATGCTTGAACGAGAATGGGGACATCCAATTTTGCTAATTTAAGGGTGTTAACAATTCCCAATTCATTGCTAAAGTTCGGCAGAACAATAATAACGCCATCAATACTCTCGCGTTTGTCGCTAAAAAGCTTTGCGCATTTTTTACCGTCATTGAAATCGTTAATGGCACCTGTTGCGGTTTCAGAGGCTGGAAGTATAACGTAGCCGTAACCTAATTTCTCCATTTTTTTTAGCAGCGTTTTTCGAGCTTCTACTGCAAGTTTTGCGCTGAAGATATCCCGTGTACCAACGATCAAGCCAAAGGTGAGTTTTTGTTTGTATGCCATGTTGTTCTGTCCTCATATGTTATCATTATGATTCATTTATTATTTCTCTTACCGAGACACGCTCATCCATTCCTCGCGCCCAAAAACAACCAAGAAATCCTTACTTCATCAATGTTCGTTGGACAGATTTTTTCCAACCTGCATACAGGAGCTCAATTTTCGCAACAGGCATCGCGGGGACGATGAAATCATTCTGTGTGCGAAGTGCAGATATTTCTTCCAGATTATCCCATCGCTTCAGCGCAAGACCATTCATGAGCACGGCTCCCAGCGCCGACGCTTCTTCAATCGGACTGCGATTAATTTTTGCCTGCAACATATCGGCTTGAAAT
>RPQN01000287.1 GCA_003819715.1 Ignavibacteriota bacterium | reverse complement strand
TAGTTCGCGCAACCGACCGAAGCGCCGATAGGCGAGCGGAGGCTCCCATCCGCGATATCGAATACCAGTACCGAATGTTGAATCGGAAGGCCGCTGAATGAAGAGGAATCCATTTCCACTTTCGCAATACCGGTCATGGTATGCAGGTTGAAGCCGGCACCGTCGGCGGTGATGCGCGCATGAATATTGCTGGCAAGCGACTGATCGTTGAAGATAGTACCCAACCCCAACGAATGGACGTCGACGGTTCCGGAATATGTGATATTCGCCGGATCGAATTTCATCTTTCCATCGATGGTGATGTCACCGGCGGATGTATAGCCGGTCAACCGGGTTTTAAAATCGAGCGGCCGGCCTTCGTACGTCAACGAAAACTTTACGGTCCCGAGAAAAGCGAGATCGGGCAGATGAAGGCCCGGCATACAGTCGAGCAGATCGTGCGGTGTAATGAGATTGTCGTTTGCCTCCACGGACATTTCTAATTCACGGGGTTGGTGAAGATTTCGCACCTGCCCGTGAAGTTTTATGTGAGATTCCGGCAACCCGATTGAAAGCTGCTCAACGTTCAATACTCCGAATGTGCCTGCTGCGTTCAATTGAAGTGTAAGCGAACGGTCAAGGAAATCGATGGAAGGAGAAAGGAAGAGTTTGAGTTCCCGGGTATCAAGATTTTCGGCGGTCAGGGAGAAATCAACGGGCACTGATTTCATCTCTTCCAAACTGGAAATGCGGGTGATATCAATCCCTTTTATACCGGCATCGCATCGGATATGCGTATTGGGAGTTTCCAGGGTAATATGGCGTGCGCTCGCCTCATCTCTGGTCAACAGGAAATCACCGCTCAGGTTTTCAAGCGTCAGGAGTGGCGTCCCAAGCGGATCCGGAGATTGGCCGGGGCCGTCAAACGAATGGACCGGTTCTTCCTGGTAAAGAATCGCTGAAAATTTTTTTATTGATGCAGTATACTCATGTGGTTGTATGCGGGCGGAAGCCACGACCGAAAGACCCCGAAGATGAAGATGAGCAAAATCAATCATGCGGTCCGGTGGCATGATTCGTTTCCCCGTTTGCCGTTCATAAAGCAAAAGCGAATCGATAAGAGCAACTTCCGCCTCTGCCAATTCCAGCCTTTTAATATTTATGGTCCATGAAGAAGAAGTCGAATCCTCCGGTGCAGGGTTGAAGAGGCGGTCGATGTTGTATTTCCCATTGATTGCACGCGTGATATAAATGCGGGGTTTCTCGATAACGACGTTGCTGATGCTCACCCGTTTGAAGAGGAACCCGATCGGATCATATTTTATCTCCAGCCGCTGCGCCGAAAAAAGTTCCATGCCGCCCTCAGTCACATGGACATTATTCACCCTGAATCCCGAGATGAGGTTCCCCTCGATCGCGTCAAGGTGGAGTTCACCATTCATGAAAGTCACCGATTCGTGGAGGATGAGATCGCGAAGGTATGTTTTAAACGATCGGGTTTGTGTATACCCGATGATCGCAATGATGCCGAAGAGAAGAATAACAGCAAAGTAATATGTAATTCGGAAAATCTTGCGTACGCTGTTCATTTCACCGCCACGCTACAAAGAGCAGGAAAAGCGACACCAATAACGATGAGCGCAATAAAATATCCGGCGCCCATTCAATGCGTTATGCTGTCAACAATTTTTTTTACGATATCCGTGGTGGACCGGTTTGGTACAAATTCAATCGTTTGAACTGTCCCGCCTGCCGCCTCCACAATATCTTTTCCGACAATGGCATCTTTCTTCCAGTCAGATCCCTTTACCAGGACATCCGGAACAACAGTCTTGATAAGTTCGTACGGCGTGTCTTCATCAAAAAGGCAGACATAGTCCACCACACGAAGCGCGGCAAGAACCATGGCGCGATCATCCTGACAGACAATGGGCCGTGACGGACCTTTCAGACGCCTGACCGATGCATCCGTATTCATTCCAACGAACAGTACATCTCCCAGCGCTTTTGCTTTTGTCAGGTATTCGACATGCCCGCGGTGGAGTATATCGAAACAGCCGTTTGTAAAAACGATTTTTTTGCCGTCGCGCTTAAGACCGCTTATGACCTGTCCCAATTGATCACGCGAAACGACAGACTCCATTACCGTTTTCCTCCATTGCTTATGTCTTTGAGGATTGTTTGAATCAATATGCCCTTGTCTATCGGAACAATACCAACTTCGCCGCAGACAATCCCACCGGCGTAATTTGCCAGCGCGGCAGATTCTCCAACCGAAGCGCCTGCCACCATGCCCATGGTGAGAGTCGCAATGACGGTATCTCCCGCACCTGAAACATCAGCCACATGCCTTGCTTTCGTTTCAACATAGGCGAGCGTGCCGTTTCGTTCAAGAAGAATCATCCCTTTTTCGCCCATCGTCAGGAGAACATTGTCCGCCTGAAGGCGTGACATGAGTTCACGGGCCGCTTTTTCTACGTCCGGCAAACATTCCAGACGCCGGCCTAATGCTTCCTCGGTCTCTTTCCGGTTAGGTTTGAACACCGAAACATCCTTGTATTCAAAAAAATTATTATACTTTGGGTCGACCGTGATCGTCTTCCGGTGCTCTTTTGAAATCCGGATGATTGAAGCAATCGTGCCTTTCGTTAAGACCCCTTTATTATAATCTTCGAGTATGATACCATCCAATGAGTTAATCTGATTTTCAAAATTTGCCACCACCCGTGCCTGCACATCCGCATCGAGGTCCATTTTCTCTTCCCGATCGATCCGGACGACGTGTTGGTTATGCGCAATGACCCTTGTCTTAATCGTCGTCGGCCGTGTTTCATCCGTGACAATTCCAAGAATGGGGAATCCTTTTTCTGTGACTAATTTTCGCAACGACTCTCCTCCCGTGTCGTTGCCGACGATGCCAATCATAATCGGTGTTCCGCCGAGCGATGCGATATTATTCGCAACATTGGCTGCACCCCCGAGTCGTGTGGATTCCTCTTCAACTTCGACAACAGGGACAGGCGCTTCCGGTGAAATTCGCGACACTTTTCCCCAGAAATAGCGGTCCAGCATTAAATCACCGACCACCGCAATACGTTTGCCTGCAAAACCCGATTGAATTTCGTCCAGACGATTTTTTGTAAGATTAACCATTGAACACTTTCAAATTTTTCGGTATTTCATGATAGAATATAGCCAGAAAACGATGTACAATCAAGGTAAGCAGATCATCAGAATATTCACCAGGTGATCGTTTTTTAATGATGCCTTGGCAAAAAAATGAAAGAATGGTTCATTTTTTCCAAAAACTTCGCGAACCGGTAAGTGGTTTAACACATCTGGCAGCGGTTTTCCTTTCTCTCGAAGCGTTGATCGTATTAGAACAATATGCGGTCACCTCTGGAACGGTTTGGCATATCGTCTCTTTTGCAATTTACGGCGCCAGTCTGATCCTGCTCTATTGCGCAAGCGCCATGTACCATCTTCTCACACTCTCTTCGCACTCTCTCACCATACTCCGCCGCATCGACCATGCGATGATTTTTATTTTGATTGCCGGTACGTATACACCGGTATGTCTTCTTCCTTTACGCGGCATTTGGGGTTGGAGCCTTTTCGGTGTGGTCTGGAGTATGGCTCTTGCAGGAATTGTTCAGGCACTTTTTTGGATTCATGCCCCACGCTGGTTGTCCACCACCCTCTATCTGATTATGGGCTGGTTGGTTATTGCGGCATTTTATCCGCTTGTTCTTTCCATTCCCATGAACGGGATCATCTGGTTTATCCTTGGCGGTTTGTGTTATACCGGCGGTGCGATCATCTACGCGCTAAAGAAACCGGATTTATTTCCAGGGGTCTTCGGCTTCCATGAACTCTGGCATTTGCTCGTCATAGCGGGCAGTTTCTGCCACTTCTGGGCGATTTATCAGTACATTTCACCGATTATCTGAATGACTTGACAACGTCTTTTCCGTGAAGTATATTATAATGTTGTGAGAGTCGAGAGTTCTTTCATATAATTTGTTGGGGTGCTACGATTCCTTCTTTAAGGCGATCGAGCTGAGATTACACCCTTGTAACCTGATCTGGATAATGCCAGCGTAGGGAAATCGAAATTTTCGGTATTGACACCGTTTCTTTTTTCTCCGTTTGCAGAGAGATGAGGAAACGGTTTTTTTATTTTTAGGAGGAACATCATGATTTGTCGTCTATCTTTTTTTATTCTTGCAGTCAGTTACACAGTGGCAGCCGCCC
>RPQN01000286.1 GCA_003819715.1 Ignavibacteriota bacterium | reverse complement strand
TGAAGACGCCAAGAATAGCGCAACCAGTGCTACTTTGGACCTTAAATCCGCACAACTCAATGTAAGCAAGGCCGAAGACGACCTGCAAAATGCACAGGATGATTTGGCCAGTCATAATATCAGAGCGCCTTTCAGCGGTGTTATAGGCAAAGTTGATATAGAAACAGGAGATAGAATTTCATCCAATGGGGCCGTGGCGACAATTATCACCGACCAAAAAATTGCTGAAGTATCGCTCAATGAAGTGGATATATCCAAAGTAAAAGTGGGGCAAAAAGCTACTCTGACTTTTGATGCAATTGATAACCTGACCATTACGGGAACTGTCACTGAAGTGGACCTCTTGGGCACAGTAAATCAGGGCGTAGTAAATTATACGGTCAAAATTGCTTTTGATGTAAACGATGATCGGGTAAAAACCGGGATGAGCCTCTCTGCCGCAATTGTAAGCGAAACCAAGCAAAACGTGGTGCGAGTTCCAAATTCAGCTGTTAAATCTCAGGGTAATACGAGTTATGTTGAAGCGCAAAATAGCAATGGAACCATAGTTCAAATACCCGTTCAAACCGGTCTTTCCAACGACGAGTTTACAGAAATAACCTCGGGATTAAATGAGGGTGATTCGTTCATCTCTCGTACAATTACTCCATCATCAAATACCACGTCTTCACAGCAAACACCCTCTCTCTTTGGTGGTGGCACTAGAGCCGTTCAGGGAGGAGGCGCAAACTTTCGTTCTCAAACAAGATAATATGATTAAAGTAAAAAATGTTACTAAAATATACAAAACCGGAGAAGTAGAACTTGAAGCATTGAGAGGTGTGAGTTTTGAGATAAAGGATGGTGAATTTGTGGCCATAATGGGACCTTCCGGTTCAGGAAAATCCACCTTAATGCACATTCTGGGAGCTCTTGATAATCCGACTTCAGGAACATATTTTTTGGACGGCAAAGATGTTTCGTCTCTAAGCGACGATGAGTTGGCTGAGATAAGGAGAGATAAGATAGGGTTCGTTTTTCAATCTTTCAATCTTCTTCCAAGAACGACCGTCTTGAGGAATGTGATGCTGCCTCTGGTATATTCCGGTTTAGGTGAGGAGGAAAGAGAAGAGCAAGCCAGAGCCGCTTTGCTTAGCGCCGGTCTTGATGAGGAACACTTTGTTCACAAGTCCAATGAACTTTCAGGTGGCCAGATTCAAAGAGTGGCTATTGCCAGAGCTTTGGTTAATAACCCTGCACTTATTTTGGCCGACGAACCCACAGGAAATCTTGACTCAAAGACCGGAGAAATCGTTCTCGGTACTTTTCAAAAGTTAAATGAGAAACTCGGGAGAACTATAGTACTTATCACCCACGAACATGATGTGGCGGAACATGCGGACCGTATTATACATATAAAGGACGGACTTATAGAAAAGGACAGCAAGGACCACAATAAAAGAATAATTAATAAATAAAATGAAAATTTCCGATATTCTTGAAGAAACATATGTAGCTCTGCTTTCAAATAAGGCTAGGACCAGCCTCACAATTCTGGGTATTGTTATCGGCATTGCTTCCGTCATTGCCATGGTCTCAATCGGCGCCGGTGCCCAAAACACCATAGAATCAAGTATACAATCAATCGGGTCCAACTTAATCACCGTAATGCCTGGGGCTCAAAACGGACCAGGACTACAGGTAAGCTCCGGGCGAGGATCAGCCAAAACATTGACCGAAGCCGATGCAGAAGCCATCCTTGAAAAAGTTCCGAATGTGAAAGCAGTTTCTCCAGAACTCTCCGGCAGATATCAGGTAACGGCAAAAGGAACGAATACCAATACTTCCGTTATCGGGGTAATCGATTCATATGCCTCAGTAAGAAACCTCGAGGTTGATGAAGGTACGTTTATAACTTCCCAACATCTTCGCAATTATTCCAAGGTAGCCGTTATAGGACCAACGGTGCGTGACGACTTGTTCGGGGAAGGAGCTTCAGCTGTCGGCAAAACCATTCGCTTAAAAAATGTCCAGTTCACGATTATCGGAGTTACCAAACCGAAAGGAGGCAACGCATTTTCAAGCTCCGACAATTCCATTTTTATTCCTCTTCAAAGCGCCCAACGTTTTCTCTCAGGAGATACTTATGTATCTACAATAGGCGTCCAGGCGGCAGATTCCAAATCAATGACTCAAGTGCAGAACGATTTGACCGTTGTACTTCTTGACCGGCACAAAATTTCCGACCCTCAATCAGCCGATTTCAGCACTTTGAATCAAGCTGACATTTTGGCCACCGCTTCTTCCGTAACTGATACGTTTACCATCCTGCTCGGGTCCGTAGCAGGAATATCCCTTATAGTTGGAGGCATAGGCATTATGAACATGATGCTTACGACTGTTACCGAGAGAACTCGTGAAATTGGATTGCGAAAAGCCATAGGAGCCAAAGCTAAAGACATCAATCTCCAATTTTTGGCAGAAGCAGTAACTCTTACATTTGCAGGCGGCATTATAGGCGTAGCGTTCGGCTGGCTCGCTTCATTCGGAGTTTCATATTTCGGCATTCTTCAGACCAAAGTTACTATAGGATCAATCCTTCTTGCGTTCGGCATCTCAGCGGCTATAGGTATTATTTTCGGCTACTACCCGGCACAGCGAGCGGCCAAACTTAATCCGATAGAGGCGCTCCGATATGAGTAAAATTATTATTTAATTTCATTTTATGAATAAACAAATAGCATCAATTCTAATAGCAGCCGTACTAGCAGGCGGAATCGGTTTCTATGGCGGCATGAAATACGAGCAAAACCAAAGACCTGGTTACGGCACTTTCACAACTGCGCAACAGAGACAGGGTATTAGACCGAATAATACGGGTACTGGCCAAAGAGGGATAGTTAATGGGGGATTGACAGCAGGAGAAGTTATCTCAAAAGATGCGACATCCATAACGCTTAAGCTTCAAGATGGCGGATCAAAAATAGTTTTGATTTCCCAATCCACTCCGGTTACGGAAAGTGCAACCAGTTCTGCGAATAACATTAAAGTCGGAGAACGTGTGACTGTTATAGGCACAGCAAACCAGGACGGCAGTATTTCTGCAAGTTCTATCCGTGTAGGAGATTTGGTGCAAATGAGATAAATTAAATACATTAATGAGAAATTATAAAGCAAAAAATGTTGATGCTTACATTGCAGGTTCAGCTGTGGATGCCAGACCCATACTTAAAGAACTCCGCAAGGTAATAAAATCGACCATCCCAAAAGCAGAAGAGAAAATAAGCTGGGGCATTCCATTCTACAAATATCACGGTTTCCTTGCCGGATTTTCCTCATTTAAGAACCATGTCAGCTTTGGTTTTGCAGCTGCGTTTCAAAGCAAAGACCGCAAGAAGCTTGCCCAAAAAGGCTATAAAACCGGAAGTAAAACCGTACAAATCAGATTCAACCAAAAAGTGCCGGCCGCAGAGATAAGGCAAATTCTAAAAGCAAAAGCGAAAACGAATGAAGGACTGAAGCGATAAGTTTAGACTAATATGGCCAACTCCGTACCTGCCTCGCCAGCATAGAGGCCAGACGACTAGCATAATGATTGACAAAATTCTCATTATATGCTACTTTTAGTAAAGGGGGTGTTCTCATTATGTATGGTATGTATGGCCAGCTCTTATCAGAAGGGTCAGAGTACAATTTGTCACTCTCCTTTTCTCACCTTTACGGTGACAAGTGGGCGTGCTTTCTGGGCAAAGTAAGCCAGATTCAACCTCTTCGTCGAATCATCTTCCCTGACTTCATGCCGAAAGAAGGGGAGACGTACTCTGTGAGAGTAAAGGTAACAAAAACCGGAATCTTCAACTATCAAGGCGAAGAATTCCGGGTATGCCGCGCCGAACTCGCAGAGTCGGCTACCCGAGGAGAGGTTTTAATCCACAAACTATCCGGCAGGGGGCCTCTCACTGTCATGGGCGCCGCACTCCGAGATGCCGGAATCGGCACCAGCACAAACACCACCATGGCAGACAAACTCCGAGCCGCTGGTATCGGAAAGAGAACATGAGTACCCGCAAGTCTTCAAGGCCGCATGGTTCGCCCAGCGGTCTTTCGTTTTTATGAAATATATTTTAAACTGGCTATATGAAATTACTGCTCACATCAGGAGGTCTTACAAACAAATCCATATCAAAAGCATTGTTTGAGCTGGCGGGCAAAAAACCGAAAGATATTTCTCTGGTTTTCATCCCGACCGCTTCAAATG
>RPQN01000285.1 GCA_003819715.1 Ignavibacteriota bacterium | reverse complement strand
TGTCCTGCTTTTCGCTGCTTCAAACATCACCAGCGCGCCCGCCACGGATGCGTTCAGCGATTCAATCTTCCCATGCATCGGAATCCTGACGAGGAAATCGCACTTCTCTCTCACCAACCGGCGGATTCCTTTTCCTTCATTTCCGATAACGAGCGCGAGCGGCCCCCGGTAATCGTGTTCGTAGTACAGTTTGTCGCTTTCCATTTCCGTCCCGACGATCCATACTCCGGATTTTTTTAGCCCATCCATCGATTGCGCGATATTCGTGACGCGCGCAACAGGAAGATGCGCCGTTGCCCCGGCCGATGTTTTTGTCACGGTCGCATTGACGGATGCAGAATTGTGAAGCGGTATGATTATCCCGTGTGCTCCGGCGCATTCTGCAGACCGGATTAACGCTCCAAGATTATGCGGGTCTTCAATTTCGTCAAGAATAAGAATGAACGGAGGTTCCTTTTTCAGCTCTGCAGAAGCAAGGATATCCTCAACCTCTGCGTAATGATAATTATCAATAATGGCGATGATCCCCTGCGTCGTGGCGTCGCCGGCGAGTTCGGCAAAACGCTCCTTGTCGGTTTCTTTTACCGGGATCGCGAGCTTCCGGGCAAGTTGTTTTGCCTGATCAATGGGGCCGCCCGATGTACCGTGAAGAATCAGAATCCGTTCGATCGGCTGACGCGATTTAAGAGCTTCCAGTACCGGCTGTCTGCCTATGATGAGATTATCCATACGAATATCAATTCTTGGGAATAGGCACTGTCGAAGTAGCAGCCGATTTTATTTTCCACCATCCGATCAATCCAACGGCGATAAGGACGAGAGCAATGAATTGTGCTTCACTCAATCCGAAATAAAATCTCGGATTAGGGCGGAGAAACTCAATGAAGAAGCGTTCGATTCCTGCAAGGACGAGATAAATCATAAAGAGCTTCCCGGCGGGCGCGATCTTTTTCCGAATTCGCCAGAGAAACCAGCACATGAGCGCACAGACGATGAATTCGTATACCGGTGTGGGATGGCATGGAGTATTATTCGGTACGATGCCGTGGGCGAACTGGCTGGTGATTTCCGGAAAATCTTTGAATGCCACCGAGGGAGGAAATGTCCCGTTTGAATAATCCGTTCCCCAGGGAAGCGTTGTCGGAAAACCATAATCGCCGTCGCCGGCCAGATGGCAGCCGATCCGGGCGACGCCGTACCCGAGCATCATTCCGGGGGCAATCGCATCGCCAATGGTAAAGAACGAAATCCCCTTTTTTCTTCCATAGACATAAATGGATAATGCTGCGAGGAGAAATCCGCCGTAGAATGTCAGTCCGCCGGGATTAAAAGCCATTCCGATCGGATCGCTGATAAAGGAAGACCAGTTCTCGATGAGAAAAAGAATTTTTGATCCGGCAACGCCTGCTCCGAGTGCAATGAGCGTGATATTGTTGGCAATGTTCGGATCGAGTTTACGGCGTTTGAATTCACTGACCAGCAGATAACTGCCTGCAATGAACCCCAGGGCGAGCATAAGCCCGTAGCCGTAAACGGTGAATGGTCCAATTTGGAAGAGTCGGGGGCACATGGTGATTCAGGTTCTCAGTTCGAAGTGAAAGGGAATAAGGTTCCGTTCATGCCGTGGCAGCGCCGCTGGGTCGAAGGAAAAGGCCATAGGATCTGCTGCGATGAATTATGAGAAGCTGACCGGGTCATTGGAAACAACGATAAACGGGCCTCTTGGTTTGTGTTCGATGGAAATTTGTTCCGGTGAAATGAGCACTGAAAACTCATTGACGGTTTTGTCCTGTTTCATCACGGTCAACGTGTACAGACCGTCCAGGTTGATATTATCATACCGTCCCTGCGCCGGGCCGGATTGCGGCATCAGGAGTTCCGGGACGTGCAGCCCGTTGATCCGCAAATTGATCTCATGCCCGTCAATTTCGACGTCGAATAATATTTCATACCGGAAACTGACAAATATTTTTGTGGTTTGCACGAGAAACACCACCACGTTCCGCTTGGTCTTTTCATCGTAATGATGAAATATATTGAGCGTGTAATCCGGGTCGCGTTTCTTTTTGGCTGCCATAATCAGGATGGGAACGTGATGTGATCGAGTGAGACCGCCGTCTCTTCACCGGTTTGCATGTTCTTCAGTCTGGCGGTTTTTGTTTTCAGTTCCTGTTCTCCGACGACGATCACAAAGCGTGCCTGCATGCGGTTGGCTTCTCTCATCTGAGATTTGACGCTTCTGCCCAGGTAATCGACCTCTGCACAGATGCCCTGCCGCCGAAGCTCGTTCGATTTCAAAAAGGCCCAGATGCGGGACGGCTCATCCAGTCCGACGAAATAGATTACGGGAACCGAGGATGCCGTGATATTTTTTTCAAGTTTGGCAAGAACCATCAGAAGCCGCTCGAGTCCGGCAGCGAACCCGACGCCCGGGGTTTGTTTTCCGCCCAGTTCTTCCATCAGCAAATCATATCGTCCGCCGCCGGCGAGCGCATCCTGCGAACCGAGCGCCGTGCTGGTGATTTCAAATGCGGTTTTCGTATAATAATCCAATCCGCGGACCAGCCTGCCGTCCACCTCGTAGGTGAGCTCTAAAGCATCGAGCAGCGATTGGACCGAAGCAAAATGGACTGCGCATTCATCGCAGAGATGGTTATTCATCAGCGGCATGCCGGCGGTCAGCTCGCGGTCTTTTTCGTCTTTGGAATCGAGAACGCGGAGCGGATTTTGTTCGACGCGGACCTGGCTGTCGTGAGACAGCTGCGTGAAGACTTTCCGCAATTCCGTTTGAAGAAGCTGCTTGTAGGCAGGCCTGCATTTTTCACAGCCCACGGAATTGATTTTCAGCGAGAAGCGGTCGATGCCGAGCTGTTTGTAAATCTCAAGAGGGAGCACCATCATTTCCACGTCAAGCTGCGGAGATGATGCGCCAAGCGCCTCCGCACCGAACTGATGAAACTGCCTCAGCCGTCCGGCTTGCGGCCGTTCCTGCCGGAACATCGGTCCGATGTAATATACCTTCGTCAGCGGAGATTGTTCGCCCAGATTATTTTGAATGAACGCTCGGAGCGTTGCGGCAGTCCCTTCGGGACGCAGGGTGACGCTTTCCTCGCTCCGGTCCAGGAATGTATACATTTCCTTGCTGACGATATCCGTCAATTCGCCGATGCTGCGGGCGAATAAGCCGGTTTGTTCAAAGGCGGGGGTCCGGATTTCCTGGTAATTAAAACTTTGCATCACGCGGCGGACCGCCGATTCCACATACTGCCAGAGCGCGGATTCGCCGGGCAGGATATCTTTGGTTCCCTTAATAGTACGGAATTTCACAAGCAGGTCCTTTTGACAAGGTCAAGAAACACGATGAGCAGGACATCGGTATTATACGTGGAAGCACGGCTGACGGGCCTATCCTTCGGAAATAGTGGCCTCTTCCTCACGAAAAATTTCAAGAATATCTTTGGGCGTTTCTGCCTCTAAAAGCCGTTTTCGGAAATCTTCTTTATTCATAAGACGGGAAATGCGGCTCAGGAGTTTAATGTGGGGACCAACCATATTGTCCCGTCCGACGAGGAGAAATACCAGCCGTACCGGTTGATCGTCGAGCGATTGATAATCGATGGGCTGCGCGGTCACTGCAAAGGCTGCAACAATGTCCTGGACTGCATCGGTTTTGCCATGAGGGATCGCGAATCCGGATCCGACGCCGGTGGACATGATTTTTTCACGCTCAAGAATTGCCGTCCGCATGCGGTCCTTGTCGGTGACCTGTTTTTGTGTGCCGGCAAGTTCAATCATTGCATTGATCACCTCTTCCTTGGTTGCGCCTGGAAGATTGGTCCGCACCACCGATTCATTCAAAATATCAGTAATTTTCATTCAAGTCTCCAAATTTGCAGAACTGCAATGGAAGCATGGACTTTCGCCTCCCGACAGCTTTCATGTCTAAGATTGCAGAATTTCTCTCAAAATACAAATGATATTACGGCTCCTGTTGCTGCTCGCCGTCGATCCATTTCTTTATTTTTGATTCGTATTCGTTCGCAAGCTGTTGCGCGACCGCGACATCGACAGATTCTGCATTCAGATGGAACACCGGCCTGGCACGATCCGGATTCAGTAAAATGGATGTGTTTCCGCCGAGTCCGACCGGATACAGCTTTATCCCCTCCACCAGGTCCCTGGGGATACCTTCGGATTCTTCCGTGAGCTTGCGCATGATCCGGCCTTTGACGTGCCATGGGCATGAAATATTTTTTTTGACGAAATGG
>RPQN01000284.1 GCA_003819715.1 Ignavibacteriota bacterium | reverse complement strand
GTTCTCCTTTCTCTTTCCCTGTTCTCCAGTTGCGAAAAGAAACAGGATTCGGTGATCGATCCATCGCAGAGTGCACCGATATTGCTGGATGCTGCCTGTACGCTGAGTGTGGTCAATACGGATACCATCAATGTCGGCACTCTCCGCACACCCGATGATTTGCTCTCTTTCCGCGGCGTCGCAACAATCCGGGTAGTTCATCCTCAAGGGGATCAAGAAATTTCTTCGGTGAAGTATTCCGTCACGGATCAGTTCTCCTCCGTCGTGGGCGAAGGTATTTTTCGTGACGATGGAATTGACCCGGATCGCCTCGCACATGACAGTCTATATTCAGGGTACGTTGAGATACAGATTAAACGCGTACTCGTTGGGAAATTGCTGTTATCGTTTTGGAGTGAAAATCCCAGCGGTCAATTAAGTAATACTGTGTTACTTCCGCTTGCCATTGTCCGGTTGAATCATCCCCCCTTCATCTCCGATCTGAGTGCTCCGAGCACGATAAATCTTTCAGAAACAAATTCGTTTACGATCAGTGTGAAGGTCGTCGATCCAGACGGCAGGCAGGACATAAAAAATGTCTTTCGTTTTACGCCGAGCGGGAAAGTGCTTCCCCTCTCTCCCAAGAATGACAGTATGTACGTCGAAACCGTCTCTCTCATACCGGCTCCGGCACCCGGTCCTTATGAATTTCGTTTCCGTGCAGTCGACCGGTCCAACGATTCAAGCAATGTATTAACTCAAACGATCGTCATTACCAATACCGGGGTGATTGAATGAGACGGACACTATATGTGTTTTTGGGAATTTGTCTCTCGTGGGGCGCCTCATTTGCACAGTTACCCAAACACCATCAACTCGAGAGTGGATGGAGCAGTCCGTTCCCCAGATCAAATACGGTAAACGATATTCTCGCAAGACAGGATTCGATATGGGTTGGAACCGAAAGCGGACTGAGTTTGACGGTGAACGGCGGCATCAGCTGGATAAATTATGCCGGGAGCGGCACGTTTGATGAGAAGGGTATTTCGGCGATTGCCATGAGAAATAATAGCATCTGGGTCGCCGCCGGATTTTCAACAAAACTCAATGGAGAATCTGTGCAAACCGGCGGCGGATTGCACTATTCAACCGATCACGGAACGAGCTGGTCGTTCATTCCTCAACCAGTGGACAAAGGCACCGTCGACACGTTGACGTACGGCGCTAATAAAATCCGTGCGCTGTCGGTGACTGTCCCCCAGCAGAATATCACATTTGATATTGCACTGACGTCAACGGCGGTATGGACTGCAAGCTGGGGTGGTATGCTTCGAAAATCAACGGACCTCGGCGTTACGTGGAGCAGAGTCATTTTGCCGCCCGACAGCCTTGATGCAATTAAACCCTCGGATTCCCTGAATTTTGTTTTTGATTTGTCTCCGTCGGCAGGCCGATTGGGACTCACGGCAAACAATAATCATCTCCTGTTCTCCGTTTATGCATCCGATGATTCGACACTCTGGGCAGGAACCGCCGGCGGGATCAACAAATCCACCGACGGCGGCATCAGCTGGCGCAAGTTTTCACACCAGAACCAGGCACATGCAATTTCCGGGAATTTTGTTGTTGCATTAAAAGAACAACAATGGAACAATCGACGGATTATGTGGGCAGCGACCATCAACGCAAACGATCCCGATGAAACCAAAGGTGTCAGCTTTACGGAAGACGGCGGCGAAACCTGGAAAACGACTTTATTGGGAGAATGGGCGCATAATATTGGAATCAGGGATTCCATCGTCTATATCGCCGCTGACGGTGGAATATTGAGATCTTCCGACTTCGGAAATTCCTGGATACGAAGCGGTTCAATCGTCGACCCCGCCAATCTTCAACGGTTCGCATCTTCCGAATGTTATGGCGTCGGTACGCACGGTGACACCGTCTGGATCGGCGGCCCGGAAGGAATCGCGTATACGATCGATTCGCCTGAAAATCCATTTGGTTCTGTTTGGCATATCTTCCGTACGGCGAATCAGCTGGGCAGTAAAAAACAGACCTATGCCTTCCCCAATCCGTTTGCTCCCGATAATGAGCCGGTGAGAATTCACTACAGTCTGGCATCGGACGGTTCCGGCATGCACAATGTTTCAATCCGAATATTTGATTATGCAATGCTTCCTGTCCGGACTGTGATTCAGAACGCGTCGCGCTTAGGGGGAAAGGAATATGATGAAATCTGGAACGGCAGAGATGACAACCGTTCCCTCGTCGCAAACGGAGTTTATTTTTATCGGGTCGAAATAGGTGATCAATCGCCTCTCTGGGGAAAGATTATGGTGCTGAAATGAGAATCATTTCCCGCCGGATCGTGGTGATGACAGCCATCGCGATGATCATTCCGGTTGTTGCAATCAGTCAGCTGGCGAACAGCAATTCAGCGGGCGGCCGTGCCGGCGCGGCCATGCGCATGGGGTTTGGTGCACGGGGACTCGCGATGGGAAATGCGATGACTTCCGTCATCAACGGCGACGTGCAGTCCTACTACAATCCGGCGGTCGTTCCTTTTGAAACGGAACCGACGTTTGCAGTGACGTACGGGATTCTTTCACTCGATAGAAAACTCAATTATTTAAGCTACACGAAAAACCTTAAACCGAATGCAGGATTTTCGCTGTCGATTATTAACGCCGGCGTTGGAAATATAGACGGCTATGACCGCAACGCTGTTCAGACGGGGACCTTGAGCACGTCGGAGAATGCATTTTTACTTTCCTTCGGCCTCAAACCGGCGGAAAAATTCTCACTCGGCGTGTCCGTGAAAGTCCTGTATTACTCTCTCTATGAAAGCGTCAAAAGTACCACCGCTGGAGTTGATGTCGGCGCTCTCTATCTCCTTTCGCAGGAATGGACGCTCGGCGCGGTTGTCCAGGATATTACCGCAAAGTATAAATGGGATACTTCAAAGCTCTACGGACAATTCGGCAATACGACGGCAGAATATTTTCCATTGAGGAAACGAGCTGGAATAACCTGGATGCCCAAAGAATACCCTGTCATGCTCACCGGAGAAGTTGAAGCAATAGGTTCGGCGGTCTTTCTCCGTGCAGGTTCAGAACTGAAGATCTCGGAAGGAGTATATGTACGGGGCGGGCTCGATCAAATTGCCGTGAATAACGATGTCCCTGCAAAACCTGCGCTTGGACTGTCCGTTCAAACAAAAGTCGGAACGTGGACTCCTTCATTTCAGTATGCATACGTCTTCGAACCATATAGTCCAAGCGGGTTACATATTCTTTCAATAGTCCTGAGATTTCAATGAGATATCCACTCGTGTTTGTTCTCCTCTTTTTTCCTTCGCTCCTGTGTGCCCAGGGAAGTTCTCGAGGCGCAGTCAATTTACTGTTTCCAAAAACGCCATTCGCGGCGGCGACGGGTGAATCTTTTGTTGTCGATCCATCAGGCCTTCAATCGATCTATATGAATCCGGCAAACCTTGCAGACCGTCATTCGACCGGTGTCTTCTTTTCTCATACCGAATGGATTCAGGATATTCGTACAGAATGCCTTTCGATTGCTGCTCCATCAAGCCTCGGAGTGTTCTCTTTATCTGTTGATAATACAAGCATCGACGGAATAGAATTTCGGACCGTTCCTGGACCGGCTGCCGGAACGTTTGCTTCACAATTCACTTCCTTCCAGCTTACCTACGGAGTGGAAGTGACCCGGAATCTCAGCATCGGTATTGCTCCGAAGTACCTGTATGAGAAAATATTTGTTGATGAATCGACCGGCTATGGATTGGACGCGGGAATTATTTATTCGACCCCCATGGAAGGACTTCGCCTTGGTTGTTCGTTGACCAACATGGGCTCTCTATCGGCATTCCGCAATGATCGGATAGATTTGCCTTCCCAAATCCGTTTTGGCGGGACGTATGCTTTTGATTGGGATGTGATGGTGTTCCGGGTGGCGACGACGTTTTCGTCTGGATTTGGATCCTCAGTCAACTCTACCTCTGTCGGCGGAGAAGCCACCTATGACCGCGCACTCACCCTGCGGCTCGGGTATCTCTCGGGAATTGACACGCGCGGCTTTTCTGCCGGAATAGGAATCCGGTACAGTGTGATCATGATTGATTATGCATATATCCCGTTTTCTCTGCAGGTCGGTAATTCCCATCTCATATCGATCGGATTGGATTTCTAGAGGATTCTTGAACATGAAAGTATCCGGATTCACGTTTGTACGAAACGGCGTGAAATTTGATTATCCATTTCTCGAATCCATTCAATCCCTCCTTCCCCTGTGTGAAGAACTCGTCGTCGCTGCCGGCCGGTCGG
>RPQN01000283.1 GCA_003819715.1 Ignavibacteriota bacterium | reverse complement strand
AGGACCGATTAAAGTTGATGGAGTCATTACGGATACGCTGCCGAATGCAACGTTCCGGGTGAAGCTGGACAACAGCGTTGAAATCTTTGCTCACATCTCAGGTAAAATGCGGATGCATTATATCAAGATCCTGGTCGGAGACCGTGTGACCGTGGAAATGTCGCCTTACGATTTATCAAAAGGCCGCATTACGTATCGGTATAAATAAATTTCGGAAGTAAAATTTTTAAGTTCTGAAATGAGAAATGAGTTAACGAGGAACATGCTATGAAAGTTCGATCATCAGTAAAAAAGTTGTGTGAGAATTGCAAGATTATCCGCCGTAAAGGAGTTGTCCGGATTATCTGCAAGAATCCGAAACACAAACAGCGTCAAGGATAAACAAGGAGTAACGACGTGGCTCGTATTGCTGGAGTGGATTTACCAAAAAATAAATGTACCGAAATCGGCCTGACGTATATCTACGGGATCGGCCGCTCGACGGCACAGGAGATCCTCGAAAAGACGAAGATCGATGGTACCAAAAAGGTCGGCGATTTGAATGACGATGAAGTGGCTGCGATTCGCGCCATTATTCAATCGGACTTCAAAGTAGAAGGTGCACTGCGCAGTGAGACTCAGTTGAACACCAAACGGCTGATGGATATCGGTTGTTATCGCGGATTGCGCCATCGAAAAGGCCTGCCCGTTCGCGGTCAAAGGACCCGGACCAATTCCCGGACAAGGAAAGGGAAGAGAAAGACAGTCGCCGGCAAGAAAAAAGCGCTCGAGAAGAAGTAATTCATAAGTAAAGATTTTTTAAAGGATAATTTCATTGGCTAAACAAACAGCACCGGTTACGAAGAAAAAGAAGAAAGTGCATGTCGATGCGAACGGTAAAGCATTCGTCAAAGCAACTTTCAACAATACCATTGTGACGCTGACCGATACCTACGGCAATGTCATCGCATGGTCAACGTCGGGTAAAAACGGATTCAAGGGGTCGCGAAAAAGCACGCCGTTTGCCGCTCAGGTTGCCGCGGAAGCGGCGGCCAAAGAAGCGCGTGATCTCGGGCTTCGGCGTGTCGAAGTGTTTATCAAAGGACCGGGCGGTGGACGGGAAGCTGCGGTGCGTGCATTGCAAACCGCAGGATTGGAAGTGACCTTGATCCGCGACATTACGCCGATTCCGCACAATGGATGCCGTCCTCCAAAACGGAGACGGGTGTAATTGAATTTTCGATGAGATGATTTGATGATGGGATGATGAACCAATCACCGCATCACCAATCAAAAATCACTAAATATTTTTTAGGAGAATTATGGCAAGATACATTGATGCCAACTGCAAACTGTGCCGTCGTGAGAAACAAAAGTTGTTCTTAAAAGGAACAAAATGTCTGACGGAAAAATGTCCACTGGAAAAAAGGAATTATGCCCCGGGCCAGCATGGGCAGTCACGCCGATCGCGGATTTCCGAATACGGCGTGCAGCTGCGTGAGAAGCAAAAGGTCCGCCGGATGTACGGTATCCTGGAAGCGCAATTCCGGAATTATTTCCATCGGGCCTCTCAGCAATCGGGCCGCACGGGCGATGCACTGGTAAAAATGTTGGAACGTCGTATCGATAATGTCATTTATCGGCTTGGATTTGCCCCGTCGCGCAAAGCGGCCCGGCAACTTGTCGTCCACCGGCATTTTATGGTGAACAATCAGATTGTCGACGTACCGTCCTATTTGATCAATCCGGGCGATGTTATTCAAGTACGTGATCATGCCAAAAAATTAACGCTGATCCACGATGCGATGAAACGGGTCAAGGATACGTCCATGCTGCCGTGGCTGAGCATCGATAAAGCGAGCATGACCGGTACATTTTTAACGATACCGGAACGTGCAGATATTCCATTGAATGCAAACGAACAATTGATTGTAGAGTTGTATTCAAAATAATTAACAGCCGAACTATGAGACAGAAACTTTTATCCGCCTCGATGAACTCGGGAAAAGGAAGCCTATGAGTACCCTGCAAATGCCTGAAAGAGTCGAACTGGAACAGTCGACGTATTCCGTCACCACGGGACGATTTACACTTCAACCGCTGGAAAAAGGATTTGGAGTGACCATCGGAAATTCTATGCGCCGCGTATTATTGTCGTCGCTGCCGGGCACGGCCATTACCGCAATTCGTGTTGAAGGAATTCATCATGAATTTTCAACGATCAAAGGAATGGTCGAAGATGTCTCCGATTTTATTCTGAACCTGAAACAGCTGAGGATTAAACCGGTCAATAAAAAAGCTGCAAAAGTGACGGTTCATGTCAAAGGCCCGGGCGAATTAAAAAGCGGCGATATTCAAAAATTTTCAACGGAAATCGAAGTCCTCAATCCGGATTACCATCTTGCAACATTAAATAAGGATGCAGATTTCGAAATTGAATTACGATTGGGCCGCGGGAAAGGATATGTCCCGGCCGAGGAAAACAAATCAGCCGATCTTCCGTTGGGAACTATCGCTATTGATTCCATCTTTACTCCGATCGTCAATGTGCGGTATACGGTGGAACCGACGCGCGTCGGCGGACAGACGGATTTTGAGAAACTCGTGCTCGAAATCGAAACCGATGGCTCGATCACTCCTGAAGAAGCGGTCACTCACGCGGCAAAAATACTGCGCGATCACCTCCAGCTCTTTATAAATTTTGGCATAGAACCGGAGGCGGAAAAAGCGGAAACGGAACAGGAAGCAGAAGTCGGAAGAGTTCGGAAAATTTTAAAAATGTCCGTGGATGAACTCGAGTTGTCGGTGCGTTCGCATAATTGTTTGCGGTCCGCCAATATTAAGACCCTGGCGGATCTCGTACGGCGCAGCGAATCGGAGTTATTGAAATTCCGCAATTTCGGACGGAAGTCACTCGCAGAACTTTCCGAAATCGTGGAACAGCACGGATTGACATTTGGTATGGATGTGGACAAGTATTTAAAAGAAGGCAACGACTAAGTCGCTAAAGGAAAGTGAAGTATGCGTCATCAAAATTCAGGACGAAAACTTAAACGAACAAGCAGCCATCGGAAAGCAACTCTTGCCGCACTGTGCACGGCGTTGATTGTCCACCGGAGAATCAAAACGACCCTTGCGAAAGCAAAGGAAACGAGGATGTTTGTGGAAAAAATTATCACGCGGGCAAAGAATGCGGTTGCAGCGGAAACAGCGCCGGACAAGTTGAATATTTCGGCACGCCGTGAAGTATTTTCCACTCTCCGGAGTAAAGATGCCGTGTCGGCGTTATTCAAAGAAATTGCTCCGAAGGTCGCCACGCGCCCGGGCGGATATACGCGCGTCGTGAAACTCGGCCGGCGGCTGGGGGATGGCGCGGAACTGGCAATACTCGAACTTGTTGATTTCAATGTCGGCCAGGAAAAAGCGGCGGCGAAGGCTGCGAAGAAATCCGCTCCCCGGACGAAAGGAGCATCGAAAACGAAGAAGAACGCAGATGCCGCTGCCTCGTCTGAACCCTCTGAGAAGAAAGCAAAAAAGTCGCCGGAAAATAGTGCAGGATCGCCTCCGACGGTTGAAGAATGATATGGAGAACAAAAAAGGATAGCATCGTGCTATCCTTTCTTGCTTTTGTTGTGTAGGAGAACAATATGCTCAAGATTGCTACAGCAGAATTTTTACAGGGTGTTGTCGATCTTCGACAGCTCCCGAAGAACGAATTACGCGAGATCGTTTTCATCGGACGGTCGAATGTCGGCAAATCGTCATTGTTGAACAAGATGTGCAATAAAAAAAATCTTGCACGGACGAGCACCATTCCGGGAAAAACGCGCGAGATCAATTATTATATCATCAATAATGAATTTTATTTCGTTGATTTGCCGGGGTACGGGTATGCCAAAGTCCCTGAACAGATGCGTGCTGGCTGGAAGAAATTGATCGAGGATTTCTTGAAGCGCGGTGAACCGGTGGTCTTAGCGATGCAGCTCATCGATTCGCGCCAGGAACCGACGCCGTTGGATTTGATGATGATGGATTGGTTGGAATATTATGAAGTCCCGTATCTTCTGGTTCTGACCAAAGCGGATAAACTCCCCTTCAGTAAATTAGGGAAGCAGATTGAAACATACAAGGAACGATTCCAAAGCCAGATCACCGATGGCTGCTGCCGCGGGATTGTACCATTTTCGATCGTCAGCGGCGATGGGAGGACGGAGCTGCTGAAATATATTGATATCAATTTACAAACCTCCCCCAAAAAGAAGAAAGAAGCTGTCTAACATACTCAATTGATTCTATTAAAAAAAAAGACCTCGGGCCAATACCTCGAGGTCTTTTTTTTATAGGGCATAGGAAAGTCTCGTTGATACAATCGCTTACGAGCAGCTT
>RPQN01000282.1 GCA_003819715.1 Ignavibacteriota bacterium | reverse complement strand
TATGTCGGCGCCCCGGATGCCGACCGCGTCATTATTATCATGGGTTCGGGTGCGGAAACAACGCAGGAGACCGTGGAATATTTGATGGAGAAGGGTGAGAAAGTCGGCCTGGTAAAAGTCCGCCTTTATCGTCCTTTCTCTGTTGAAAATTTCGTGAAGTCGCTGCCCTCGACGGTAAAGAATATCGCAGTCCTGGACCGCACGAAAGAATCCGGTGCCGTCGGCGAACCGCTCTATCTCGACGTCATCACGGCATTGAGCGAATCTCTCGCAGCAGGGAAAGCCCCTGTCAAAACGATGCCGCGTATTATCGGAGGCCGGTACGGGTTATCCTCAAAAGAATTTACACCGACCATGGTAAAAGCGGTCTTCGACGAAATGAAAAAACCGCAGCCGAAGAACCACTTCACCGTCGGCATCAACGACGATGTCTCGCACACCAGCCTGGAATACGATCCGAACTTCAGCGTTGAAAAAGACGATGTGGTCCGCGCAATTTTTTACGGTCTCGGAGCCGATGGGACGGTGGGCGCGAATAAAAATTCGATCAAAATTATCGGCGAAGACACCGAAAATTATGCACAGGGATACTTCGTGTATGATTCAAAAAAGTCAGGTTCCACCACCACCTCGCATTTACGGTTCGGCCCGCGCCCGATCCATTCCATTTATCTCATCGACCGCGCGAGTTTTGTTGCATGCCATCAGTGGTTCTTCCTCGAAAAGTTCAATGTGCTGCAGGCGGCGATCCCCGGCAGTACCTTCCTGCTGAACAGCCTTTACGGCAAGGATGAAGTGTGGAACCACCTGCCGCGTCATATTCAAAAGCAGCTCATCGATAAAAAGATGAAATTTTATGTGATCGACGCATACGATGTTGCGAAGAAAACCGGCATGGGAAGCCGCGTCAATACGATTATGCAGACCTGCTTCTTCGCCATCTCCGGCGTCCTGCCGAAGGATGAAGCCATCAAGGCAATCAAGTATTCCATCCAGAAAACCTACGGCAAAAAAGGCGAAGCGGTCGTTCAGAAAAATTATCAGGCCGTCGATCAAACGCTTGCGAACCTGTTTGAGGTAAAAATTCCTGCAGCCGTCACGAGCACCATGGAAATGCCTCCGGTGGTTTCCGATAAAGCTCCCGACTTCGTTAAAAATGTGCTCGCAAAAATCATCTCCGGCGACGGCGACCAGCTTCCCGTGTCTGCCATGCCGAAGGATGGGACGTTCCCGACGGCATCCGCTCAATGGGAAAAACGGAATATTGCCCTCGAAATTCCTGTCTGGGAAATGGATATTTGCATCCAGTGCAACAAATGCGCAATTGTCTGCCCGCACGCCTCGATCCGGACGAAGGTGTTCGATCCGGCAATGCTTGCCTCCGCCCCCGCAACCTACAAATCGATGGATTACAAGGGCCCCGAATACAAAGGGCTGAAGTATACCGTTCAGGTTGCGCCGGAAGATTGCACCGGCTGCGGCCTTTGCGTGGAAGTATGCCCTGCGAAGAACAAGAAGGAAGCAAAGATCAAGGCGATTAATATGAAGCCCCAGCCTCCGATCCGCGATCAGGAAAAAGCGAACTTCGAATTTTTCCTCGGCCTGCCTGAAACAGACCGGCGCAATGTTAAAGTGGACACCGTCAAGGGTTCGCAGTTCCTGCGGCCGTTGTTCGAGTTCAGCGGCGCGTGTTCTGGCTGCGGTGAGACACCGTACATCAAACTGGTCACGCAGATGTTTGGCGACCGGATGATGGTGGCCAATGCGACCGGCTGCACATCGATTTACGGCGGCAACCTGCCGACGACTCCATGGGCAAAAAACAGCGATGGACGCGGACCCGCATGGTCGAACTCGTTGTTCGAAGATAATGCGGAATTCGGCCTCGGGATGCGCCTGACGGCGGACAAGCTGAACGCCATGGCAAAAGAATATGTGACGATTCTTTCAACCGATATCGGTGTGGACCTCGCCAACGCCTTGATCGAAGCGCCGCAGAAAAATGAAGCGGAAATCTACGAACAGCGCGAACGCGTCCGGGTATTAAAGGAAAAACTGGCGTCGGTCAAAAAACCGGAAGCAATACGCCTGCTCAGTCTTGCGGACAATCTGGTAAAACGGAGCGTCTGGATCATGGGCGGCGACGGCTGGGCCTACGACATCGGCTACGGCGGATTGGATCATGTCCTTGCCTCCGGCAAAAATGTCAACGTGCTGGTCCTCGATACGGAAGTGTATTCCAACACCGGCGGTCAGATGTCGAAGTCGACAAACCGCAGTGCGGTCGCGAAGTTTGCGGCGGCCGGAAAATCAACGGCAAAGAAAGACCTCGGTCTGATGGCGATGATGTATAACAATGTCTATGTGGCGCGCGTCGCGATGGGTGCCAACGATGCCCAGACCGTCCGTGCATTCATCGAAGCAGAAGCATACGACGGCCCATCCATCATTATTGCCTACTCGCATTGCATCGCTCATGGAATCGATATGGCGCGCGGTATGACGAATCAAAAGATTGCCGTTGAGACCGGATACTTCCCGCTCTTCCGGTATAATCCGGAACTGATCAAGGAAGGGAAGAACCCGTTCAAGCTCGATTCCAAAGCGCCGAAGGGTTTGCTTTCGGATTTCACATCGCTGGAAACCCGCTTTAATGTGTTGACCAAGAGCGATCCGGCCCGGGCAAAGGAATTGTTAACACTTGCGGAAGAAGACGTCAAAGTCCGCTGGTCGATCTACGAACAATTCGCCCAAGAAGGCGGCAGTGAAAAAGCTCCGGCAGCGAATGAGGCTGGAACGATTCAGAAATAAAAATGGTTCATTCTCGAACCCGCTTTCCAATCCGGAAAGCGGGTCGTGAACTCCCGGCAAATTTTTTGCCGGATTCAACACATGAGGAGTAGAACAGTATGGATCTCTCAACGACCTATCTTGGGATGAAATTAAAGAATCCAATCGTCGCATCGGCGAGTCCGTTATCGCGATCCATGGATTCAATGCACCGGCTTGAAGATGCCGGCGCATCCGCGATCGTGATGCATTCCCTTTTTGAGGAACAGGTTGCAAACGAAGCGGATTCTCTCGAGTTCTACAAATTGAATGGAACGGAGAGTTTTGCCGAGGCACTGACGTACTTCCCCGATACCGGCGACTATCATTTTGCCCCGGAAGAATATCTGGAACTCATTGCAAAAGCATCGACCAAACTGGAAATTCCGGTGATCGGCAGTTTGAACGGCGTCACGCCGGGCGGCTGGACGCAATATGCCAGGAAGATGGAGGAAGCAGGAGCGTCTGCCCTGGAGTTGAATATCTATTATATCGCCACCAGTGGAACCATGTCCGGTTCGGATGTTGAAAATCGTTATGTCGAGATATTGAAACAGGTCCATGGTTCGGTGAAGATACCCGTTGCAGTGAAACTAAGCCCGTTTTTCAGTTCCATTCCGAATGTTGCACAACGCCTGGTCAACGAGGGAGCTGCCGGCCTGGTGCTCTTTAACCGGTTCTATCAACCGGACATCGACCTCGACGAATTGGATGTAAAACCCGGCGTGGAATTAAGCGATTCCTATGCGAACCGTCTGCCGATGCGCTGGATCGGGATTTTATTTGGAAAGTGCAAAGCAAGTCTCGCAGCCACCAGCGGCATCCATACGGCGGAAGACGTACTGAAGCTGACCATGGCGGGAGCGGATGTCACGATGATGTGTTCAGCGCTCCTGAAGAACGGGCCGGTCCATATCAGCAACGTTCTTAAAAATCTGGAACACTGGATGGGCGAACATGAATATGAATCCATGGAACAGATGAAGGGAAGCCTCAGCCATAAATCCATTGCGGACCCGTCTTCCTACGAACGTGCGAATTATATGAAGGCGCTGAATCGTTATAAACTTCTTGTCTAGGAACTGAATTCTCCTTTCACGTGTTAAGGGATCGTGAGCAGTAGTATGAAACGATCCCCACAGAATCAAATGAGAAAAAAAATACTCGTCAAAGCCCTGAGCAGAAATCTGGACAAGATGTCGGAGTCACCATGGGTTGGCTCGTTGCGAGACGGAAAAGATTTAATTTGTCCTTATTGCGACCAGCCGGTTCAGCCGTGCAAAACAGATCCTGCGGCAATGTGCGAACGGATGCTGAGGAGCGGAACGGAGGACAAGGATCTCGAGGATGCATTGAAGAATCCTTCCAGCGACCGCCTGGGGACCTGTCTCTCGTGCGGAAAAAAAATATCCATGACACAGTTCAGAAAGCACCCGACCGCTGAAATTTGCACCGAGTGCACCAATAAAGGCACAAAATCAAAATCAAAAAAGGCAGTGTAGAACAAATACCAGTAGACCGGTTCAGGCAAACGAGATAAATCC
>RPQN01000281.1 GCA_003819715.1 Ignavibacteriota bacterium | reverse complement strand
TTCATCAAAAACAAAAGAAAGAGATTGAAACTCTTGTGAGAATTTGATGCAGTGAATAACTCTCATGACGGGAAAAGAAACTGAATTCCATGCGCATGATTCGAGTGTGAACCGGGTGTCAGGTAAGAAACCGCTGCCGGACTTTTACCACAATTTGATTATCTGTCATCTTATCAACGGTTTCGATGGCAACGATGTATTTATGAAGCCCCATATTCTCGAGCCGTTTTTTGAGTTCGATCTTGGCTTCCCCCGGACCGAATATGAATATCGATTCCGCCATACGAATATATAAAATCACTTCGTCATAGTACTTGTTCAGATGGCCGGTTAACCGCATATCCTTATGTTTCTCTGCCGATTCCTTTTGTTCGCCGCCGGATATCCGGAGGGGTTGTTCCAATTCCGACGATATTCGTTTTATTTCAGCGCCCTCGTCAGACAGACTAAATATGACGGACTTCTTATGATCGATCCAGAGACCCACTTTTCGTTTCATCAATCCTCCCTTTCCATATTCCTGTATGTTCTTTCCGACATGTTGTATGGGAACTAATTTAAATTATTCTCCATGCTGCTCAAGCCACTCAAGCATGGTCCGAATACTGCTGGTCGCCAGTGCAATGCTCGTATCTGCAGCACCGTAATATATATTAAGAGCATCACCATCCTGGCCGATCGTGTATCCGCATGGGAACACCACATTCCCGACGTCCCCGTGCTTTTCGTAGAGTTCTTCCGGAGCGAATATCCATTCGTTGCTGCGTTTTAATAATATTTCAGGTTTGTTGGTATCAAACAATGCAAGTCCTATCCTGTAAATACATCCGGCACAGGACTGCTTGACACCATGGTAAATCACCAACCACCCTTGAGGAGTTTTAATCGGCGGCGGCGAAAGGCCGATTTTATTTGCATCCCACCATGCGCCCTTCCTGGCCTGCATCATGATAGTATGTCCCCCCCAGTTTTTCAGATCAGGTGAATACGAAACCCACATATGGGCTCTCGGTGCACTCACGGGACGATGAATGAGCGCCCAGTTGCCGTCTATGCGATTGGGCAGCAATGCAGCATCTTTATCTTCGGGCGGCATAATCACGCCAAATCGCTCAAACGTATGGAAATCTTCCGTCAGGGCCAAAGCGACTCCGGGGCCATCGCGCGTATAGGCAGTATACACGACTGCATATTTTTTTAATTCAGGAACAAATGTGATACGCGGATCTTCAATTCCCCAAAGTTCCTCCGGGAAATTGTCAGGATCGGGCAACAACGTCGGCTCCTGATCTATCCTCCAGCCGTCTATTCCGTTTTCGGATCGGGCAGCACACAAATGCGAAAGTCCGCGCCGATCTTCCACACGGCATAACAGCAATGTTGTTCCGTCGGCCAATATCGTCGCGCCTGCATTAAATACGCTATTCACCGGATAAGGCCAATTATCGGCTGTTAGAATTGGATTCAGTTTATGACGGTAAAATATTTCTAAATGTTGACCGTTCGTTTTAATAATGCCTCCATCGACAAATGTGCTTGTTCCGCTAAACGCAATTCCAATAGGGATTGAAGAAATGCGAGCGTTGATTCTGCGCCCTGATTTTCGTTCGGCCGATCGGGATGCAAGCCGTCACGGCAGCCGCCCGTTGTTGCATCGTATAACGGAAGCTTCAAATCGTTCCGGCCGAGAAACCACTCAAACGCCAAGCGTGCTTCTTTGTTCCAATGCCTGTCCCCTGTTATTCTGAATGCTTCAAGGCACGCCGATACCATCGCCTGGGATTCAACCGGCTGCTGATCGAAGCGGGCCCGTTCATTGCCAAACTCATAAAATCCATTCGATCCGATGGGGACAAAATGTCCATTGTCTGCACGGTGCAGGCCGGCCAGCCAATACAAAGACTCCAACCCGGCCTCAGCCATGGCAGTGTTGGGAATTGATTTTCCGCAGATGAGGAGTGCATGAGGCAATACCGCATTGCAATACGTCAAACTTCGTTCAAACCATCGCCAATCATCCGAACGATGAGTCTGATACAATTTCAAAAGCCGGCCTGCCAATTCTACGCGGACCTGGTTGGCCATTCGGTCACCGGAATACTTTTGCGAATATTCCGAAATACCAATGAGTGCAAACGCCCAGGCACGCGGACTGGTCGTGACGAGGATCGATGGGAGAGCCTGTTCAAACAACCAGCCTGCCATGCTGTTGAATGACGGAGTTGTGGAATGACTCAAAACCGTTCCGAGCGCCCAGAGTGCCCGTCCATGACTATCGTCCGAGCCCGTGTCTTCCAACCAGTTGCGTTGATAATCCATAACATTTCGAAAGCGTTTGTTCTGGGTATTAAATGCAAAACCAAGGAACGCGAGGTAGCGGGAAGCTAATCCGTAGCTCTCACTGTTCCCCAGTTCATCCAGGTGAATACTGACAAGAAGTGCACGTGCATTGTCATCCGTGGTATACCCATGGGAATAATTAGGGACTGCAAAAAGAGCATGCTGTAATATTCCTGTTTCATCAGTCATGGCTCGTAAGTGATCCATTTTGAGCGGCGGCAATTCGTTTGGATATTTATCGAGTGCTTTTGCAGTAAAGCCAGGCGGGATATAATTGCGGCGTTCTGCCCGGGCGCGCTCAAAACTTTCCATATAGCGTTTCGCCACTTCGGACCAAATCATTGTCCGTCCAAAGAGATATGCACGCTTCCGCATTGCGTGACGCTCCGCTTCATTGCCCAGCAGATTTATCACCTGCTCGGCCAGCGCTGCGGGATCACGGAAGGGCACAAGCACGCCGCGTTTATCCGCAAGCATCTCCTGCGCATACCAGTACGGCGTGGAGATGACCGCCTTCCCTGCCCCGACCGTATATGCAAGGGTTCCGGAAACGATCTGTGCCTCGTTCAGATAAGGGGTAATGTAGATATCGGCGGACCCGATAAACTCCACCAGTTCTTCCAGGCTGACAAATCGGTTATAGAAGATCACATGACTTTCGACACCTCTCTGCTGCGCCAACCATTGGAGAGAGAGCCGGTAGGTCTCTCCTTCATGCTGAATAACATGAGGATGTGTCGCACCAACGACGATATACACGACATCCGGATAACGGGCTACAATTTCAGGAAGTGCGGAGATAACCGTCTCGATCCCTTTGCTTGAGGAGAGCAATCCGAAACTTAACAAGACGGTTTTACCTTCGACGCCAAATTTGTCTTTGTTGAAGCTTGGATCAACAAACGCGACATCAGGAATGCCATGTGGAATCAAATCGATTTTTTCCGGCAGCACATGATAGACCTTCTGTAAAAATTCAGAACCGCGTTCACTCATGACCACCAGCCTATCCGAAAGCGCGGCCACTTCTTCCAATACCATTCGCTGGTCAGGATTGGGTGAATCGAGGATAGTATGCAGCGTTGTGACAATCGGCATTCGAAGGTCACGTAAAAGCGTCAGAATGTGACTGCCCGATTTTCCACCAAATATTCCATATTCGAATTGCAGGCAGACAAGATCGACATTATTAATATTGAGAAAGTCGGCTGCGCGCGCATACGAATGAATATCTTTTTCTATGAGCTCGAATCGAACCCGGGTCGGATAGGCATAACCGTCTTCGATATCATTGACCGGCAAGGCAATACACGTCGTTTCGGTATATGCCGATGCGACCGCTTCGCATAAATCCGTGGTAAACGTGGCGATTCCGCACTGGCGCGGCAGGTAATTACCGATAAATGCAATGCGGCTGATTTTTGAATTTGTAACACCTGTTTTCACGAAAAACTCCGTCTTCAGAATATTCTTTATAAAGCAGGTTTTGGGTTACCGGTGGCCATAACTCATTCCATTTTTTACTGATGCGCATCGGGAAGCGCCTCGTGTCTTCTCAATGCAGCTGCCGACTCACCAGAGATCAAAATTCTCCATTACTGATCTTGGGGGATCACCATAATCTTATTTCGTGCATAAAACGTAGGGATGATTCCGCTAAACAGGTATAGTCCGAAAGGATGAAAAAGTAGTTAATCCTCTTGGGATGGAATAACGTGTCCTTGGGAGAACGGAGGAGAAGAAGAAGGCGTGGATTCGTTGTCGATTGGGAGAGAAGGAAAACTCTGGAATAAATCTTAAATCATATCCATCAGGCCAAGACCGTTATCTCTGCTTACCGCATGTTGCTTGAGTGCATCCCCCCGGGCGGGACTAGCGTTCGCTTCTTGTACGCTCTGCATCATCTTCTGGCAGGCGGGCAACCGTCAGTTTGTTTGGCGTTGTTAGCGAAACTCCGGAGCTTTTTTCGGGAACACATCGCCAGACTGTTGTTTATTATTCTTTCATGACTCCAGTGACAGCCATGATATTGCTGCGATGCGTGAAGTAAATACCCTGAATTGCTGCCCCTTTTTGGCTTCAAAAAGATATTCCCGAAATTTCGCCGAATAGCCGTCCTC
>RPQN01000280.1 GCA_003819715.1 Ignavibacteriota bacterium | reverse complement strand
TGATGCTTGCAGCAAGTAGATGGCCGGCAAAGTAAACCTGAGAAGCATCGACCGTCATGCCCGTTGCTTTTGCATAAGCAATACCGAGCATCTGCATATATGCCGCTAACACACCGCCCGCAATGTGGGCCATTCCGCTTGTCATGATGGTGAATAATTCTGAACCGGTTAATGTTGAAAGATACGGTCGAATGACCAGGGGCGCTTCGGTCTGTCCGATAAATGTGTTGGCGGCAACATCGAGCGATTCAGCGCCGCTGGTTCCCAGCAAGCGCAGCATCACATAGGCAATCCCCTGGACAATGCGCTGCATGATGCCGAGATAATAGAGGACACTCATCACGCATGCAAAAAAGATAATGGTGGGCAGTACCTGGAAGGCAAAAAAGAATCCGAGACTTCCTTCAACGCCCGCGCTTTTTGCTAAACCGCCGAAGACGAACTGCGCCCCGTCGCTCGCGAAGCTGAACAGCCATACAAAGAATTTGCTGCAATAACTGAAAATCCCGCGTCCGACTTCAGTCTTAAGGACGATAAATGCAAAAACGAATTGAAGAATAATACCGGTGCCGACCAATCTCCAGTTGATTTTCTTTTTATTGTTTGAAAAAAGAAAGGCGAGTGCCGTGATAATGGTGAGGCCGAGAAGCCCCCGAAAAATCGAAACATAGTCCATGCTGCTCCTCTGTTAGAAATCGAATGACCGATAAGATATTTCGGAAAATATACTGAACTTTCTCTCTGAATCCAGTAAAAATCCGGCAATGGTTCTGTGGAGTATTGTTCTGGTCATACCGGGCAGAGTTCGTTCACCATGACCAAACGGAATAAGATTATCTCAACGTTCGAACAGAGCGGAGGCCATGAGTCATGGTGATACTCTTCTTCCAGATTCTGAAGAAGGATCGGTCAAATAAAAAGAGGTCTCATCATTTCAAATTTCATCTATCCGGCTTCCGCAGAGAGAAACAGCGGTTATTCCAAGCGTGATAAGACTTGCTTCCCTATCGGATTTCTTGTAGTTTCTTTCGATATGGAGAATAATCATGTTCAGTATGAATAGAGATATTCATAAGAGACGCTCGCGCCGCCGCCGCATCTTGGCAACGATGAGAAGACTGCTTTATCTGTGCGCTGGAATTGTTCTTTTATCAAATATTCATCTTCTTCCATCCTTCGCGCTTGATCCACAAAAACAAATATCCCAGTATGGTTATAGTGTCTGGTCCCGTCAGAATGGTCTGCCGGCAAATGCGGTCAGAACTGCCATTCAAACACGCGATGGATATCTCTGGCTTGGGACGACCGCCGGTTTATTGCGTTTTGATGGCGTCCGGTTCGTCACTATTAAAACCGACACCGCAGACGAGAAAAACCGGGAGCTTATCACAGCCCTCTGTGAGTCACGTGATAGCACACTCTGGATTGGTACTGCCTATGACGGACTTCGACGGTTAAAAAACGGGAAATTGCTCCCGTGCAGTCCCGCTGACGGATTCCCCAATAAATCGATTAAATCATTGCTCGAGAGTCGGGAGGGCCACCTCTGGATCGGATCCTCCGACGGTCTCTTCGAATATATCGATGGACGTTGCGTTCCCATCCCTGTTGATCCGCCTTTTATTACCAGTCTCACGGAAGATGCTGCCGGAAGAATATTTGTCGGCTCGGGAAAGGGAGTCCATTATTTTGATGAGGCAAAACCGGAACAGATACGGAGCCTCTATCAGAAGGACGGATTACCGCATAATGAGATCACCAGTATCCTCGCCGGTCATCATGGGGTGGTGGGTATTGGAACCCAGAACGGGTTTGCCCTCTGGAGCAACGGCAAGATTATTTCAGAAAGAATTTCGGAGAATCCGGGAATTATCCACGTGACTTCAATTTGTGAAGATCACAACACGAATATATGGCTGGGAACTACTCAAGGGATATATCGATTCTCAGGAGGGAAGTGGACCAATTTTAAAGCAGCGCAGGGATTCTTAAGCGATAATATTTACTGTCTCATGGAGGATCGGGAAGGGAGTATATGGATTTGCACATCTGAAGGATTATGCCGGTTCCGCGATGTGAATATCACCTCCTATACGACTCAGGAGGGCCTTGTCGATAATTTCCTGACCAGCGTTCTTGAAGGATCGGACCGATCGATGTATCTCTTCAGTGCCGCGAGTGGAGGAAGCATAATAAAATTAAAGGATGGAATACTCACACGATTTCCTCGACCTCCCCACGTCGGACCATCCTATCTTTCTCGGGACGGCAGTATCTGGACATCATCCTCCGGGTTCCTCAGTAACATCAAGAACGATACGGTTGTTTGTTTTGATACGACATCGGGTTTGCCGAATAGGTGGATCTCCGCCATTACCGAGGATTCGCTCAGTCTGATACTCTATTTCGATCGCATCGGCGTCCGAAGATTTTTAAACGGAAAGCTCAAGCCGTACCTGCTCGCCGATGGCAGGGAGTATTCATCCCCGGAGTATGTTTCATGCTTTTATATGGACCGAACAGGAATATTATGGATCGGGACTACCTCCGGCCTTGTTAAAATTCAAAATGGCAAATGTGTGACATTCAGAACAGGGAATGGTTTGAGCGATGATTGGATACGATCTTTTTACGAGGATCGACAAGGCCACCTCTGGCTCGGTTCTCCCCGCGGAGGATTGATCCATTATCGTGACGGGAAATTTATTTCATATGACACAAAGAATGGACTTTTTACCAACAAAATCTATTGTGTCCTTATTGATGATTCAAATGATGTGTGGATAAGCAGCCCCGAGGGGGTCGGACGCCTTGAACGTCAAGAGATTGATGGATATGAAAATGGCAAACGGAATACCGTGCATCCGCAGGCTTTTTCGACAGCGGATGGAATGAGAACAGATGAATGCTTTGGAAGCTGGCAGCCTTCCGGATGGAAGGCGAGTGATGGCCGGATCTGGTTTGCCACAACCAAAGGGGCGGTGGTGATTGATCCGAAGACGTTCAAACGGAACAGCGTTCCTCCACCGATTTCAATCGAACAATTTATCGCGGATGTTCAACCGGTACGAATGGATCAGGAAGAACCGCTGAGTCCCGGAACAAAAAAACTGGAATTTCATTATACCGCTCTGAGCTACCTCGTTCCCGACCGGGTGTTTTTTAAATATTTATTGGAAGGATACGATCCGGAATGGGTGGACGCGGGGACAAGACGTGTTGCCTATTACACCAACCTTCCTCCGGGGAAGTATAAATTTCGTGTTATCGCATGTAATAATGACGGAGTATGGAACGAACGAGGTGCGGATCTTTCATTCGAATTGTTGCCGCACTTTTACCAGACGACCTGGTTCTACAGCTTTCTCCTGATTCTCATCGGCGGGATTATCATCGGGGTCCATCGCTGGCGTATATGGCAGCATGTGCAGGTAGAGCAAGAGTTGGAACAGCGGGTTTATGAGCGCACGAAACAGCTCGAAGTGGCCAATCAGGAATTGGAGGCGTTCAGTTATTCAGTCTCTCATGATTTACGCGCTCCACTCCGGGGAATCAATGGATTTAGTACCGCATTATCGGAAGACTATAAAGAGAAACTGGATAAAAAAGGGAACGAGTATTTAGATCGTGTGCGTGCTGCAAGTCAGCATATGGAACATTTGATCGACGATCTTATCAATTTGTCGCGCGTCATGCGGTGCGAAATGTCGCGGTCATCGGTGAATCTCAGCAGTATTGCCGAATTCGTCGCGAAGGACCTCCAGAGTACAGAACCCGATCGTCAGGTCACCTTTGTCATTGAGCCGGGGTTGCTGGCACAGGCAGATCGTAATTTGATAGAGATTGTTCTTGCAAACCTTCTGGAAAATGCATGGAAATTTACTTGCAAACATACCACATCTCAAATAGAAGTCGGATGCACACATCACGATGGTCAGAAAGTTTATTTCGTTCGCGACGATGGCGATGGATTTGATATGGCATATGCGGCGAAATTATTTGGGGCATTCCAGCGGATGCATACGGCTTCAGAATTTAAAGGGACGGGCATCGGGTTGGCCACGGTCCGGCGTATTATCCATCGGCACGGCGGACGGATTTGGGCCGAGGCTGAAAAAAATAAGGGTGCGACATTTTATTTCACTCTTCCATGATCATGCGTAGTTCAGTTGTACTCAAAGCGAAGATGGCGTCACGGAAAACCTCCGATGGGACTTGCATTCCGAGTCGTCGCGCAACAAGAAGATACGGCGCTGAGGATATTCTGATGATCTGATGTAATACTTTTGATTACTCTGGGATTGAAGGATATACAGGGAGGTGGCCATAAACGGGAAATCCCATCTGGAATGAACGGGATGGGATTTGCTCCGCGAGTAGTCCCGCTGCATTGAAGATGCAGCGGGAGGGATAACAGCCGCATGTCAGATGGTAATTTCTCCTTTGATAAGGCGTTCAATCATCGATCTGCT
>RPQN01000279.1 GCA_003819715.1 Ignavibacteriota bacterium | reverse complement strand
ACGGTTTGTCGTTCAGGAATTTTTCAGGTGAGGGAGGCCCGGCAATCTTAAAAGTATTTTCTGCCTATTGTGCAGGAATACTCATAACTCCCTTGTTTCTGCCATATATTCCCGGAAGACATTTCTCTTTAAAGGGATTTTTCTCGGGGACCGTAGTATTCCTGATCCTCCTTTTATTAAAATCACCAAATGATAATCTTTATGAAATATTATCGTGGTTTTTCATTATTACAGCAATCTCCTCCTTCCTGGCAATGAATTTTACCGGGTCATCAACATATACGTCGCTTGCAGGAGTTAAAAAAGAAATGCGAATTGCCGTGCCTGTTCAAATTGCCTCAGGTGCGATCGCCGCTATTCTTGTCATCTTAAACGGTCTCTTTTCATGAAGGTGAATCGATGAACAGATTACGATATTATTCTGAAGTGGTCTCGCTCCAGCTGGTCCGGGAAAAGTGCAATAATTGCGGTATGTGTGTCAAGGTCTGTCCGCACGAAGTGTTTGAAATGAAAGACAGGAAGGTGTTTATTGCCGGGCGGGATTTCTGCATGGAATGCGGTGCATGCAAAAGGAACTGTCCTCAGAATGCAATCCTGCTCAATGTGGGAGACGGCTGCGGTTGTGCAGCGGGAATCATTGAGGGAGCGTTAAAAGGAACTGCTCCCTCGTGCGGCGGCCCGGATGACGGTGCGTGCTGTAATTAGTGCCGTTTCCATTGAATAGTATTGTGTCGTAAATGACTTAAGCGAAAATGGAAACGAGCACTAATGCCTTTTTTTATAGGCTTAGATTAAAAAACCCCAGACTTCTTTATAGAAGTGGCATTAGCACCCGAACAGGCTCGATTCACGGATGATATCAATTATTATTTGCCCCTTGATTAATCCAGGATTGAATTAATGCAATGTCGCTTCCGGAAAGACTCCCGCCCTGCGGCATCTGGGATCCGCATGAAAAACCGGAAATCTTTTTGAAAAGCACGCTGTTTGCGGCATCGTTCGGAAGCACGCGCTTTAAGGATGTGCAGCTTGATTGCGCCTGCACATTGACCAGATTACCATAGCTTGCCCCAGAATTGAGAAATAATCCACCATTGCCTCCATGGCATCCCGTGCATTGGCTGTTAAAAATCGGCTGAATTTGATTTGAGAATGAAACGAGTGGAACCGTTGTTTGTACGGAAATCTCAATTTCTACGCTGTCGGGAACCGGAGCGGTATGGTCGCCGACGACCGTCCTGGTGATACCGGTTTCGATGCCCGTGATCGTGAGCAGGGATGACGCAAGTGTGATTTTTGCCTTGAGCGTATCGGGCTGGTGAATGATTGAATAAGGGGTCGTCCCGCCGGATAAAGTGATCTGCACCGTCGCCCCTTTGTTCACCGTCACGTTGGTACTGCTTGCGGATAATCCGGTCTGTCCGGAGGGCACGGTTCCCATATCCTTACAGCTGTATAAGACAACAAGGATGACGCCCAAGAATAGAACTGCGAAGAAGAGAGTTCCTGACTTCATATTTGCCTCGCCGTGTTAAATAAAGAGATGCATCAGAATATCGATTTCATTTTGCTGCACATTCCCGGGATTGATGGAATGAAATCGAACCATGGGCCGAACTTCGACGCCAGGCAGCGGGAAAAACTCCGCACCGATACTATATCTCGTTTCACTGCCCGTCACCAGGTCCATATCGGGGTCATAAAAATCGTAGAGAAGTTTCAGCGCGAGACCGTCAAACAGGAGATAATTCACTTCAAGATAGGTAATGAACTCTTTCGTTCCGAGGCCTGCAATGTTTTTTTTAAGATCCACTTCGCCATGGACGGTCAAATCCTTATACCCCATTCCTACAAAGCCGCTGTACATCGTGAGGCTGCCTGCGAGGCCCTTGTTGAACCATGTGGATCCCCCAAGAGAAACATTCACGTCGGCCAGCCGGAATAACGCTTCTGCTCTGCTGGTGAATAATCTGACGTTCCCGTTGGAAGGATCGGCGCCTTCTTCGCCGTTGTACACGCCGACGTTCCAGCTCAGGAACGAGGGGGAAATGCCAAGTTCAATACCGGTGTCATCCCTGCGGTAGAGAGGGAAGACGGTTTTTGTGCGTATAAATGTGGTATGGTCGTCGATCATGGTTCCGTATGCCGGAGTAAATCTGCCCGCTTTGATATATCCGTTTGCAGGAAGAACGTACGCAATGCCGAAGACATCAAATCCGTACAAACCTTTATTAAAATAGAGAAGAAGTTTATTGGCCAGACGTGCGGTCAGATAAATATTTCCCTGCATCTGGTAGAACGACGTGCGTTTCTGTTGCGGTTGATGGTAAAACAGAGTCTGCATATCCATCCCGATGCTCACAAAATCATTCAACCGGGGTGTAAAATCCATCATCGTTGAATCCTGGGACCAGGCACGAACCGGCAGCGTTCCTCTTCCCCACATCGCCGCACCGTAATAATTACGCATACCGCCGCCGTTGGGATCGATGTGGCAGCTGCCGCATTTGAGATTTGTTGCCGCGGCAAACCGCGGAAGAGCAAATCCGGTGGTTCCCATGATGAAGAAAAAAAGGAAGGGAAACACAAATTGGAATTTCTTCATAGTGTTCGGCCTTTCAGAAATGAAGAACGTGGCACCGTTGTTATTTTTATGGAGACAGGGAACGCATCAAATCTTATTATTTATTTCATAGAAATCAACCTCTATCTTATTCGCCCGTCAGGAGGTCTGACCTCCATGACCGTTTCCGTCCGACTTCGCTGATCGTACTCGCGGTTCAAATGTTATTGTCCCTTCTTGCGTTGTTGTCCGGAAAAAAGTATTTTAGATGGAGAGGAGTGAATTCAATCCCTCCTTCATTTTCTATTCTCTATGAATAAAAGGACAAATCGATGAGTACAAAACCTGAACAGGCTGCTGCGACATTTCTTAACGGTTTTAACTGCGCCCAGGCAGTGTTTGCGACCTCTGCGGAAGAATTTGGCATAGACCGGACCGAAGCGCTAAAAATTTCCTGCGGTTTTGGTGCGGGGATGGGACGTCGTCAGGATGTCTGCGGCGCTGTCACCGGTGCGATAATGCTCATTGGCAGCAAACATGGCAAAACGGTGAAAGAAGACGCTTCGGCGAACGAAACCACGTATCGGCTGGTACGAGAATTCTCTGAACAATTCATTGCCAGGCATGGAAGCGTTTCCTGTAAAGAATTACTCGGCTGCAGCCTTGTCACACCGGAAGGACAGCAATTTTTTAAAGAGAATAATTTCAGGGAGGTCAAATGTGCACGGTATGTCCGTGATGCCGCTGAACTGGCTGAGACCATGCTGAAGAACGAATAATCAGCAAGGACGCCGATAAGAGAAGTGCGTTTGGCTCTCTCGTGATATTTGCTTATCTTATGTCAGGATGATCATTTTTCGATTTCATAGAACTCTGATACCACAGTAGCTACTCCTCAGATTGCCGGGCGCTCTTTTGCCCCGCCTATCATTTTCGTACAGACCATGACGCAATTTATTCTAGAATTAATGTAATGAAAAACAACGAACTCGCACGACGCAGAACCTTCGGTATTATCAGTCACCCCGACGCCGGGAAAACCACGCTGACAGAAAAGCTGCTGCTCTTTGGCGGCGCGATTCACATTGCCGGCGCGGTGAAGAGCAACAAGATTACGAAGACCGCCACGTCCGACTTCATGGAAATTGAAAAACAGCGCGGGATCTCTGTCGCAACATCGGTGATGGGGTTCGAATATGGCGGATATAAAATTAATATTTTAGATACCCCCGGCCATAAAGATTTTGCTGAAGATACCTACCGGACTCTCACCGCAGTGGACAGTGTGATCCTGGTGATCGATTGTGCGAAAGGCGTGGAAGAACAGACGCGAAAACTGATGAACGTCTGCCGCATGCGCAGCACGCCGGTGATCGTCTTCATCAATAAGCTGGACCGGGAGGGGCGCGATCCCTTTGCACTGCTGGATGAACTCGAACATGAACTCGGCATCCATACCCGGCCGCTCACATGGCCCATTGGGATGGGTGCACGCTTTCAGGGAGTCTATAGTCTCTTCGAAAAACAACTGAAACTTTTTTCGCCCAATAAAACACGCATCTCGGACGATATTGTCGCAATCGACGATCTTGCCAGCCCTGCGCTGGATGAACACATCGGGCCGGATTCTGCTGCAAAACTCCGGGAAGAGGTGGGAATCATTGAAGGGGTGTTTGAACCGTTCGACGAAAAACATTACCGCGATGCATATCTCGCGCCGGTATTTTTCGGGAGCGCCATCAATAACTTTGGCGTCAAAGAATTGCTGGATACCTTTGTGGCCATTGCCCCTTCCCCGCAGCCCAGGGATACCAACATCAGAAAAATCGATCCGGCGGAAGAAGCATTCACCGGCTTTATCTTTAAAATACACGCGAACCTCGATCCGCATCACCGGGACCGGATTGCCTTTTGCCGCGTCTGCTCCGGCAGGTTT
>RPQN01000278.1 GCA_003819715.1 Ignavibacteriota bacterium | reverse complement strand
TAATAAAGAACGATGTCAGTCTGAGCTTGCATCGTGACCGTCACTCTCCATGCTTATCACCGATAGTGACGGTCACGGGCTTTGCTACCCGCCATCGCCTGATCCCCCTCTTTCATCCTGAGAAATGTATTATCGGTCGTTCTGATAATACTGGTTTATTCAATGCCGAGAATTATAATATCCTTGATTTACGAGAAGCCATCTTAGTAATAAAGAACGATGTCAGTCTGAGCTTGCATCGTGACCGTCACTCTCCATGCTTATCACCGATAGTGACGGTCACGGGCTTTGCTACCCGCCATCGCCTGATCTACTGATTTATTCAATGCCGAGAATTATAATATCCTTGAATTACGAGAAGCCACCTTAATAATAAAGAACGATGTCAGTCTGAGCTTGCATCGTGACCGTCACTCTCCATGCTTATCACCGATAGTGACGATCACGGGCTTTGGTACCGGCAAGATTTATTGTTGTATCAGCCACTCCTGTGCTTCTTCCATGGATCCTGCGATGAAGAAATCCCTCCCGATCATCGCTTTGATTGCAGCCAGTACCACCCTCTGTACTCCTGCAATCCCCACCAACGCACTCGCTTTGACATAGGGAGTATTATGATCCGCATACTCTCCCATAATCGCTGCGACCTGTGTATCAAATCCGGTATCGGTGACGTTGGTAATAATTAATAAAGATTTTGGAGGAAACTTCCGGATTTGCTCCTTCGCGTCCTCCACGTGCTTCTGGAACTCCAGCTTATCTTTTAATTTTAGACCTGCAACGTCCAGGCAAAGAATAAGTTTACCTTTATAATTGAGTTCGTAAACACCGGCCATACTCACGCTCCCTCTGTCAAGGTGGTTTTAAGTGCACCGCAAATATAAAAATATATTCCGGAACTTACTACGGTAAAAGATTTTTACAGAATCATTCCTGTCCTCTTTCCGTCACTCTGAACAAGGATGCGACTTTACATAGGGCCGACCCATAACGCACCGCCCGCTCTTTCAACCTAAAAAACTTTTTAGCATATTGCCCGTAAAAGAGGAAAGCCCATGCACACCGGCACACCACAAGGAGACCCTATGAAACGCTTTCTTTTGATCACCCTCTTGTTCTCTATTATAGTAGACCTCGTTCCTGCACAATCACAATCCACTATTACCCCTTATTATGAAAGAAACAGTTTTCTCTTCACGTCTCCCGGGGCAATGAAATTCGGCCTGTATGGGACTGATAATCCAGCACTACTCGCGACGATCCGTCAGCCCGATATCCTGATCACTTGGAACGATGCGAATGACCCCATGCACCGCTGGGGAATGTTTGCCGGAGTACCGTACGCAGGTTTAGGTATGGAACGCGTTAAAATCGAAGGTGCTGCAGTTTCAAATTACCATCTTTCATTCGCGTCGGGAGACCGATCGTTCAGCACCGGAATCTCGTACGGCTGGACCATCGCAGGTAACCCGGCGCTGGATAAATCCAGCCTGCTGACTCTTGGTTCATTATTCCGTCCGATCCCTTTGTTGTCCACCGGCATAACGTATACCTCGGCATTGAATTCAAAAGGATATGAACTCGCTGGAGATATCGCAGGACGTCCTTTCGGGACCGAGCTGCTGACCATCTTTGCAGATTATATCCTGCACCGCACGCCTCAACTTGATCAAGATACCTGGAGTGCAGGGTTCGCGCTCGAAGCATTACCCGGCATCCGGTTCACCGCCCGGTATTTTAACTCGGAAGCTTTTACGTTCGGCCTCCAATTCAACCTGGGCCGTATCGGATTGGAATCTCAAACCCGTTCTGCCGTCAATCAACGGCGCACCATGACGTCCTATGGAATTCGAATTGGCGCATATGACCGGAATATTTTTGATCAGGCGGTTGTGGCAAAAAAAGTGTTTGTGGAATTGAACCGGCCCATGCATGTCGATTATCAACGGTATCTCTTTTTCGACAACACACAAACATTGAGCAGTTTGATCGATCTCATCGACGCTGCAAAGAACGATGCCGCAGTCGCAGGAATCGCAATCAATACCTCCGGATTATCTGCGGATGCCGAAAAGCTGTGGGAGCTGCGCGAAAAGTTGAAAGACCTCAAAGCCAGCGGAAAGAAAGTCTTCATCTTCATCGACCGCGGAGACATCAATCTGTACCACTTTGCCTCGGTCGCAGACAAGATCGTGATGGATCCCATGGGAACGGTCATGCTGGACGGCTTCGTTATGGGACGCACCTTTTTAAAAGGGACGCTGGAAAAAATAGGCCTGGGGTTCGATGAATGGCGGTTCTTTAAATACAAATCGGCAAACGAATCCCTTTCCCGGGAAAATATGTCGGATGCGGACCGTGAGCAGCGGCAGAAACTGGTCGACGACTGGTACAAAATTGTAAGTGACGAAATCAGCGAATCCCGGCATTTGACTTCCGACCAGATCGATACCCTCGTGAACAACAAGGTGCTCTTCTTTGCGCAGCAGGCGAAGGAAATGGGATTGATCGATTCGATAGGACGGTGGGAGGTCGTAAAAGATCTGGTGCGGCAGACCACCGGACACGATGATTCATTTATTTCACCGCGCTCCATTGCAAAATTCAACCTCCCCTACGACAACCGCTGGGGAGAACCCCCTCAAATAGCCGTGATCTATGCATTGGGGGTCTGTGATATGGACCGGGGGATCGCGGCACGCAGACTGGTTAAAGATTTTGAAGCGGCGGCCGATAACTCGAAGATCAAGGCAATCGTCCTCCGTATCGATTCTCCCGGCGGCGATGGAATGGCTTCAGACTACATCGCCGAAGCGGTGAAAAAAGCGAAGGGCAGGAAGCCCATTATTGTTTCACAGGGATTTGTCGCCGCATCCGGGGGATATTGGCTTTCGATGTATGCAGACACCATTGTTGCAGCACCTCGAACGATAACCGGATCGATTGGAGTCATCGGCGGCTGGATGTATAATCAGGGATTAAAGGAAAAGCTCGGGCTGTCGACAGATTTCGTAAAGGTTGGAGCGCATGCGGATCTGGGTTTCGGGATGACCCTTCCTTTAATCGGCATGCAAATTCCGGATCGAAATCTTACTGCCGGGGAACGTGCGGTCGCTGAGGCCGCAATAAAAAATATGTATAAAGAATTTGTGGAGAAAGTGTCGCTGGGCCGGAGGAAACCGGCAAGCGATATTGAACCGATTGCACAGGGGCGGGTTTGGTCGGGACTGGATGGAAAACAAAACGGCCTTGTAGATGTCCTTGGCGGATTGGAAACAGCAATCGATATAGCAAAAAACCGGGCCGGCATCCCCAAGTATCAGGAGTGCTCTATTATAGAGATGCCCAAAAAAGGATTATTCGATTTCAGTATGTTTATGCCAAAACTCTTCGGTGTTGAAACCAGGATCACTTCGGATCCCACCGTCGAACTTTTAAAGTTCAGGCTTCAGCATAACGGCAAACCCCTGCCCATGCTTCCCATGGAAGATATCGAACCCAGGACGATGGAATAAGAGAAAAGTCCATTCCCGGTTATCTGGAGAATGGACTTCTCAATTTCATAAAGGAACAACAATCGTTCAGGCCGGTCGTGGTTTCTTCCTGAGACTACGGGTCACCGACCAGAGAACGATCACGATGACAAGGGCGATAAGCCCATAGAGGTACGGCGAGACCGGTGTGACAGCGCTATGCCACAAATCGAACTGCTTTTCGATTTCCATTTTTTGGCTGGCCGTAATTTTACCGGATTCTACCAGGACCGGCAGCCAGACCGGATTGATATCCGTCTTCCAGACCATATCATTAAATGTATTATATCGTTTTGCCCGCACATCCTCCAGCTCCTGATTCGCATTGCTGATTTCATTGCGCACAAATTCCGAAAAATTCGCGGTAAACTCGTCGCCATTGGAGAACGGTTTGAGCTGAACGCCGCCCTTGCTCATGAGTGAACCAAGTGCTTTCCATGTGCTGATATCTACTTTCGCCGACCAGGTTGACAGCATCGAATCAATCAGGGCAACCTCGTTCTTTTTCTTTTTACCGCTCAGGTAAATGTTTGCCAGTTTCGGGCCAAGACCCTTCCACTGGCTCGCAAATTGCTGATGATGGCGTGCAATCTCGGCATAATCGTTTGGCGCGAGGTTCGTCGACTCGAGGAACTGCAGATTGTCTGCAATAGATTTCTTGATATTGCTCAAGACATTTTGACGTTCAAATTTTCCGGAGATCCCTTGTTTCTCAATATCATTCATCGATGCAACGTTTTTGTCATACTGCAGGAACAAACTGTCGACGAGGGCAAAAATCAGATTATCCCGGGCACTCAAGTTTTGCCGTAATTTAGAAACGAGGCTCGTTAACGAATCGATCGCTGCCTGATCCTTCGCCGCAGCTTCCTTGGTCAATGCAAAAGACTCCGTAAGAGTTTTAATGGTCCCCATGAGCCTCTCGTTTTCCTGCGTCATATTCGTTATTTGGCCTGAGAGTTCACGCACCTGAT
>RPQN01000277.1 GCA_003819715.1 Ignavibacteriota bacterium | reverse complement strand
CCAGAATCGGACGCTGAATCTTTCGCATCTCTTCCACTTCCGTGATCACCGCATTATACTTCTCGCGCTTTGTCTTAAAAACCTGATCATCATGGTCTTCGCGGACCATCGGCTGATTCGTCGGTATCACGACGACATCGAGCTTGTAGATATCAAAAAACTCTCCCGCTTCAGTTTCTGCAGTGCCGGTCATGCCGGCAAGTTTTTTGTACATCCTGAAATAATTTTGAAGTGTGACCGTTGCCAGGGTCTGGGTATCGCGTTCAACTTTCACGCCTTCTTTTGCTTCTATCGCCTGATGCAATCCCTCCGAATACCGCCTGCCGGATAACAACCGGCCGGTAAATTCGTCGACAATCATGATCTTGCCGTCATCGGAGACCACATACTCCACATCCTTCTCGTAAAGGGCATAGGCCTTCAGAAGCTGATGGATGGTATGAATCCGGTCATTCCGCTCTGCAAATAATTTATTTGCTTCGTCTTTTCGTTTTTGTTTTTCTTCAAATGGAAGCGATGCATCGCCCTCGATCATGCTCAGTTCTGTTCCGATATCCGGGATGATAAACAAATCTTTGTTATTGCCCGGATATTCCTTTGCAAGAAATTCCCTCCCTTTATCGGTGAGATCGACCAGGTGCGATTTTTCATCAATGCTGAAATACAACTCGTCGTCGATTTCATGCATCCTCGCGCTTTGATCCTGCATATATTCGCGCTCGGTCTTCTGCGTCAGGGTTTTATTGGCCGGCTCTGCGAACAGTTTTAACAGTTTCTTATTCTTCGGCAGACCGCGCTGTGCGCGCAGCATCTGAACGCCCGCTTCATCGAGCTTGTTCTGCTGCAGAAATAATTCTGCATCCGACGTAATCTTTGCGACATAATTCTGCTGTGAGCGGACAAGCCGTTCGATGTACGGCTTCATTTCATCAAACTTATGATCTTCCGTTGCGACGGGTCCGCTGATGATGAGCGGCGTTCTTGCTTCGTCGATGAGCACCGAATCCACTTCGTCGACGATGGCGTAATTATACGGCCGCTGGACCATCTCTTCCGCATTGACCACCATATTGTCGCGCAGGTAATCGAAACCGAATTCGTTATTGGTACCGTAGGTGATGTCTGCCGCGTACTGGATTCGGCGCTGATGCGGATCCATGTTTTGAAGGATGCAGGCAACTTTCAAACCTAAAAATTCAAACACTTTTCCGACCCACAGACTATCACGCAGCGCGAGATAATCATTGACGGTGACGATATGAACGCCGCGCCCGGACAGCGCGTTGAGATACGTCGGCATGGTTGCCACCAGCGTTTTTCCTTCGCCGGTCGCCATTTCTGCGATTTTTCCCTTATGAAGAGCGACGCCGCCCATCAATTGAACATCAAACGGCACCATATCCCAAACCACTTTATTGCCAGCCACATCCCATGTTTGCCCTACCAGTCTCCGGCAGGCATCTTTGACCACTGCAAAAGCTTCGGGAAGGATTTCATTCAGGATGACTTCAATTTCCGCGTCAAGCTGTTTATTCAGTTCGTCAATCTTTGCATAAAGAGCTTCGTGCTCCTCAAAAGACTGCGATTCCTTGAGCGTTGTCTTTAATTGGGCGATTTCATCTTCAACGACTTTTATATGGTCATGTATTCTTTGCCGGAATTCCGTCGTTTTTTCGCGAAGTTCATCATCGGTGAGCGTTTGAAGTGCAGCAACGTGTGAATTGATCTCCGCAACGCTGGGAAATAAATCCTCGACATCCCGCTCGTGCTTGGAGCCAAAAAGGTTTTTAATGAATTGAAGCATGGGTTCATCCTGCGATTTATACTGATTTCAAAGTCAATATATCCTTTTTTCGATGAGATAGCAAGGTAACGCAATTTGCATCAGTTCTTGCATTTTAAGCGTTTTAAGAAGAAATTCACTCAGTCTATGAGTACCAGAAAACCAATTCACTCCGTTAGAAATAATCCTTCGATATCTCGTACGCCGATTCATCCTTCTCCTCCGAATATGAATCGTAAATTGCTCGATCATTCATTTCTTTCTTCTGTTTTCTTTATTATTCTTATCGGACTCCTCTCGGGATGTTCGACCGGCCGGCGCAGTATAGTCTTTCGCCCCGTCATTCTCCCTCCGGATCCGCTCACCGTCCTGCAAGGCAAAATTAATGCGATTCTCCAGGATACGATTTTCACAAATACTCATGCAGGGATAAAAATCGTTTCGCTCGATAGCGGCACGGTGTTATATGACCATGAGAGCAAAGCGCTCATGAACCCGGCTTCGAATATTAAACTGATTACCTCTGCTGCTGCATTGTCCATCCTCGATACAGGATATCAGTTTAAAACTTCCGTGTTTGCAGATGACCGCATGGCCGGCGGCATTCAAATCAGGAATATCTATTTAAAAGGATTCGGCGATCCGCTCCTGGACGACATGGATTTGGATTCCCTGGCCGTCGCGGTTCGCCGGTCCGGTGTCCAGATGGTGCGCGGGAATATCGTCGTCGATGATTCTTATTTTGATGACAACTATTGGGGCGCAGGATGGACGTGGGACGATGAATCGGATCCCGACGCGCCATATATCAATGCACTTTCCGTCAATCAGAATTGTATCACGGTCAATATTCTTGCAAGTGCAAACGCAATTTCGGCATATCTCGAACCCTTTACGGAATTTGTGTCGATTTTTAACCATGCTTCATTGGTGACCGATAGTATCCGGCAGCCGTTCAAGATCAGGCGTTTGACGGTCAATAATACGAATACGGTGGTTCTTGAAGGGGATATTTTCAATGGCCGCCAGGTGAATCAGAAATTAGCTCTTCGGTTCCCGGAAATTTATGCGGGCACCCTGTTTAAGGGATCCCTGCGCCGTGCCGGTGTTACCGTCGCTGGAGAAGTGATAAGCGGCGAAGTTCATGACCGCGCGCAAGAGATTGCAGTGCATCTGCAGCCGATCGAAAAGGTGGTCAATTTCATGAACAAACAAAGCGATAATCTTTCAGCAGAAAATGCGCTCAAGGTTATGGGGGCGTATAAGAATGGCGTCCCGGGCTCGGCGAAAAAAGGCGTGTCTGCAGAAAAAGAATTCCTGTCCCGCCTGGGAATGGACACAACAAAATTTACCGCAGTCGATGGATCCGGCGTCTCCCGGTATAACCTGTTCACCGCCGATCAGCTCGTCCAATTCCTTGCCGCCGTCGCGAAACAACCGGGTGTATTTCAGAAATTCTACAATTCCCTCCCGGTGGCAGGATGGGATGGAACGCTGGCAGACCGGATGATCGGTTCTCCTGCTGAATTCAACCTGCGCGCCAAAACAGGAACACTCAATGGCGCAAGCAGTTTGTCCGGGTATGTCAGAACCCGTGATGGTGAAATGCTCGCTTTTTCAATGATGATGCAGAATTTTCTTCATTCCTCTTCCGCCTATCGACTGGCGCAGGATCGAATTGGAATCCTGCTAGCAGGACTGAGCCGGATAAAGACCGTTCAAAAAGTGCCGGCGAAATAAATCACACAACTAAATTATTGTTCCCTTATGTTCAGCGAGCGGCCTATGAATCAATCAACAAGTTCCTCCTTCGGTTTATATGAATCGGCGCGCATCCTTATACCGGGCTTTTATTTTGCGGCGCTTTGCGCGCTATTTTACAGTGCGTGTGGTTCCCGTATCATTCCGTTTACCGGCAGCCGGAATGAGTCCGTTATTCTGTTCTTGTTCCTGGTTCTTGTTTCCGGTTTGACCATGTACGCAAAGGAAACCACAAAACGCAGGCGCGCCTTTGTCGAAAATCAACCCAGTGCATTCCTCCAGGACGTCGCCCGCCGGCACTCGAACTCACACATGTTGAACGAATCTGAAGCACGTCAGCTTTACTTCTATATTTTAAACCATTTTATCCCTGCCGGATTTCATGAAAAAGTATTTTTCTTCGGGACCATATATCACATCATGATTCAAATACGCAGAACATCATTCTGGTTCGCGATTCTTTCCCTGATCAGCATCGCGGTGCAGACCGCAATGGGGTTGACCCTTGTCGAACAGCAGGGGCTGATCTTGTTCGGTATTCTCGTCTGGCTGATTTATCTGTTGAACGTCAAATACAACAAGGCCGATAGGAAAATCCAGGATAATTATCAGGATCAAATATTCTGGCTTCAGATGAACGAAGATCTTCTGAAGGACCTTCTCAAGAAATATGAACGCTCAAAGAAAAGTGCATTGTCATGAAAAAACGCAGCTGGATTCAAATCGTTATCCGGATCGCTGAACCCTACCAGGATCTCCTCGCCGGCCTTCTGGCGCTCTTCGGTTTCACCGGCTTTATTCAGGACCCGAATGCGTTAACGTGCGTTATTCCAAAACAAAAATGGAACGGCCGCAGTATAAATAAATTTGATTCTCTTCTCTCGAAATTTAAGCTCGAATTCCCTTCGCTCGATGTGTCGTATACGCCGGTCGTCGTCCATGAAGAAAACTGGAACAAAAAATGGGAAAAACAAACGGGCATCGT
>RPQN01000276.1 GCA_003819715.1 Ignavibacteriota bacterium | reverse complement strand
CCCGACTTCCGCCAATCACGTCCAAAGAACCTCTTTGGGGAAGTGATGCCTTTGGCAAAAAACGGCGGACAAGTTGTCGCGGTCTCATCCCGATTCCATCGGGACGGATTCATAAAAGGAACACGTATACACGTGTATCATTTAAGCCTCAGGCTGCGGGGGCGAGAAATGAAATAATCCATACGTCTGAAAAAATTTGAACTTTCAGGCTTTTTTTGTTATACTTTATCTTCAAAAGAGACACCATTGAAGTAAAGGTTGAAGCTTTTGGCAGCAGAACGTCAGCACCATAATACAAAAAAGAACCGTTTCACCGTAGTGTTAGTGCCGGATGAGGATGCCAGTAAAGCGAAGAACTTTCGATTTGCTCCTTGGCAGCTTGTTACGGGATTAGTCACTTATGCGGCAGCGGCGGTTGCGGTAGTACTGCTTCTCCTCATATATACTCCAGTGGGCGGGATATTCCCGCTCTCGAACCCGGGCCTTGAAAATAAATACGGCAAAGAATTACTATTGCTCAATCAGCGAATGAACGGTTTGATGGAGCAGCTTGTCGAACTGCGGTCTTACAACGTCAAACTGCGGCGGGCGATGGGCGAGAATGTGGCGGTCACCGATTCCGGGACGGTAAAAGTTGAACCCAGAACGGAAGAGCGGGAAAAGAATAGAGAACGAAAAGAAGAACCGGTATCGGCGTCCGTTCAGTCTTATGTGAATGCCGGACAGGAGATGCCGCCTTCCCGGCCTGCAGCCCAGGAACCGGGCGGAAGCGTTGCAGTATCGTTTCCGGCAATTCTTCCCACAGAAGGATATGTCACGAGGGGATTTGAGCCGTCGCGCAATCATTACGGAATGGATATTGCCGGCAAGACCGGAAATCTCATTGTTGCGGCGGCGGATGGAAATGTGGTTTTTTCGGGGTGGACGTATGAATACGGATACGTGATCATTGTCGCCCACGCAAGCGGCTTTACAAGTTTTTACAAACACAATCAATCGCTCCTGAAATCATCCGGTTCGTTCGTCCGGCGCGGGGAGCCGATTGCAACGCTTGGCAATTCCGGAATAACGAGTTCCGGTCCGCATCTGCATTTTGAAATTTGGAAAGATGGAGTTCCTGTAGATCCGACGATCTATATGATAAACTTTTATCTCTAAAGGTGAAGCGTGTCGACAAAATTTGATCCAGTAAAAGATATGAATATCATCGGTGCAGGGACCGTGATTGAAGGCAAGATCCGCAGTCAGGGAAATTTCCGCATCGATGGGAAGCTGGTCGGAGAGGTATCGGCGAGTGAATCGCTTTCCGTCGGTGTGAGCGGTGAAGTGGAAGGCAATATCACGGCAAAGAATATCACCATCGGCGGGAAAATCCGCGGGACGATCAACGCGTCGGAAAAATTAGTGTTGGAAGGTAAATCGGTGATCCGAGGCGACATCCGGGCGACGCGCCTGGTGATCGATGAAGGATCGATCTTTGACGGCAGAGTCTCGATGACTGAAAAAGGACCGATTTACGAAGTGAAGCATTAAGCAGGACAACCTAGCGGAGAACAGGGACGCCCTATGGACTCTGAATCTCCAGACCGGCAGCAGAACAATACACAGAAGAACAAGAGAGAGCCGGGCCTCTCGAGGAATGTTGCGCCTTTTTTGACCATGGGATTCCAGCTTGCTGCAGCAGTAGTGCTGTTTTTTTTACTGGGGCACTGGATGGATAAAAAATTTGATATTGCGCCGTACGGGAAACTTGTCGGCATTATCCTCGGCTGCACCGGCGGATTTATTAAGTTCTTTAAGACGGTTGCGTCGATCACCGCAGAAGAAAAAAAACAACGGGAACAGAACAAGCGTGAAGATTGATTGGTCATTTCTCAGGCTGGTCGTTTACTGTTTCGCAGGCGCGGCGGTGCTGGCGTATTTTCCGATTTCACAATTTGCGACCGCAGAGGTACTCCGGGGCATTGTTGCCGGCGGCACGATGAGTTTTGTCAATTTACTTCTGGGATATGCGGCGATAGAACTGTCCTACAACCGTTCGCATACGACATTTTTAAAATATGTTCTGGGCGGAATGGTGTTCCGGTTGATGCTCATGTGGGGCGTTCTGCTGCTCCTGATCGGATATTTCCATATGCATTCCGCCGCTCTGATGCTGTCGCTGCTGTTTTTCTATATTATGAATTTGGTCCTGGAGATATTTTATCTTCAGAAAAGAGTCAGTTCAAAAAAATAGGATAGGAATCGTTGATCTTCGAACCATCAATTATTGCTGATTCACTCCAGCACACCGCCCATGCGGCAGCCGATACCGCGGCAGCGGCGCATGCCGCCGGCGGGCATGGCGGCGCATTTAATTTCATGCACCTGCTGGAACACATCAAAAACTCGAACACCATTGAATTCCCATTTGTTCATCTCTCGTTGCCCCGGTTTGCACCGCTTCACATCGGCGGTTTGGCCCTGGATCTTTCGATCACCAAGCATGTCTTTTTCCTTCTTCTGGGCGGAATCCTTCTTTTTATCGCGGCGGTCTTTGCGGCGCGGTCGTATAAGAAGAGCCTTGTTCCCCGGGGATTTGTCAACCTGCTGGAATTGATTATTATTTTTATCAGGGATGAAGTGGTTCTGCCGAATATGGGACAGGCCGGGTTGAAGTATATGCCGTATATGCTGACGACCTTCTTCTACATCCTGGTGATGAACCTCTGCGGATTGGTGCCGTATGGTGCGACCCCGACCGGCAATATCATGGTCACGGCCGGACTGGCGATTATTGCATTTTTCATGATACAGATTTCTGCGATCAAGTCGCAGGGCCTTAAGCATTATCTTGCGCACCTCACCGGCGGAGCGCCCTGGTTCCTGTGGCCCATTATGATCCCGATCGAGATCCTGGGATTGTTTACCAAACCGTTTGCATTGTGTATGCGTCTCTTTGCAAACATGACCGGCGGGCACATCGTTATCCTGTCGCTCTTCGGATTGATATTTATGTTTCGTTCATTTGCGGTGGCACCGGTGCCTTTGCTGTTTGTTGTCGGAATTTATATGCTGGAACTCTTTGTCGCTTTCCTGCAGGCCTATGTCTTCACGATGCTCACCTCGTTGTTTATGGGGTTAGGGATGCAGGCGGAAGGCCATGAAGAACATCATTCACATTCATCATAGATCAAGAACATTACACCCACACCAAAAAATCATTAGGAGGAATTTTCAATGGAAGCAACTGCAATAGCGTATCTCGCAGCTGGATTTGGAGCTGGAATTGTCGTCATTGGGGCAGCATTTGGAATCGGCAAACTTGCCGCCGCTGCGATGGAAGCGAGCGGACGTCAGCCGGAAGTGGCATCGGAAGTACGGACATCGATGCTGATCGCCGCAGCGTTGATTGAAGGCGCGACATTTTTTGCGCTCGCCATCTGCATTATTCTTGCCCTTAAAGGCGCATAATCCATGGAGTTACTCTTTGATATTAACCCGGGACTGATCATCTGGACGATTCTCTCGTTTCTCGTTCTGTTGTTCCTGCTCGCGAAATTTGCATGGACGCCGATCCTCAAAATGCTCGGGGACCGCGAAGGGCAGATCCGATCCGCGCTGGAACAGGCGGACCGTGCCCGGACAGAAGCAGAAGAGATGATCAAACAGAACGAAAAGAATCTTGCGCGTGCAGAAGAAGAATATCAAAAAATGATCCGCGAAGGCAAAATGCTGGCTGAAAAGCTGAAAGATGAAATTGTCGTGAAGGCGAAACAGCAGGCACAGCAGGAACTGAAGAAAGCGTCGGAGGAAATCCAGCGCAACATTGATGCGGCAAAACTTCAGCTTCGTTCGGAAATCGCAGGCCTTGCGATTCAGGCGACGGAAAAGATACTCGATGAAACGCTGGATGATGCGCGGCGGAAAAAACTGACCGATTCCGTTATCAATAAACTCCCGAAAAATTAACGGACTATGGCGAATCTGCGTATAGCAAATCGATATGCTGAAGCGCTGCTGACCGCGGCCGAAGAACTGCATGTGCTCGACAAGGTCAGCGGCGACCTGACCGTTCTTCAGCGAATCATCAGGGAGTCTCATGAGTTTCTCCTGTTCCTGAAAAGCCCGGTGATCAAAAAGGAAAAGAAACTCGATGTCTTTCAGGCAACATTCAGATCAAGCGTTCAACCGCTGACGCTTCAATTCCTGACCCTGCTCACGGAGAAAGGACGAGAAGAAGTGCTCCCGGATGTGGTGGAGTCTTTTTTCCGCCTGCAGGATGAACTGTTGGGCATCGTCCATGTCCATGTGAAAACCGCCGCGGAATTATCGCAGCAGCAGGCGGCACAGATTCAGCAGCGGTTTGAGACCTATGCAAAAAAGAAAGTCCGCCTTGACCAGAGTATCGATAATCAGCTCATCGGCGGATTTGTTGCCCGTATCGGCGATACCGTATTCGACGGCAGTGTCAGACAGCAGCTGGAACTTCTCCGTAAGCGATTTACGGAGGAAGCAGTGAGCTGAGCGGATGAGGGAGAAGACGGCAGAGTT
>RPQN01000275.1 GCA_003819715.1 Ignavibacteriota bacterium | reverse complement strand
TTCATGTGAACTCGATCGATCCGGTTCGCGTCTTTGCCCATGACGGACGTGGAGGACGGTACCGCGGCCTTGCATTTCTTATCGATGCAGGGGGCAACCGCATCTCGTCGCCGGTGGTTGCAGAGGATTTTATCGGGGCCGCCCAATCTCCAAGGAGACGCGTTTATCTCAGCTTTGAAGCGGACCCGGAGTATTGGAATTCATCCTCCGCTCTCGATCTCATTCGGCAATCCGCCGTCTATGCTTCCTATGGCGGTATTCGGCTCTGGCTTAACTTGCAGCAACTCACGCTGGACCCGGGTGATCATATCTCGGGGACGGTCGATGTCGTTCGGTCCGGAGAACCGGCAGAGCTGACGCTCGAACTGCTCCATGGATCCCAGGTCCTTGCATCACGGTCGATGGCTTGCGGCGGGAGGTTGCACGAGGAGTTATTGCTGAAGGAACCGTTGAACAATTACGGATTGTATAAAGTACGCGCTACCGTTTCCATGAACGGCACGATGGTCGAGCGGTACTCCTCCGGGGTCTGCGTCCGGGATTCCGCACTGCTGCATTCCGGCAAGCGGCTTGCAACGGGAAAGGATTATTTTAAACTCGACGGCAAACCGTACCTGATGACCGGAACAAATTATTTTTGCACCGATCCCTACACCTCTGCTTTTTTTGTCAGCGGAAGTTTGGGAGGAAATCCGTGGGTGTGGGAAGCGGATTTTAAGGAAATGGAGCAGCAGGGCCTCACTGCTGTTCGTACCGGAATCTGGCTCAATCGGGTGCGCTATCTGGACGATGTGAGCAAAGCCGCAGATGAGCGTCTCCTTTGGGCAATCGAGGCATTTCTGCAGACCGCAGCGAACCATCATCTCCAGGTCATATTTACTTTCTTTGCATTCGATCCGCAAACAGAACTCGAACCGGGACCCGGACAGGATGGAGATCGGTTGGGACCGGGGTCACATCCGTATCTGGATCCTGCAGCGATCGATGCACAGCTTGCGTACCTCCGGACCATTGTGATGAGGTTCAAGGATGTTCCCTTCCTGAGTTTTGATCTTATCAATGAACCGAGTTTCGGAAATCCAAAGCGGCACTGGAGAGGCAATTCGCCGAATGGAGACCCGATCGAACTCGCCGCCTGGCAGGCATGGCTCGAACGGCGGTACGGAACCATCGATTCCCTCGCGTGTGCGTGGCGTGTCCCTCCCGAAGAGTTGGATAATTTTCACAGGGTGCAGCTGCCGAATTATTCCGATCTGGAACTCGCGCGCTTTGGCAATCCCAGAACCATACGCGCGGTGGATTATAATTTATTTGCCCAATATGCTTTTCGATGGTGGGTCGATACGATGGTTCATGCGATCCGTGCAACAGGCGCCCAACAGGCGATCACTGTCGGTCAGGATGAAGGCGGCGTTGCAGACCGGGTGCTGAATCAATTCTGGGGAGAATCGCCGGTCGATTATACCGTGAACCACAGCTGGTGGCGTGACGACGCCCTTCTCTGGAGTTCGGTTGCAGCAAAGACGGTTGGCAAGCCAAATCTGATCGGCGAAACAGGCCCGCAGCCGGTATCGTCCCTGGATGGTTCCTCGCGATGGGACGATATTGGAGGAACTCCCCTGCTGGAAAGGAAATTTGTCCTCGCGTTCGCCAATGCCGGTACGGGCATACTGCATTGGGATTGGACCCGCAGCGAGACGTTCGGAATTCTGAAACGCGACGGCTCGCATAAATTATGGATGGACGTGTTAAGAGGAGTTTCAACGTTTGCACACGATGCACAGGCGTATGCCACAGAAGCGAAACTTCCGGATATCGCTTTAGTCCTGCCGCAGTCACTCCAGCTTTCTTCTTTTGGAAATTGGGGAGTGACCGTACAACAGAATGCAGTCCGTGCACTGTATCATCACGCACGGGCAGCGGCGTTTGCCATCGGGGAGTATCAATTAGCGAAAATGCCCGGGGCGAAATTGATCATCGTTCCTGCGCCCTGGATGCTTCACCAGAACGCCTGGAACCAGCTGATGACGAAAGTACAGGCGGGTGCAACGCTTCTGATTTCAGGTAGAATAGATGCCGACGATCATGGTCACCCGGTTCTCGAACGCGTGCGCGGCTGGAGCGATCCGTATTCCTCAGCAGCATTAACGACACGTGAAATTGCTCTCACGTGGCCCGACGATTCGGCGATTCTCAGCTATTCCGATAACAGGACGACGTTTGCAGAACGGGGAATTCTGCAAAGCGGCAATACATTTACAGATGTCCAGGTTGGCGCAGGACATATTTTGTACTTTTCTGCCCCGCTCGAATTGGCGGATCAACTGAACGTCATGGGCCGCATCTATAAATTTGCGATGAATCGGGCCGGCGTGAGCGCCGCCTATGAAACATCGTGTAAAGACCCCGGCATACTTATTTGCCCGACGAAGCTGCCGGATGCAACATTGTATGTGTTGACTTCCGAGAGTGCCAGTAGGGATCCGGTCGTATTCAAAGATCAACTCAGCGGATCAGATATTCGGGTTAATCTCGCACCCGGGAGAGGAGCGTTGCTGCTGATCGGGAAGGATGGACGTGTTCTCGCATCGTATAATGCTCATTGATGGCCCCGCGTTGCGGTAATAGATTTTGTTAACTTGAAAATAATTTGAAAGATGAAAATGAAAATGAAATATTTGGTCTTTTTTATCGTTGGGTTCCTATTGACCTGTCATGCGCAGATTTCTTTTTCTCAATCGTTCAGTTCGCAGGGCGCAACAGTGGAAAAACTTCGCGGTAATTTTCTGCAGCCGGAGGGGCCGGTTTGGAAAGATGGAGTCGGATTATTATTCAGCGATATCATGGCGAACAAAATTTACCGCTGGTCGCCGTTGGATAGTTCATTGGTCGAATATTTGAATCCTTCGGACAGTTCGAACGGCCTGACGCTCGATCAGCAGGGACGTTTGGTCCTGACGCAGATGGCAAAACGGCGCGTTGCCCGTCAGGAATTGAACGGGGACATTACCCCGTTGACATCGATGTATAACGGGAAGAAATACAATAGCCCGAACGATGTCGTGGTAAAGTCGGATGGTTCGATTTTCTTCACTGACCCGGATTTCAACACTCCAAAAGGACAGGCAAAGGAAATGGGATTCAAAGGAGTCTTTCGGTTAAGTCCGACCGGCACGGTCACGGCGTTGGATATCTCTTTTGTCGAACCCAATGGAATCTGTTTTTCGCCGGATGAAAAGAAATTGTATGTCAATGAATCGCCGCAAGGGAAAATCTATGTTTGGGATGTGGAAAATGATTCGACGATTGTGCATAAAAATTTGTTCTATACCATTCCCCGCGTCGGGTATGCAGACGGGATGAAGGTCGATCCATCCGGAAATTTGTATTGCACCGGTCCGTCCGGAGTGTGGGTCATTTCTCCAATGGGCGTGTGTCTGGATACCATCCTCCTGCCGGTTAATCCGTCGAATGGTGCCTGGGGAGATGCTGATAGAAAATCGTTGTACATCACCGCCGGAAACAGCGGCTCCGGAAATAAGCCGGCCGATATTGGCCTCTATCGGATCAGGCTCATTTCCACAGGCATACAAGAAGATCAAGGTCAGCTTCTTCCGAATGATTATGAACTGTTCCAGAATTATCCTAATCCGTTTAATCCGCAGACAACGATTACGTACAAAATTCCCCAACGAAGCATGGTATGGTTAAAAGTGTTCGATGTCCTGGGAAAGGAAGTTACCCTGGTGAATGATCTGGAAATCCAGGGAGGAACATATACCGCTCAGTTCGATGGGTCGCAGCATTCGAGCGGCGTCTATTTTGCCCAGCTCAGGGCAGTACCGGAATTTACGGCCACATCGTTTTTACGAACCATGAAAATGCTGCTGGTGAAGTAAAATCTAAATATTTCCGGCCTTGCGAAAGATGAATCAGCGTTGCCGATTCATCTTTTTCGTTTTCAGTGTTCCTGATCGTATCCTATCTCCAGTCTGCCAAGTTGAATGCCTTCTTTCAAATAAATGACGATGGAGCGGTGATCTGTCGGGATGGTGTTGATGGTATAACGGACCGGCGTGAACATACGGTATGCATTGTTGAATACGGGAAAGATTTCTCTGGTTGCAGGTAACGGGACCGCCGCCTGATCTTGAACTCCGGATGAGAACTGCAGATCATTCTCACTGCTGCCCGCCGTCAGGAACGCATCGATCTGAATGTGCGTAATCGGGGCCGGCAGCCGATAACTCATTGAATCTCCAGTGCTCCCTTCCAATCGAGTTCCGTCTTCCTTCGCTCTCCCATTTTCTTTATTGATTATCAGCGTCAGGCCGGTGGATTTCGTGTGAATTTTGCTGGTGGACTCAAACTCATCCACGAATATTCGACATGGTGCACGTACCGGACCGACGACATTGGAGACTTCTGAAATTCCGGAATGGTTGAGCGCCCGGACACGATAGGAATAATTTGTGCCGGGTTCTGCGAGGGTGTCGATAAACAGCGGACGGTAATTGATATCCGCATCGCTCGCGCAGCTGTCTATAACTCTCCATCTTGAGAAGAAAAAAAGGTACCGTTCTTTCCGCTCAACGATATAACCGGTAGCGCCGGGTGAGCCCTGCCAGGATATTTTATACGGAGTCGTTATCGGCAACAGTCTGGGCGGCTGCGGAATGGGGAGGGCCGTGGAGGGTGTACCGTTGATCTGAGCCGCTTTTTCACGGAACAAACCTATGATCGGCTGCTCGTCCCATGATTTTCCGCTGGCAAATCCAGGCCACCGATATGCATTTTGATGATAATAGAACCCGCCGTCGC
>RPQN01000274.1 GCA_003819715.1 Ignavibacteriota bacterium | reverse complement strand
TTGGGATAGGCGATGATAATATTATCTATGCATCTTTTTTTAAAGATCCGAATTATAATATTGGAAAATTTCTTGCAGGCAAGGAAGGAGTCAGTAATAATGCGTTCTACAATTTGATTTCAATCTCTAAAATTCGTCGTTTGGAAGATATGGCAAAGACCAACACCTTTGTCAGTTCGCTCGATGGGCAAACGTATCCTTACTATTTTCTTAATGCGCAAGCATCAACCCAATATGATTATAAATTTACCCGGGATTTCTATGCTTTTTATGTTATGACTGAATTTAATCTGGGCACGTTTATCACATTTTTGCCGGGAATACGATACGAAAAATATCAATATTTTTATGATGCGGATTCTACGTTCGAACGGGCGACGCAAACGGTGCTGGGTGCACAAGCATATGACTTTAAGACCATTCACTGGGATTCCACAAAAGTGGGGACCTGGTTCCCGCAAATTCATCTTCGTGTGAAACCGACAGATTGGCTGGACTTTCGTTTTGCAAGTACTAAAAGTATAATTTATCCTGACTTCCGTGCCGTTTCACCGTATATCTATTTTAGTTCAGCAGCGAGTCCGCAATTTTTACAATTAGGTAATCCTTATCTTCACCCCGCGATAACTCAAAATTATGATGTGTATGCTTCGGTTTATGAAAATACTGTCGGGTTATTCACCGCCGGATATTTTTATAAAAAAATAGACAATTTAATTGTTCCTATTAAATTTTTAACGAGAGATCCTTCAAAGATCAATTACCGGATGCCGTTAGCGTATAGTGTTGATACAGATATTCGTACCTGGATTAATTTAGAAAAAGCATCTTATGTAAAAGGTTTTGAATTAGACTGGCAAACCCGCTTCTGGTATCTCCCCTCCTTCTTAAATGGTTTGGTTTTGAACGTGAACTATACTCACATTAAATCCGAATCGTATTATCCATTTCAAAAATCTGTGAAGGTGGGCCTGTTTGGATCAAAACTGATAGATACAGTCAGGTCCGGTCGATTGATCGATCAGCCAAATGATGTACTGAACCTGACATTTGGCTATGATATTGGCGGTTTTTCCGCCAGGTTATCATTTTTATACCAGGACAATGTCTTAAAAACTTCAGATATAAAACAAGAGGAACTTGATGAATATACAGGTGAATATTACAGATGGGACTTTACCGCGTATCAAAAACTTCCCTGGTTGGAAGGACTTCAATTGTTTTTGAATGTGAACAATATTACCGATAGACCTGACCGTCAATTTAGAAGTGTCTTGGAAAAACTGTCTGATGTGCAATATTATGGTCTCACAGCAGATGTGGGAGTTCGATATTCGTTTTAATGATGTGCAATGCTTCGCATCCAAACTAAAGCTTGGAGGAGGTGATAGAGCGCAGAAATAAATGTCGTTCATTATCAACAAACTCATTACATAATCCACCAATTCAACAAATCTCAAGGAGTATCCATATGAGAAAGTTATTTTTCATATTGATGGTGTCCTTATGCGGGCTTGGTGTAGTCATGGCCCAAACGGCACTTGATCCGAATAAGTATGTCAATATTCAAATCGCTGGCGACACTCTGGCAAACGGAACACATGATCCTGCGAAAAGAGTTTATACGGCGCAACCCGGACAAATCTACGCCTTTGATGGAACCCTGTTTGTCAATTTTCCTTTGACCATACAGGGAACTAATTCCACCTGGCTCTACAATCAGACCACACCGCCGGTATTTCTGCAGGCACCGGGTGCTGGTACTACGGGGAGAACTATGATTAATTTGAGGGCGGGAGGAAGTGTAACGGTAAAAAATGTTCTGTTTAGTGGATTTATGGGTGATGGTACTTATCTCATACAAATTATTGAAAATGCGGCCGGTGATTCGGTTATTGCTGATAATTGCGTGTTTACCGACCATGATAGTCATGCACTCAAAATTACCGGAGCTGCGAAGAAAGTTTATGTAACCAACTGTCTTTTTATCAATGGGATTAGAAACAGGTTCAACCAGAGCGGTGGTATGCCCCACCGTTTTGATGGCGCCATTCCTGATATCCAGTTGGAAAACAATACCTCCGTTAATATGGCCAGAGAATTTGGTAATGGCGGTGAAAAAATTACATCCAACTTAATAGAGAACCATTATACATACGTTAACATGCAAACCACCGGTCATGAAAATCATTGGTACTCTTCTTTACAGGCAAATAGTATTTTCTATAATTGGTGTTGGACGGGACGCAAGACGACGACGAACGGTTATGAAACCTATTTTACAACATTTGAGACCCATGCGAATGTAACGAACAGGCTTGATTCTATTTCTCTCTATAACGGATATAATCTTTTCTACCTGGATCCGAAGTTCACAAATTATTGGAACACTACTATGGCGTCCGATTCTGTCTATCAATGTCTCTTGTGGAACAGAGATGTTGATTCCACTATGAGACAGGATAACAACTTCAAAATTGGCAAGAACTACTGGCAATTTGATCCAAAGTTTACAGCCGCTCCAAATAACACCGATAGTATGCTGGCTTGGGTGAAAGGGTTCAGGGGTAAAACACAACCTACCAATGCACCGAATTGGCGTATTACGCCGCCTATCACTTATGTTGCCGGCAATCCAGTTTTATCCTGGCCGCCGCCATTTAACCTGAGCTATACGAATGATACGTTGCTGTCAGCCGGCACAGACCGGTTGCCGCTTGGCGACTTGAACTGGTTCCCTGCGAAGAAGGCAATATACCTGGCCAATAGAACTCAGTATATTGCTGCACTACGGGATTCAATGTTAAACGCGAAGTATCTCTATGTTCCGGGTGACAGCGCATCTGCGTTGATTACATCGAAAAACGTCATCGTCGTCGGTGTGGAATCCAATAGTCAAAATATTCCTGGGCAATACTATTTGAGCGACAACTATCCGAATCCGTTTAATCCGAGCACCACCATTGAATTCGGATTGCCTGAACAATCAAATGTGACCCTGGCCATATTCAACATCCTGGGTCAAAAAGTATTCGAATTATCATCGAAGTATCTCTCTGGCAGTCATTCCTATCGCTTTGATGCCTCTCAGCTGAGCAACGGAGTGTATTTCTATACTCTTAAAGCGGCCGGTGTCAGTGGAAAGAACTTTTTTCAATCCAAGAAAATGATGCTGCTGAAATAAGGACAGTTGTCCTCCCTCTGTTCTTGGAAATGGGATTGAGAGCGATAGCTCTCAATCCCGATCCAGGAGAAAAAATCCCGCTGATGGCATCAGGATGACGGCATTCGGGTTTGGCGAGTCCTTCTTGAAGAGAGAAGAGGACGATAACACAGACTGTTACGGTACATCAAATCAAATGCACATGATCATTCGCAAACTTTCAATGATAAAATCAAGCGTATGTGCTCTCGCTCTTCTCATCGTTTCAAGCACTCCTGTTTTCTCGCAGATCTATGTTGCCCCAAATGGCAGCGATTTAAATCCTGGAACGATTGAGCAGCCACTTGAATCTCTGCAAAAAGCACAAGAGTTGGCGGGCTCCGGCGACACGGTCTATGTCAGGGGCGGTATCTACAATGTCCGGCAGGACCAAATTTCAAAAGTGGTCTCAAGTCTGTTTGCCTGCGTGACCTACCTGGACAAGAGTGGAACAGAAGGTCAGTCGATCAAGTATTGGGCGTATCCAGGCGAAAGACCTATATTTGATTTCTCTGCAGTAAAACCGGCGAACGAGAGAGTGGCAGGGATATATGTGGTCGGCAGCTATATTCACATCAAAGGATTGGAGATGACCGGTGTGCAGGTGACCATTACCGCACACACGGAATCCTACTGCATCTATAGCAAGGGGAATCACAATATCTTTGAGCAGATCAGTATGCATGACAACGTGGGGACAGGCCTGCGGCATTATACTGGAGGCGACAATCTGTTCTTGAATTGTGATTCATATAGAAACCGGGACAATGTTTCTGAAGACAAAGTTGGCAGCAATACGGACGGGTTCGGCTGCCATCCGAATTCCAGCGGTGCGGGGAATATCTTTCGAGGGTGCCGTTCCTGGTTCAATAGTGATGATGGGTTTGATATCATTCGGTCAGGTGCGGCAGTTGTTTTTGACAGCTGCTGGTCATTCTATAACGGATATTCGACTTCTTTTCAAAAATTGGGCGACGGGAATGGATTTAAAGCAGGTGGATATGCATATGATCCTGCGAGTAAGATCCCAAATCCTGTCCCGAACAATACCATTGAGTTCTGCATCGCCGTTGGAAATAAAGCAAACGGGTTCTACTCCAACCATCATTTGAATGGGAACTCCTGGTATAACAACACGGCGTACAAGAACGATATAAACTTCAATATGGTGAACCGTGAAAGTCCGGAGGCAGACAGCAGCATCTGGGCATTCGGTTACCATCATGTCTTGGAGAACAACCTCAGTTATAAAGCAGGGAGTTCAGACACTGCATATATAGATACTTCGAAGAGTACACTTTCACATAACTCTTTTGATTCAGGCTTCAATCTTACCGATCAGGACTTTGTGAGTCTTGATGAATCCCAATTGACGGCGCCGCGAAAGCCTGACGGCAGTTTACCTTATATTGATTTTATGAAACCTGCTGCCGGCAGCAAATTAATTGATGCAGGAGGAGATATTGGATTTCCTTTCGCAGGCAGGGCTCCGGATATTGGCGCCCTGGAAACCGATGAGCCTACCGTTGTCGAGTCGCTCAAAAATATTGCGCCCGATAATATGGTGTTGCATCAGAATTATCCAAATCCTTTCAATCCGGTAACAACCATCGTTTATGAAATCCCGTTTTCTGCAAATGTTCAATTATCGATCT
>RPQN01000273.1 GCA_003819715.1 Ignavibacteriota bacterium | reverse complement strand
ACGGCTACGCGGGGCAGCTTTGGAAAGAAGCAGGCAATGAAGAAAAAACTATAACGCCGGACGGCGAGCGCCTCACCCGTGAAATGGTGCGGCAAAACTGGAATCATCCCAGCATCCTCTTCTGGAGCGCGGGCAACGAAACTATTCTGGACGTGGTCAACCACTATGCGGCTGTGATCCGGCAGGAAGATGATCCCACGCGCCTGGTGACCTACGCGGCAAGCGGCAATCAGCATGCGAAGAACTGCGATTTTAACGCATACAACACCTATGACGGCTGGTACACGGGCGGCCCCTATACCGACTTTAAAAAATTGCCGCACAATGATATGGTTTCCGAGACAGGTTCGGGCGATTGGATCACCCACCACGTTCCCTACGGCACAATAAAATTTGTGATTAATGAATACGAGCCGGAGGAGTACTCGGAGATGTTCACCGAGTACCGGCTTCAGACCGTCTGCCGGAATGACGTTGTGAATCGCCCCATGTTTCTATGGTGGAACTTCCGCGAGTTTTACAACCTGAAGTTCAAAAACAACCGCAACACCAAAGGGTTGTATACGCTCGCTGGCATGCCGAAGGACGCTGCCTTTTTATTTCAATTGTTCTTTAATCCCGGCAAGCCGGTGGTGCATCTTTGCGGGCGGTACCATTTTCTGCGGGGTTTTGCACCCGACAACGGCATAAAAGCTTATTCCAACGCCGTCGAGTTGCAGTTGACTCTGAACGGAGTCGCCCGGGAAAAAATCTGGAACGGCAGTTATCATATACCGGACTCCGAAGTGAAAAAGGAGAACGGGACGGCGGTACCGATTCCCGGCATTCCGGCAGCGAATGTGTTCTTCTGGAAAACACCGCTCAAGCCGGGACGAAATCTCATCGAGGTCAGTGATGGCCAGGGGCACAACGATCGCATGATAATTTATCAGAAGCCGGCTGGTGCATCGGACGCTTCCGCGCTGGTGCAGGAATTGGAAAGTTCTAACCCGGATAATCCCGCCTGCTTTATCGATCGTCCGGTCGAATCCCAGGGACCGGTCTATACTGACGTGGATGGATCGTCGGACAACACGTTCGATATTTTACCAGAGGAAGTCGAGGGTTCGGGCTGGATCGCCACACGCCGCCTGAGCGACCCCAGGTTAAAAACCGATCTGAACTTCCGTATTCATTCGTCTGTGAAAGGGGGCACAGTTTATGTGCTCTTCTCGATTGGTTCGTATCCGACCGTCACATTGAAACAACCGGATGCGGCGATTGCCGGCGCGGCAGAAAAAATGCGAAAGACGCTGTCCAGTGCCGGGTATAAAGCCGTTAAAACCGGAGTTGTCTGGCGCGATCATATGCTGGAACGGACCTTCGCCGAACTATGGAGCCGCGAGGCTGGACCCGGCGAAAAGATGAAATTGCCGGGCGAGACGCTCGATTATGTGGTAATGGTCCGCGATGCTGGCGGCGTTCATACGAGTGCAAAATAGACATGAAAGTATTCCTTCCGGATCAATGAATATACTTGGAATTTCAAATATGAAACAGTTTTCTCTCCTGTTATTCCCATTTCTACTGATGTGTGGTTGTATCGCGGGTGCCAATTTCAAATACACCGGTTCAGAACGGATCAGTACCATTTCGATAGGTTCTGTTCCGTCATCTTTCCCGGTTAACTTTTCATTGTTCACCTCCGGCAGCAGGCAGTATGCGGCATATTACGATTCCTCGCACCAATTAACGCTAGCCAGCCGTGAACTTCATAAATCCATTTGGGACATGAGCAAATTAGATTCGAAGGTTGGATGGGACAGTCACAATTACCTCTCATTGATTTTGGATGATGAAGGATACATTCATCTTGTCGGGAACATGCATTCCAGTCCGCTGGTGTATTTCCGGAGTACTCTCCCTTTCGATATTCATTCGATGCAGGCGATTCATACGATGACGGGGAAGGATGAAGAGGTAACGACGTATCCTGTATTTATGAGAGGACCTAAAGGGGAGCTTCTCTTTCATTATCGGTACGGAAGGAGTGGGTCGGGGTACGAGATTTTTAATCTTTGGGATGCAGGAAAGCGGCAATGGAAACGGCTTCTCGATACCCCTCTGACCGATGGCCGTGGACTGATGAATGCCTACATGCAGGGACCGCTGTTGGGGCCGGATGGATGGTACCATCTTCTCTGGGTGTGGCGCAACTCACCCGACTGTGCAACAAATCATACTCTCTCTTATGCCCGCAGTAAGGATCTGTTGCACTGGGAAAGTATTCGCAGTGAAGGAGTGAAACTCCCGATCACACTCGAAGATAATCAACTTGTCATTGACACGACTTCCGTAAACGGCGGATTGATAAATATTGGAATTAAAATTGGGTTTGACAAAATCGGTAAGATACTGATCGGATATCATAAATATGATTCATTGGGAAACACGCAGCTTTTTCTCGCTCGATTCAGACACGGTGCCTGGATACATTGTCAGGTCACGCATTGGGGATACAGGTGGGATTTCAAAGGTGTTGGCACGATTGTCAATGAATTGTTGATCGAACCGCCAAGATTCTCTTCGAAGATAGGAACCATCGTATTCGGCTATCATCATATCAAATACGGCGACGGTCAGATCGTTATTAACGATGATACACTGGAACCGGTTGAAACGCAGCCAATAGAAACGACCTATCCGAAGGAATTAGATTCGCTCCGTTCTCCTTTTCCCGGAATGGTCGTGAATAAGGTTTTTGATGCAGGCAACGCACCTGCCGGCGAGCATTATCTACTGCGCTGGGAAACACTCTCGCCGAACCGCGACCAGCAGCGGCAGGAAAATATGCCGACGAATTCTCTTCTGGAGCTTGTCTGTTATGAATGAACAGAATAGAATAATTGCCGGCATCCTGAATCGTGGGGAGGCGAGGATCAAGAAAACACCGAGAAATCTCAGATCCATGTTTTTCTCAGCAGTCATGATTATTGCCTTCTCTTCAAAATTCAATGCTCAATCTCATCCTCATCATGAAGAGCCGATAAAAAATGTCATCATCGAAACCCTCGATTTTGCAGTGCAGCAAAGTTTACAAATGGCGCGTTCGCTGCAGAATCAGCCTGGTGTATTACCGCGGACAACAGACCAATTCGGAAAATTAAAGACCTGCAAGCCAGACTGGTGGGTCAGCGGTTTTTTCCCGGGAGAACTCTGGTATTTGTACGAATATTCCGGTAATAAAGAGCTTAAGAAATGGGCACGAGCGTATACCGGTCGTGTAGAAGAGCAGCAATACACTTGCACTAGTCATGACGTTGGATTCATCATCAATTGCAGCTTTGGCAATGGATTCAGGATTATGCATGATACGGCGTATAACAACGTACTCAGGACAGCTGCTCATTCACTCTTCACTCGCTTTAATTCGCGCATAGGATGTATCCGCTCATGGGATTATGCCGAGTGGAGCAAGCAGTGGCAGTACCCTGTCATCATCGATAATATGATGAACCTCGAATTGCTCATGATCGCCGCGAGAGAATTTCATGAACCGGATTTATCAGATGGAGCGGTCAGGCATGCCACGACCACCTTGAAAAATCATTTTCGTACAGACTACAGCAGTTATCATGTCGTCAGTTATGATACATTAACCGGTATGCCGGAACTCAAGCAAACATCGCAGGGATATGCGGATAGTTCGGCATGGGCACGGGGTCAGGCATGGGGTCTCTATGGGTTTACCATGATGTATCGTTTTACAAAAGACAGTGGATATCTCGTTCAGGCAAAGCACATTGCCGATTTTATTATTCATCACCCGCGTTTTCCCGAGGATAAAATTCCATTTTGGGATTTTGATGCGCCGAACATTCCTCATTGTCTCCATGACGCTTCAGCTGGTTCTATTATTTGCTCCGCGCTGATTGAATTAAGTCAGTATGTTGAATCGAATGCGTCTCATGAATATCTCGCAATTGCCGAAAAACAGATTCGTGTTTTGAGCTCCCAACAGTATCGCAACGCATTCGGATGCAATGGGAATTTTATACTGAATCACTGTGTCGGTCATATGCCCAACAACAGTGAGGTTGATGTACCGCTCATATACGCTGATTATTATTTTGTGGAAGCGCTGATGCGATATAAGAAATTAAACAAGTTTTGACCTGCCGTCGATTTGGGAGATATTGTAAGTACTGAATCGGGTCGGGAGTGCAACTCCCACCAAACTTAGGCCATCTGTGAACGAAAATATGTTTATCATGGATGTATCATGAAGGAGCATGCTTGGTCCATCATCAAAAATCGTTGACCTTATCAATACTCTTGTCGGTGTTTCTGGGATGCAGTAAGGGACCTTCTGCCATAGATTCCCCATCCACACCGCCACATCTGCATCCTACGAAGAGTTCAAAGAGGGGAATAGCCTATAATATTCCTGCGGCAGAAGATCTGGCGGCAATTCAAAAAGGAGTCAGCTGGTGGTATAATTGGGGAATCACGCCGAACAGTATGATACCGGATAATTATTATACTGCCTACGGGATGGATTTTGTTCCGATGTTGTGGGGAGGGAACACGAATATTGCTGACCTTGTAAACGTCGAAAATTTTATTCTTGCCCATGCAGAGGTACAGTACCTCCTCGTTATGAATGAGCCCAATTTAACGGATCAGGCAAACCGGACTCCAGCACAGGCTGCGGCAGACTGGCCAGCGTATGAACGGATAGTTTCCGATCTTGCCAAAAAAGGGCGCACCGTTTATATTGTCGGACCGGCAATGACCTGGGGAACGATGTCCGGTTACTCGAACCCCGTGGCCTGGTTGGATGCATTCACCTCTGCCTACCGAACCACAAATGGCGGAAGGAATCCCCAAATTGATTATCTCGCGT